>JAKPFN010000147.1 GCA_029551395.1 Armatimonadota bacterium | reverse complement strand
TGGGTCTTGTTTCACCCCAAGTGTAGCTCATGCTACACATGGAGGCCACTAGCTTTTTCATTACATCAGCATAGAAAACCCGACTGACAGACTGACCCGAGGTTCCTGAAACGGATACGATGATGACAAACGAGAAGGTACAAGAAGCTGCCGAGTGGTTGAAACAGCTATTTGATGATCTTACCAAAGAGCCAGCTTATGAGAAAAGCGGCGAAGAGCTAATGCTTCGAGTCCAGTGGGAGATAGAACGGTATGCTCCAGAACTCCAACGTGCTGTTATAGATGCTCTCAGGCTTTTGCTTCTCAGCGGTGATGAACAAAAAGCTTGGGATGCACTTTTACTCATCAGATGGATGAAGCTCAAGGAGTACATACCTCTGTTGGAACAGATGCGAGAGGATTTGCTTGCCAAACGCATTACTGTACCTAAAATATCACTTGTAGATTGGACACTCAAGATACTCAAGGATGCATAAGATCGCCTAATGATGATCGAATGCGAGTTGTCAGGTATTAAGTCAATAATTGCATTTACACCCCGGTGGGAGTTGTATTTCGCCGGGTTTGTTTTTTGTACAAGCATCCGTGCAGTGAAAATGTTCAGCTTGGGTATAATCAACAGGCTTTATATAAGGTCTTGGTAAAAAATCGATGCGCAGAGAAAGCGATAGGCAAAAACGGATAATTTGGATTGTCCTTATAATCGCAGCTATTGCGGCTGTAATAGCCCTCCTCATTCCCAGGCCAACTGAAGTCGAGACTGCTGAGGCGTTTCGGGGTGATCTTGTGCTGGACCTGTCCACCACCGGAGTCGTAGAGGGCAATGTGGCCGATGTAAGCGCTCGCGTGGTTGGCGAAGTAAGCGAAATACTGGTCGAAGAAGGCGATGCTGTCAGGCAGGGGCAGACGGTAGCGCTTCTTGACCCGTCGGAATTGCAGGCGGATGTAGACCGCGCCAGAGCAGCGCTTGCTACGGCGCAGGCTCAGCTTGCAGCAGCAAACCAGGGGCTTGCAGGGGAGACTCGGCAGGTCAATGCAGAAATCAGCAGGGCCAGAGCAGCCGTATCAGCGGCAAGGTCCAGACTGGCTGAACTTCAAGCGGGGTCTCGTCCTCAAGAGATTAGACAAGCACAGGCTGCAGTAGATCAGGCTGCTGCACAGGCCAGAAACGCTCAACTGGAACTGAACCGGGCTGAGCAGTTGTATCAAGAGGGCGCTATTTCCAGAAGACAACTCGATGAAGCTCGGACGGCTGTGCAGGTTGCCGAAGCAAATCTCAGTGCAGCCAGAGAGAGGTTAGCGCTTGTAAGGGAAGGCGCCAGAAGCGAGCAAATAGAAGCGGCTCAAGCTGAAGTCAGGGCTGCAGAGGCGTCTCTGGCTCAAGCGTTGGCCGGAGAAGAGCTAATTGCAGTCCGTCAGGAAGAAGTTCGAGCGGCCAGAGCACAGGTAGAACAGGCTCAGGCAGTATTGCAGGCTGCTCAAGCAAGGTTGGGCTTTACCAGTATCACCAGCCCAATTACCGGAACTGTGGTCAGAAGGCATGTAGAGGAAGGCGAAACAGTCAGCCCCCAACAGCCGATTGTAACAGTGGCTAGAGACGGGGATATCTGGGTGACTGCGGAGGTCGATCAGGAGGATGTTGCGGCCGTAGATACCGGTCAGCAGGTTAGAATAAGCCTTGATGCTTATCCGGGGCGTTATGCTACAGGCGTGGTAACGGATGTATCTCCAGTGGCTGTTCCCAAAGAGGTTGGCCGGGTCAGAGCAAAGGTCGTAAGAGCAAGAATAGACATTGTAGAGTCGGATCTGCCGCTTCGGGCGGGCATGGAAGTGAATGTAGACGGCAGCTTGAAGGTAGCGGAAGATGTGCTTCTTGTCCCAAACGATGCCGTGCAGAGGGTAGGGGATAAGGATGTGGTCTATGTAATCCGAGATGGCCGCGCGTATCGGCAGGAGGTCGAAGTAGGGCTTTCTAACTTCGACTATACAATAATCCGAGATGGATTGAGCGCTGGTCAGGTTGTGGCAGTCTCGAATGTAGATGATCTGACGGATGGCGAACGGGTCCGAACTGTAAAGTGATGGAAGATGGCCGAAACGAGATAATCAGGTTGGAAGGCGCTGCCAAGTCTTATATGATGGGTGAAGTGGAAGTGATTGCGCTTCACCCGATGAATCTGGTCATCTATGAAGGCGAGTTTATCGTAATGCTAGGCCCTAGCGGCTCAGGTAAGACCACGCTCTTGAACCTTATCGGAGGGATCGATACGCCTACATCGGGAAAAATCTGTTTCAAAGGCGTAGACCTTGCAGAGATGGATGAAGATGAGCTGACGGCGTATCGTCGAGATAATGTAGGGTTCGTTTTCCAGTTTTTCAACCTCGTGCCTACCCTGACAGCCAGAGAGAACATAGAATTCGTTGCAGAGCTTGTCAAAGAGCCAAGGTCGACAGACGAAGTGCTGGCATCTGTTGGTCTGGCAGAACGAGCGGATCATTTCCCAAGCGAACTATCCGGCGGGGAGCAACAGAGGGTAGCGATTGCGCGTGCCCTGGTGAAGAATCCCCCCTTGCTTCTTGCTGATGAGCCAACAGGCAACCTGGACTACGAGACCGGCAAGAAAGTCCTCAAGCTGATGAGAGATATCGCGCGGCTTGAGGGAGTTACGGTGATCCTTGTTACACACAATTCTGCGATAGCCAGTATGGCGGATCGGGTAATCCACCTGCGGAGCGGAGATATCACCAGTATAGATGTAAATCCGAACCCGATAGACCCGGAGGAGCTTAAATGGTGACCTCCAAGTTGAACATCAAGCTGCTGAGGGACATCATATTTTCTCCTTGGCTTTTTATCGGTGTAGTGATTATAGTGGCAGCGGGGATTGCGCTGTTCCAGGCAGCGTATGCATCTTACCTCAACATGGGGCTGTCCTATCAACGTTCTTATGACGAATTGAACTTTGCGGATTTTACCATCGATGTGCGTTCTGCTCCTGAAGACGTGCTTCAGCGACTGAGGAGAATTCCGGGGATCAGGACAGTCGAAGGACGGATAATAGAGGAAATAGAAATCGAGCTTCCTGGCAGAGAGGTAGAAAAAGTAACCGGAAGGATAGTATCCATACCTGATAGCCATAATCCGCAGATCAACCAGCTTCTTGTCAGTGAGGGCAGCTTGCCAAGACCTGGTGTATCAAGAGCGCTTGTTTTGGAGTCTGGATTTGCAGAATATCATGATTTTAAGCCTGGGGACTTCATTTATCCGGTAATTGATGATGAAGAAATCCGGTTCCGCGTAACCGGGATAGTAAAAAGCCCTGAGTATATCATAGTAGTCAGAGGCCGTGAGTATCCACTGCCATCGCCCCGTCAGTTCGGTGTTATGGTCATGCGGAAAACCGAAGTTGACAGGCTGTTTGGGACATCCGGTGAGATAAACCAGGTTTTGGCAACCGTTGAACCTGATGCGAACAGAGAAACCGTGATGCGTCTGGCTTACCAGGTGCTTGAGTCTTATGGAGCAGAAGACCCAATTCCACGAGAAGAGCAGGCGAGCTATGAACTACTGGAGATGGACCTGGAAGCGCTCCGAGGACTTGCGATATTCTTCCCTCTGTTGTTTCTCAGCATCGCCAGCTTGAGCATCTATAACTTCCTCAGCAGGATGATACACTCCCAACGCAGCCAGATAGGTTTTATGCGAGCTATCGGTTATTCTGCATCGGCTGTTTACAAGCATTATCTGTCATTTGCTGTATTGATTGGGCTTCTCGGTTCGATTTTGGGAGGATTTCTAGGTTATTATCTGGCAGGAGAGGTAACGCAGCTTTATACAACCAATATCGAGGTTCCGTTTTATGACATCGGGCCAAGGTGGTCAGTGATTTTTGCAGGTGTAGCAACCGCATTGATTGTTACAACGATGGCCGGATTGATTCCAGCTATCAAGGCTGCAAAATTGCCTCCTGCGCAGGCAATACGGACAGAAGTTACTGTTGGCGGGCGTGTGCCTGTTCTTGAGAGATGGTTTTCAGTTCTTGGACGGCTTTCTTTCATCTGGAGACTGCCTATCAGGAACGTTTTCAGAAGTCCCAAGAGGTCTTTAGGTGCGATTGCTGGTGTGGTTTCGGCAGTCGTGCTTATCTTTGTGTCGGGAGGATTGCTGGACTCCTCGGAAGAGACTATCGAGTTCTACTTCGATAATGTGCAGAAGTATGATGTACAAGTCGGCTTCTTGAATCCGCAGCAGGAGTTCGTAATCGACAGGGTTCGAAACTGGCAGGGAGTCGAGAAAGTAGAGCCTGTATTGCAGCTTCCGGCTGAGATTGAGAAGAACGGAGAATCTGAGCTTACATTGGTCTATGGGCTTGTACCGGGAACCAGGCTTTTGCAGTTGCAGTCTCCCGATGGGGGAACGGTGGATATCCCAAGTGAAGGCGTATTAATAGGTGAAGCAACTGCCGAACGCATGGGTGTTACTGTAGGACAGCAGATAAGGTTTTCACTGCCGGAGATGGCTGTTCCTGAATCGGTAGATGTGCCAATAGTACCCACACCGTTTCCCGGTGCTATTCAGGTTCCCGGCAGTTTCGGTTACAGAGCAGCGATCCTTTCTCCATCTCGCAGTGCTGTAGAAGCTGAACTGGATACTAGAGTCAGGGTTGTGGGGCTTACATATCAGCCAGTCGGGAATGCACTGGCAATGTCTATTCATTATGCGCGCCGTATCTATGGAAACGCGCTGGAACTGCCTCCGAATGCCATTAACGGGGCAATTATTCAGGCAGACCCTCGGTATGTAGATGAGATACAGGACAAGCTGTATAATCTCCCAGGCGTGGCTCAGGTGGATGTATCCCAGTATACCAGAGAAGAGATAGATGAGCTTCTCAAGGCGTTCAACACGTTCGTCTATGTGATGCTCGGGTTCTCGATTACGCTTTCTACTATTATCATGTTCAATGCGACAATCATGAACGTCATAGAGCGATCCCGGGAGATATCCTCACTTAGGACTCTAGGAACTCCACGGTGGATGATGGCTGCCATGATAACGATAGAGAACCTAATTTACTGGTTTGCTGGTATGGTTTTAGGTCTACCGTTGGGCAAGTATGTATCAGCTTTCTTTGTAAACTTATACCAAAGTGAGTCGTTCAATATGAGACCTGCCATATCTGAGCGGACAGTCATCTGGACTATCGTAGGGATACTTCTTGCAGTGCTTGTGGCACAATTGCCTGCTATTCGTTATGTTAACCGGTTGGATTTAGCAAAATCAGCCAAGGAGATTGGTTAGGCTTAATTTCTGCTGAAGATTTATCCAGTTGCGGCCGGGATATATCTTGCCCAGTATTGCCGGATGAGATGCGCCCGTTGCAGCAGGAACGTTGGATGGAACACCTCTTACTGTCTCGCTGGCGAGGATGGCGAACGCAACAGCCTCCTTTGCGTCATTAGAGATACCAAAATCCTCATGAGTCTTCAGCTTTGCAGGCGCCAGCGCTTCTTCCAGCATTCGCATTAATGTCTGATTATGCACTCCGCCGCCGCCCAGGATGACTTCATCCGGCATTTTGGGCAACCATCTGCGGTATTGATCTGAAATACTTCTCGCCGTAAAGGCAGTCAGTGTTGCAATTATATCTTTAGTGGATAATCCATGCATTGGCCCGTCAAACAGTGTTTTAAGGAACTGCACGCCGAACAACTCTCTGCCTGTTGATTTAGGTGGATGAAGCAAGAAGTAAGGGTGAGACAGTAATTCGTTGACCAGTGGTTCTTTTACTTGTCCGGTAGCGGCTATTTTGCCATCCTTGTCATGCGGAAGGTCAAAGAGTATGTTTGCGGCTGCATCTATCAGCATATTGCCGGGGCCGGTGTCGAAAGCGATGATTCTGTCCATATCTGAGTCTGGCAGGTAGGTTACATTTGCAATCCCGCCGATATTCTGTACTGCACGGATGATGGATGGATTAGAGAACAATACATAGTCTGCATAAGTGACGAGTGGTGCGCCTTGTCCACCAGCTGCCATGTCAGCAGTCCTGAAATCTGCGGCTACTGTGAGACCAGTTTTTTCACTTATTACGTTCGGCTCACCTATCTGTAAAGTTGACCTGATATTCCTGCCGGCTATCTTCATTCCGTTAGGCTCGTGCCAGATAGTTTGGCCATGAGAGGCAATCAAATCAATGTCATCTGTTCTCAAACCAGCGGCATCGATGGCAGTGAGTGCTGCATCAGCGAAGAGTTCGCCCAGCAGGAAATTCATTGCAGAGATCTTATCTACAGAAGCGGTTCCAATGTTGAAGATGTTGAATATCTCGGACTTCACCGGTTCAGGATAATCGACAGTAATCGATGACAGGATTTCCATACGAATTCTGGTTCCCGAGCCTTTAATCCGGACTATGGCTGCGTCTATTCCGTCAACCGAAGTGCCTGACATCAATCCAATAACAGTAAGCTGTGCTGTTGAAGATATGCTCATTTTATAGTATAATTATGGCCGGTCGCCCGCCGGGCGATACAAGTTTGCATTGTGGGAGTATATATACAATGCCTACTTACGGATATGAATGCCGCGATTGCGGCCATCAATTCGAAGTAATCCAGAAAATAACTGACGATCCGGTCTCTGCGTGCGAGAAGTGCAATGGCAGAGTCCGTAGAGTGATTTTTCCGGTTGGTATCATGTTCAAAGGTTCGGGTTTTCATGTAAATGATTACAGCAAGAGCGGGCCTTCGTCAAACGGCAAGAAAACTGAAGAATCGAAACCGGAAAAAACCGTTGAGACTACAAAAAGTTAGGTAGTCTGCATACTCAAAATGAAACAGCCAAGCCTTTTATGGGCTTGGCTGTTTTGGTTTATCAAGGATTTTCTATGACAATCTACCCCGAGATGAGAGTATATTTACCTGTTTGCTCATCGAGGACAAGTCTCGTTCCCAGCAAGCTCTTCAGAAAACGGACGTCTACAACTGTTCTGCCGTTGGAATTAATGTAAGGAGCGTTGGTCAGTTTTACATCGCTGCCGTCGATATCAGCAGTCCTGGAACCGACTTTTATTCTAATCTTCTTACCGTCCAACATTGCAAGAACAGTCTTGGTTTGGTTATCCCAGGATAGAATGACCCCACCAGCAGATTCGATGACACATCTAAGTTCAGTGACCAGTGTGCCTCCGAGTTTTGCAGTATGCAGTGTGAGTTTGACCTTATGAGGTTCAAGGGATGGCTGTGCAGCAGGGAGAACAGGCTCCGGTGCCATAGCCATAGTAACAGGCTCGGATATAACCGGAACCTGCGGCCTCGAGAGCTTCTGTGCAGATGACAGATGAAAATCTACTTTCTGCAACTCAGACTGATTGAAACTCGGGCGTTCTTTGGCAGGAGTAATGATTGGTTCAATAGATGGCCGCTCAGTTATTACTGGTGAAGCTATGCCAGAAGGCAGAGCAGCCATCACTTCACGGGTTACAGTCTTCGTTTCAGCAACGCTTGGAGATGTAACAGCCGGTGATGTTTCCACTGCAGGCGTTGGCTCCGTGATGATTGGTAAATCGGGTGTATCAGTCTTATCTACTGTATCCGATATATCAACAACTGGGTCAACTGCCACAGGCTGACTTTCCTGGACTACAGTGTCTTGTTTGACGACTCTTATCGGTTCCTGCTTTACTACCGGCCTATCAGGTTTGGCTGAGACAGTGTTCGGACCGGAGGAGAGCGTTGCTTTAGAGTCGGTTGATCTGGCTGAAGCAGTATTGGACTCTTTCTCTACAGGGATGATTGGCTCCACAGGCTGATCCACAGATTTTACTACACGGACATCATCCGTTTTTACTGGCTCTTTAGTATCAGTGGCAGGATCGGCTGCCAGAACCTGCTTATCGGAGTTGCGGACTATTACCTCCACTGCCTGGGCTTCACCTTTGTTGCCTGCGGCATCGTATGCGCAGGCTTCCAGCGTGTGCCGCCCGTCATTATACTGCGTAGTATCCCAAGCATAAGTGTATGGAGGGGTATTTTTAATCAGCTTGAGAGTCTTATCGATGAACAGAGAGACCATTGGGTTTCTCTCGACATTGTCCTTTGCGCTGAGTTCAATAGTCGTGGTGCCGGAGACAACCTGGCCTTTCTTAATGCCGGTAAATACGACATCAGGCCCAATTACGTCAATCGGAACATTACCTATATTGTGGCTTCCAGATGTGGAGCCAATAAGCTTGCTTCCCGAATAGACTCTGACGACAAACTTGTGTGGGCCATTTCCGAGCTTTGTGGTATCAATCAGAAAAGATGTGATACCTCTGGAAACTGGTTCTCTCAGGTTTTTGACTCCGTATGGAGTACCATCTACATCAAGCTCAACACGGGTAATCTTTTCGGATGTGCCTGTATTGAAGCTGATAGATACTTCGGCGCGTTGACCTGTAAGAGATTCACCTGCGCTTGGAGAAACAATTGATACCCATCCAGTTTCTGCATAGACTGGGATAGGGATATACGCTGCAATTAGCGTGAGTACGAGGGTAATAGCTATAGACCGCAAAATCTCATCTCCCTAACGGACCTCTTTATATACTGCGCTATTTATACTGCGCACGGTCGCTATAGTTGCACGGTGGCCGTCGGCAGGCCAGCAAATACGCTAGCGCAAGTGTTCGACTGGCTCATACTAACTCTACCATACCATTTAGCAAGAAGTCAATTGGAAATTGGAAATGAAAAGTTGCGAGCGATGAGTGATGAGGAAAACTAATTATTGAATGTTCGCTTTCTACGGCTTAACAAAAAGGAGTCCAGATACAAGGCAACCACCAGGATAATGAGGAAATCGTAAGGCAGCCTGAAACGGATTCTGGTAAAGAAAATGGCAGAGAAAAGGGCATTCGACAAGTAAAGAATTACCAGAATCCACTCAAAAGGTGTGAGCGGCCTGCGGCGAAATGATGCCAGACGCAGGATAAACAGCGTAAGGATTGGTCCGTATGTTACGAGCATTAAAATATTGGCTGACTGGTTTTTCAGTATGCTTGTGTCTGTCCCGCTTGTAAAGTTGAAGTAGTTCAATGCCTTCAGAGCATACAGTTTAATCGATTGAGCTTTATGGTTAAGCACGTATTCGATTGCTTTTTTCTTGTAATAATCATCCCTTTCGATATCATTCATCTTGAGCGTGTTCCGGTAGTATGCAGAGATGTCAACGTCATAGCCTGAATTGGGTTTTGTGTACTCTGAGTTGCCCAGGATGAGGTTAAGGCCGCCGTTAGCGGAGATGAAGACGAATGAGCGGAATACAATGTAATTCCGTGTTATCCAGATACTACATATCAGGGCTGCAGCAAGTAAGGTCAGGCTGACAACTTTGGCCCTGCTTTTTTTCTGAGTGAACCAAAGCCATATAAGTATCACTCCCAGAGCAAAGACGAAGCTGGGTATTGTCAGTATGAGAAAACCGAACAGCAGGCCAGCAAAGATACTGTTCTTAGCTGATAAATCAGGCTGAGTCAGGATATGTAATGTGGTAAGAAGCAGAAAGGATGCAAGAATCGTGGGATACAACGTACCAGCAGTGTAAAGCAGCACCGGATAGCAGAAAATGATGATTGCTGCAATAGTACCAGCGCGTCCCGAGGCTCGTTTTTTCAGCATTCGATAAGCCAATAGCATGCATCCGGCAAGAAAAACATAATTGAGTATTCTTAGATGAACTAATTCTGCTCCAAACAGGCGAAGAACTGATAGTATAAGGGGATAACCGGGCGGCCTGTATACGGAAGGATGTTGTCCTGAGTAGGTGTAGCGCTGCATAGAGGCCAGATTACCTGCAAGTCCATAATATTCTTTTTCGTCCGCAAACAGGAACCTATCACCAAGATTAGTTGAATATACTACACCAAAGATAATAGTCAATGCACATAATGTAATAAGGATTCGTGTGCTGGTGACTATCTGGCTCGACGTATGGCAACTAGAACTGGCAGCCGAATCGTTCAATGTTGTCTCCAGGTTCAATTGTCCTGAGGTATGGTTCCCATAACTATATCAAAGCAAACAGGCTTATATAAAGTATGTACAAATAAATAAGGGCCGGGTATAATTCCGGCCCCTGGGGAATTATCGACCTAATAGTGTGTGGCTAGTTGACTCTTACCTGGAAAGTAAGAGTATCGGTTTCCCCCGCATCTATATCATTAAAGTTCCACTCTACTTGATTTCCAACGAGCGAACCGTTATGCGAGCTGCTTATATAGGTCGTATTTGCAGGTATTGGTACGGTTATCTTTATATTTGTTGCCACTCCGTTTCCTGCATTGTTGTAGCTGACTGAATAAGTGATTATATCACCAGGTTTGACCTGCTTTTTGTCAGCGCTAATGCTTACACTTATTTCTGCTGGAGAAGATGGGCCGTCTTTGTAAATCTTGTATGCGTAGTCATATGTACCCATTGTGGTTCCAAGACTTACATTGATAGATGCTACGCCATCAGACCCTACTGTAATGGTACTGGTTGTCTTTTGGTTCGAGTCTGCGATATCAGTCCGCCATCTTTCGAGTGTATAAGTGCCCGGATCCATACCAAGGAGCTTGACAGTGCCCGATTGATTGGAAGGAGAAGGGCATTGGGATGAATCTACAACTCTGAACCATACATCGGTCAGGTTCTTTACATACAGATAAGCCTTGTCTTTACCTTTCAGAGCAACAGCCATTATTTTACTGTTCGAACAGGTAAGTGTCGGAGATGGATTCAACGGATCTGAGACAGGATAAGCTGTTTCCTGCTTTAATCCGGTGAAGTCTTCTCCTCTGACATAATTAGCAAGAGGTTTGAAGAACCAGAATTTTCTCGGTGCATCGTCCTCTGGCCATCCGCCGACCATCCAGGCAGCTTTCCACTGGTTGATGTACTGCGATGTCAGGATACCTACCCAAAGAGCGTCTTTGGTGTTGCGTCCGAGAGAGTCTTTATAATACGCATCATGCCAGTCACCGCTCTGGTAGCCAAGCCCGTATTCTCCCCATATATTCGGTTTGATCCATCCTATCCGCTTCATCTGGACTCTGGCTAACCGGTCTACCAGCACAGCAGTGTCTATCCAGGGATAATCATTATCACAACCCAACTGTTCGAACTTGAAGTAATCTCCGTCCTCATTGCGGGCTTCCAGGCTGGTCCATGTGTTGCTGTATTGGTTGTACCAGTGGAAATTGATAATGTCTAGCTGAGGATGCGACCAGTCGATTCCTGCATTGGCTCGTAGCCGCTGGTTTCCATTTGAAGATGTCGTCAGGTGCGGCTGCGCCCAAAGGTCCATATTGTATCCAGATGGCAGGTAATCCGGGCGGACTTTGGCTTTCAATGTATCGCACATCAGGTCGTGCCAGTCACGGACTCCGTCCCAGTCGCCGCCATAGTATTCGTTGATGAATTCCCAGGCAAGCACATGAACGGAGTAACCCCAGCGAGCAGCTATGTAGCGCAGTTTCCTCTGGTAGATTTCATGAGTGCCATTTTCGCCATCGAAAACCTCTTCATAAGACTCACAAGGAGCTGGGGTAGATTCACCTTCGTTGATATATGGAGATTCGTTGTTCTTAAACCGGGTCCAGTCGTCAATCAGGAATTGAATATAGATATCGTTCTCCTCGGCCAGGTCTACAACATAGTCGATATCCTCACATCTTGATTGCACATATCTGTTGAGTGCCTGAGGCTTAGGTGAGCCTTGATTGACCCAGTAGTATTCAATCTGACGGCTGGATGCGGTCCATACTCGCGCGAAATTACCGCCATTAGCCTTGAGTTCAGAGAAGACTGTCTCATGAATGTCATCCCAGTCGGTGCTGTAGCCTGTCACAGCAGTACCGATGGGATGGAATGGTGTCCCGTCTGAAAACTGGAAGAAGCGAGTGTCATTCGGGTTGACGCGGATAAATCCATGTTTTGAACTGGTTGTACAGTTAAATGTGCGCTCTGAAGTAATGGTTTCTCCGCTTGAGTGTTTGGCGCGTATTTTATATTTCCAGGTGCCGACTTCAGTAGGAGAGAACCTGAGTTTCCAACCTTTTGAGCCATCAAAGTTTTCGTAATAGAAGCATGGGTATGTGATACTCGGTGATGACTGACCAGGTTTTGTAAGTAGTGCATCCACCAGTATGCCCTTTTTATTCCAGTAATCACTGGAAAGAGCAGCTATATTCGGGTTGAATGCGTTGTAGTCGGTGAGGTGAGTGCCTATGTTGCCAATGGTGAAAGTCACCTCGAATTTACAATATCTAGGAACGGCGCTATTCGGGTAAGTCGATGCATTATCAGATACAATGTTTATTGTGGGAGCAGCAAAAGCCATCCCAGTACAGAGTACACCAAGTAGAATGGTGTAAAGCAGAGACCTCATGCCCAATCTTCGACTCCTTTCAAATTACAACTGTGCCAACCGTGGCGCATTTAATAGAGCAGGCGATAAGCCTGACTTCTGAGATTAGGATGTTTACACTAACCGTTCTTATAGTTCAGTTAGGTTAGACGCCCAAAGTTGTCGCTTAGTTCCGTAAACTTTGCCACATATGTCGAGTTTTCGTGGCTGCTTGCTATATTTCAGAACTATTCAGGCGCAGTTCTCACACTATATCAACAATGTCATCAGTAGGAAAGTAGGAATATTTCCCCTCTATCTTAAATAACCCGTTTACCATTATGCAAAAAAGCCCAAATTCAAAATTAGCTAATCAGCCTTCCAAATTATTCGTTGCGTTTGATATATCAATTTAACTATTTACCAGCGCTGATTCTTGACAGCCAATCAACAGCGGATTATACTGAGGCCAGATGACTGTTTTACGCTCAATCAGAGCAGGAGTGCCTTAAGAAATGGACCAGACAGGGAGCCACTTCGAACTTGGTCTTGCAGCCATGAAAACCGGCGATTACGATAAAGCAATTGCCGAGTTTGAACTGGCAAGCCAGGAGAACAACGACGACTACAGGACATTCAACTGCCTGGGTGCTGCCTATGCTGCCAAAGGACGTTACGAAAAGGCAATAGGCGCATTCAAAGCAGCAGAACAAATTGCTCCTAATGTCGCAAAAATCCACTACAATATCGCCCAGGCTTACGAGGCCGTGGGAATTCTGACTGAAGCAGAATATGAATACGAAAAGGCTGTCAGTATTGACCCGACCTATTCGAAAGCAGTCGAAGCACTGGCATCTCTAAAACGGCGACTGAATCACGTCTAATGGATTCTGCTTAACAGTCTGTTCTTATTCTATCTGCACAGAATACACTCCTGTGTGGATGTTCTGCAACGTTTCGTCCAGCCCCTCTGTATAATCTCAGCTTTACTCATCATATCCATAAAGTGCCGATATCTAATCAATACATGAGCCGAATAATATGGGAACGGCTGACTGCTGTATCCGTCTAAGACTGAGCAACTACCCGGTATTATACTGATGAATAAAATACAGTAATCACTCGCTGGATTATGGAATATGTGCTGTAGCAATGCAATCAGCTCGGTGGGTGGATTACATGCCGGGCATCATTTTGGGGTGGCAATATTAGTATGCCCGACGTCGGCACCTGGGCAAAGCTTGCGGCTTACGTTGTCTGCATCGGATTGGTGTTGGAGTTTGCGCACCGACTTTACTGGCAGCTTAATGGATGGGCTATGAACTCGTCTGCCAGTGCAGGTTGGCGCGCGTTTTTCAGCGCTATATTCGCAGCAATTCCTCTTTTTGCAGTCCTTCTTGTCACAGGGGCATTTTGCATATACATAGACCGCCAACCTCTTTATTCACTTGGCCTGCAGAGCGGATTTGATTCTTTTCTGATGTTCTCTGAAGGTGCAGCAGTAGCCTTCGTAGCGGTTACATTCCTCTTTCTTGCTGGTTACAGCATCGGTTGGTTCAAGATAGAACGTGCCAGTATCAGTGGTGACAATTTCCCGGCATTTTGCGGTGGAGCATGCGACTTTTCACTTGCAGCAGTGTTTGAAGAGGTAGCTATTCGCGGTTATGTATTCAGCGTTTTACAACATTCATGGGGTTCTAATGTGGCGGTAGTAGGATCTGCTGTTGTATTTTCGCTATTGCATTTGATAAAGCATCCAAAGATTCCGCTTGTCTTCACCATAAATGCATTTATATTTGGGATTTTGACTGCACAGGCAAGATTGATCACAGGGAGTCTCTGGGTTCCAATAGGGCTGCACTTTGGATGGAATTTCGCAATGGGCCCTGTGTTCGGCCTGCCATGTGGAGGCCGAAAGTATGAACATGGGCTTGTAATCAGCAGCGTAAACGGCCCTGAATGGATGACCGGTGGGCTTTACTCTCCGGATGCAGGGGTTCTGGGAACAGGAGCACTCACTGTGACGGCTGCAGTAATGCTTGCCCTTATGCCTGTAGGATAACTACTTCCACCCTGAGGAATATCCGCTTTTACTACCGAAGTTATTAGTTGGATGCGGATTCATTTCCATATCCGGTAAGCGAGCCTTAATACAGCCATTTTGGAGGATGTAAGTATGCGTAATGTAGTGTTGGCGGTACTGGTCGCCGTCATCGGTCTGATAGCGGTGTCTGCGTCAGCCGAAGTCAACTTTGGTGGAGATGCCAGATTCCTTGCAATGGGAGGAGCTGGCATTGCTGCTACTGACAGCCCGCGACAGACCGCACTGATGAATCCTGCTGCACTTGGTATGCTGCCAAAGCGAGTGCGTTTCGTGCTACCGAACATAAGTCTTCGTGCTGAAGGTGCAAATGCCAACGATTTCATCGACTTCTTCACTGATGTCCTTACAAATCCTGATAATGTTGAGGAAGATCTTGCTCGGGAGTTTGGTAAGCGTGATACGATATTTGATGTTGGGGCAGCTACGGGAATATCAGGGTCGCCGCTCAGTTTGCTGGTAGATGCGGAAGCAAGGGTGCGAATAAGTCCAAATGCGGCTTTCAGACAGTGGGCACAGACGGGTGTTTTGCCTACTGATCCAACTCAGATGGAGGCAGAAGTCTGGATAGAGCAAGCTCTGGCTATGCCTTCTCTTTCGCTCGGTTTCCAGGTACCAAAATTTGCTTCAGGTAAAGGTGATTTGTGGATTGGTACCCGTGTAAGGCTGGTTCGTGGAGAGTATCTTCGAAGGACAATCACCTGGTCAGGTTCTCTTGATCCTGACAACCTGCTGCAAACATCAAATGAGCCGGTAAAAGATGAATCCGGGCTTGGAGCTGACCTCGGAATAATCTATCGGACAGATAATCCTTCCAGATTGAGCTACGGCTTGGTGGTTACGAACCTGTTGAAGCCAGATTTAGGCGAGATAGAGCAGGATACTATCTGGAGTATAGGTATAGCGATGCAGCCGAACTCCAGGACTCTCCTGGTAGCTGACCTGGTAAACTTAACGCAAGCCTATGGTGATGATAGAGACCTTCGGCTGGGCGTGGAGTTCAAGCCGCATAAGAAGATTGCCCTCCGCGCTGGTTACAGCGGAGAAGCTTTAACGACCGGTATTGGGTTGTTTGGTTTTGATTTCGCATTTTCCAACGATACACCGCTTTCTGTAGCGAGAACAATCAGGTTCTAACCAGATTTACATCGAAGCCCGGTGGATTAAAAAATCTACCGGGCTTTTTTGAATTTATTTTCCAAGTATTTTGAAGTAACACCTGCCATCGAGGGTCTAAGTAATTGGATGGTCAATTCAGATGAAAGGCTGGTGTATGGTTTATGCGAGTAGTGTATGTATTGCTGGTATTGCTGACAGTGCTTTCAGTGTGTTTGGCTGCTGTCCCAGCTTTAGCACAGACAACTGATGAGAATGTAAATGATTCGGCTCTCAGCCAGAAGCGCATAACGCTCAACGTGCGCGATGCTGATCTCAAAACCGTGTTGATGTCTATATTCAATCAGGCAGGAGTCAATTACACTTTTGCTGCTGAAGTGCAAGGTATGGTAACAGCGAATATAGATAATCAACCGGTAGATGTTGCGTTGAGATTGCTTCTTTCTCCACGAGGCTACACCTGGAAGAAGACAGGTGATGTTTATATCGTGGCAAAGAGGGAAGAAGTTGAAAAGCCTATAGGTGGCCAGTATGAACCGCCTTCGATAGACATATCTGATCCTATTACGGAAGAAGTCCGGCTTGAGAAGATACCTTTGAACTTCGTCGACGCCTACGACATAGTTGCGATATTGAATGGTGAAGATACTCGTTCCCGTGAATATAACAACATCGGAGGACTCTACGGAGGCTTTGGAGGCGGACTTGGATATATGGGGCCTGGAATGGGCAACTTTAATCAAGGGTTCAATGGCATGAACAACGGATATGGTTACAACGGAATGGGCTACAATGGAATAAATTATGGAAATGGTTATAACAACCGTTACGACCAGGGTTACAGGAACAATCAGGGTAGTGGATACTTCCCACAGTATGGTGAGGTATGGGACAGTAATTCCGTAAACAACTTGCCCAAGATACGTAGATAATGAAGATACATCCTTCTAATGAATGGGAAGGATATTCTATAACATTAGCGTATAAATCAATAGCAAGTATGGTTGGAAGTCCGAAGTATCGGATGGAACATGTAGAGTACGGGCAGACTCCTGCAGGAACAGAACAATTTCAAGCTGGAATTGAGTCAGGCGCAGGAACTGCAGCAATTAGAGGTAAGGCCATAGTCACTGGGAGTCCTCCGCTTACAGGGCGGACCGAACAGACAGATAGTGATCTGGTCATGCGAGCCAGGGATGGAGACTTAGCAGCATATAGTGAGTTGGTGCAGCGGTATCAACGCGCTGTGTATGGTATCGTCTCCAGAATGGTGTCCAGCCGGGATGATGTCGATGATGTGGTACAGGATGTATTCATCCTTGCATACAAGTCTATCGGCAGGTTCCGCGGGCAGTCTGCTTTCTCTACATGGCTTCACAGTATAGCTGTTAATACGGCTATTAAATACTTGCGTAAGAACAAGACAAGACAGGCAATGTCAATAGACGACACAGAAAATGGAATCGAGAACTCTCTGGTATCAGAGGCGCACGATCTTCCGCCCGATGCTGCGGAGATTGAAGAGCGGAAACGGGCAGTCCGGCTGGCCGTTGAAAAGTTGCCTGAGAAACATCGTGTAGTAGTGATTCTGCATTATTTTGAAGATTATTCATGTGAAGAGATAGCAAAAATAACTAAATGCTCAGTGGGGACGGTTTGGTCGAGGCTGCATTATGCATGTAAAAAACTGCGCGGGCAGCTCGACTGGCTGGAAACAGCCTAAGGAAGTGATATAGATGCTGTGCTTCAGAATCAGGAAGCGGTTAATACCATATATAGAAGGAACATTGGACGAGAGGACATCCAAGGCAGTTGAGAACCATGTTGCCCGGTGTCCGCGATGTGCTGAAGAGCTTGCTTTGGTGCAGAAGGCATCTGATGCGATAAGAAGCATCAAAACGCCAGCTCAGGAACCTGATCAGGACCTTTGGAGCCGGATCGAGCGGGAGATCAACACAGTTCCGACTCCGACACAGATGGCATGGCGAGCCAGAGGACTGCAATTTGCAGGCACTGCGGTTGCGGCTGTTGTTGTGATTGCAGTTGTTATCAACATGAACTGGGTTGGTGTTGGTAAGCAGCCTACACATGTTGTAACTGTAAAACCACCCAGCGCAGGAAGCATATTAGTAGATCCAGAAAGATTTACTAATGAAGAATTGCCGGACAAAACAGTTGAAAAGATTCCGCCGCCAGTAGAGATCGCCAAAGCGCCGACAGAGGTGTTTACACGAAAGCATGACTATTCTTCCAAGAGTGAAGTAATTGAGCATAGCAAACCAGTAGGTGCATCAAGTAAAACGGTTGTTGTTCATAGTGACAAACCAGCCGATACTCTCTCTGCAGAGGTGAGTAAGGATGATGTAGCTTTTGGCGGGCCTGGTAAGGTTGGTGATGCAGAACCATCTGATATGGTTATGGCAGCAGTGCAGCCGACCGAAGATATCGATATAGATTCTATATTCAAGGACTCGGACATTCCACCTTCAGGTGCCAAAATTTTCGGGTCAAGGAGTACTGGAGCTATAGTAAATAAAGAAGTAGATGATACAAAGACGGAAAAGAGTGTTGACCTTGGAAAACTGACACTCAGCGGGCCTTCACTTGATGAAGGAAAAGGGTTGGCAGCCGGAGGTATTACATCACAGTCTGTTGGTGCAATTGCATCGACTTGTTTGAATTCCAATATATCTATCCTGCCTGAGCGTGTCAGGATTGCGTCACTGATATCGCAGAGAAACTTAGCACAGATAGATGTGCCATGTACCAGCGTCGATTTGCTGAACAGCGTTGATGAAAGAAACCGCAACACGGCATTGTTCAGCTATCCGTAATAGAAGTGATATGAGAAGTCTTATTGCAATAATAATCTTAGTTTTGGTGTTTCCGGTAATATCGTTTGGTGATACGGGAGTATCATCCAATCCTCTGGATGAAGGACTGAAGCTTTTCAACCAGGGTAAGTACAAGGATGCACTGCCTAAACTATCGCTTGCAGTGAACCAAAAGCTTAATGATCCGGTTTATCGGCTGACTTACGGGATTGTATTGGCTACAAACCGGCAGTATCAAGATGCAGCGAATCAGTTCCAGGAAGTAACGAAGCTTGTCCCGGACGACCCGACGGCTTATTTGCTTCTCCAGGGCGCGTATACCCAGTTGGGAAGAATCGTCGAAGCACGTTCTGCTGCATCTGCTGCCGAGATAAGGATGCGGTCAGGGATAAAATCTCCAGGGCCGGTAGGTGTTGGCTCGGTAACCGGAGTTGAAGCAGATGTTATTGGACGTTTGGACCTGTCGCAGAAGATACTGCGCCATCTTGCTGACCATCCTGAGAACTCGATAATGCAGAACTTGATGGGTGACATCTGCCAGGTGCAGGGCAGGTTGGGAGAAGCGATAGGCTATTATAAGAGTGCTACAAATCTAGCTCCAGGTTGGGTGAAGCCCTGGTTCAACCTTGGAATGGCGAACAGGATAGTAAACCCTGCTGAGGCCATTGCCAATTTCAAGAAGGTTATCGAGTTAGACCCGAACAATATGCAGGCTCAACTCTGGCTTGGAGATGTCTACGAATCTCAGAACCAGTTTCCACTGGCGCTGCAGGCTTATCAGAATGCTATGAACGACCGCATGTTGGAATCTCAGGCTCGTTCGCGTGCTGGTAATATCTATCTGAAACAGAATGATCCCGTAAAGGCAGAGGAAGAGTTCCGTAAGGCTGCTCAACAGGCTCCTGATGATCCAGTTCCGGCTGCGGGACTTGGTGAAGCGCTCCATCAGCAGATGAAGCTTGATGAAAGCGCTAAGAACTATCAAAAAGCATCAGACCTGACACGGACCGCGCCGGTTATGAACTCTCAAGTAGTCCCGAACCTGGCAAATGTGTATGCTGCAAAGGGAGATTACCGCAAGGCCATCGAGGAACTGAAGCGTGCGGTATCCATGAATCCTGCTTACTATGACCCTGTAAGGATGCTTGTGGATACGTATCGGCAGAGTGGCAATTTGGGGCAGGGGATCTCTGAATATGAGGCAGCCCTGAAGCAGAATCCTCATGATGTGGTTGCTATGCAGTTCCTGGTCTGTGCATATGCTTACACCGGCAATCATGAAGGCCGTGCGAGGATGGCTGAAAAGCTTATCAAAGAGCTTCCGCAGAATAGAGCGTTGTGGTATCGAGAGCTTGGACTCAGCCGGGTATACCTTGGTGATAATAAAGGCGCGATGGAAGCGTGGCGAAATGGGCTGGAGGTTGACCCTCTTCTGGATTCCGCGCAGATAATCGAAGCGGTTCGGAGAGTAGGTATGCTCCAGGAGCTTACTGAGTGGTATAAGAAAGAGTCCGAGACTAAAAAGGTTGCTGCGCCTTCACTGATTCTGGCTGATATTTATGAGTCAAACCGTGACTACAAGCTTGCTGCAGAGGTTCGGAAGCGGTTGGTGGAGCTTTATCCTGATACTCAGCACTATTGGATTCTGCTGGGTGATGATCTGGCTGCAGCAGGAGATCAGATCGGTGCAAAGACTGCCTATAAGAAGGCGGCTGAGATGCCGGATATCGTGATGCGCTCGATTGCTCAGCAGCGGCTAAACTCGCTAAGATAGTTCAGAGTGCTTGATGACGGTATTCTTCTGTCAGACAACCAGAGGTGATTCTTCATCAGCTTTGGATTGAAGTTTTACTGCACATTATTTCGCCTCCAGCAAAAATCTCCGTCACGTCAGATAATCCTCTGCCTTGTGATGCTTCTCGGTTAGGCTATTTAGATGTGCCCAGTTGTGACCTAACTGGGAATATCGGCTTACGTCGTACATGTTAATGCACTGGCACTAATATTTATTCCAGCCTAACAACAGATTGTTATTTCCGTTATCTAATGCTGAGTTCCATTAATAAGTAGTAGCCAAGCTTGACGCACTTGGTTTATATGGCTAAGCTAGCAGTATAGGACAAGCCGTAACCGACTTGCCAGAGTAATATTTGCAGAGGAGGAGTTGTGAGAACATTACTTAAGTTTGTCTGCGGGAGTTCTGTTCAAATAACAGTGGCTCTACTTCTTTGTATGGCCATTTCTGTTACAGCACAGCAGATACCACGGCCTGAACATCCACAGCCACAGATGAAACGATCTGAGTGGATGAACCTCAATGGAACCTGGGAGTTCGCTGAAACGGACGATTCCAAAGCCAGCTTTTTGGATAACCAGGTAATCTATCCAGACAAGATTGTTGTACCGTTCTGCAGAGAAAGTAAGCTTTCAGGTCTCGAACGGCGAGGATTCGTTACGAATGTATGGTATCGCCGCACATTTGAGCTTCCTGGGTCATGGAAGTCTCCTCGAACTCGGCTGCATGTCGGTGCGTGCGATTGGTATACCAAAGTTTATATCAATGGCACATTTGTTGGTGAGCACAAAGGAGGAAGCGCACCTTTTGCCTTCGATATTACCAAACAGCTTAAACCGGGAAAGAATACTGTTGTTATCCATGCTTTCGATGATACCCGGAGCGGTCTACAGGCTCTTGGCAAGCAGTGCCCTCAGTTGGAAAGTGTTGGCTGTCAGTATACTCGCACGACTGGTATCTGGCAGACTGTCTGGCTGGAAGGAGTGGGGTCTACATTTATAAAGGATTTTCGCATCGATCCATCGGCTGACTACAAGCAGGTATTCATTCAGGCTAATGTAGATGGACCGGATGATGGTCTTACCTTTACTGCCACCGCATACGCCAACGGAAAAGAAGTTGGAACAGCCAAATGTCCTGCTGACTGGCGGAACAATAAGTGTGTCATGAACCTCTCAACGACAAGGTTGTGGTCTCCGACTGATGCGTTCCTGTATGTTCTGAAGCTCAAGCTGATGAGAGGCAATGAGGTAGTTGACAGCGTTGATTCTTACTTCGGGCTTCGCACTGTTACGATAAAAGGCGCGGCTATCCTAATTAACAACAAGCCTATCTTCCAGCGAACAATCCTCGATCAGGGATTCTACCCGGATGGAATCTGGACAGCTCCGAGTGATGCAGCGCTCAAGAGGGACATAGAGCTTTCTATGGCAGCAGGATTTAACGGCGCAAGGCTCCATCAGAAGGTTTTCGAGCCAAGGTTCCTCTATTGGGCTGACAAGATGGGCTACCTGGTATGGGGTGAATTCCCGAGTTGGGGGCCAAATTATGACAATCCAGAGGTAGTCCTGCCAATAGTCAACGAATGGAACGAGATTCTAATCCGTGACAGAAATCATCCGTCTATCATCGGTTGGTGTCCGTTTAATGAGTCCGGCGGCAAGTTCATGGTCGAGTTGCAGAACACGGTTGTCAACCTGACACGGACAGTAGACCCATCCAGACCGGTTATCGATGCCAGCGGTTGGACTCATGGCCTGCCGGACCCTGAAGTGATGGATGGACATGATTATGACCAGAACCCACAGACTTTCCGCACTCGCTGGATGAGCCGCTACGGACTGGGAGTTGCTATTCCAGCTCGCTACGATACCAGTAGAAACAATGAGGAGCTTATTCCTTACTTCGTGAGTGAGTATGGCGGTACTGGTTGGGACGCTGAAGGCGGTTGGGGCTATGGTAATGCTCCTAAGAGTATGGAAGAGTTCTACGAGAGATACGAAGGTCTTACCAACGCGCTTCTTGATAACCGATATATGTTTGGTTTCAGCTACACTCAACTTACGGATGTCGAGCAGGAGAAGAACGGACTTTACTTCTATGACCGCACTCCTAAATTCGACGTCGCAAGGCTAAAGAAGATTACTTCACGTGTAGCAGCGTATGAGAAAGATCCTCCGTTTGCATGGCATGAATCTAAGCCGATGGACTGGAAAGTGCTGGTCGGTGCTAATCCTGATAAGTCTCTTGCCAGGGAGTGGAACTACACAATAGAGAAACCTACTGATGACTGGTTTAAGCCTGAGTTTAATGATAGTTCCTGGCAGAAAGGTTATGGAGGATTCGGCGAAAAAGACGGATGGGAAAGCTATATCCGTACACCATGGTCTACCTCGGACATCTGGCTAAGACAGGAGTTTACCGTCAACAACCTGAAGATTGACAAGTCCATCCTTGTTGTCCATTATGATAACGGGACAGAGGTCTATCTGAACGGAGTCCAGATATGGAAAGGTGAAGGCTGGAACGATAGATACTCCGGCTTCGAAGTTACCGAGGCTGTAAAGAAGGCTATCAAGCCAGGGAAAAACGTCATAGCCATTCACTGCAATGAAGAAGAAGGTGGGCAGTATATCGATGCTGCTCTGTTGGTTACGACAAAGTAGTGTTTTGATGCTTTGAGATAACAGCTTGGTGACAGTAAAGAACCAAACACTGTCACCAAGCTATTTTTATCCGCTGATAAGCCAATCCGCAGGTTTAATCAGGAAAAACTTCCCACTCATGCACTCCAGCGGCAAAGTCTTCTTTCATCTGGACCACCAACCTGAGTTCAGATGTTGTTACCGGAGTAAATGTGACTTCGCACCATTTGCTAAGCTCGATTGGATAGTCGGATTTCACTTCAACAGGCAGCCAATTGGTTCCTGATTTATATTCCAACCGCCATGAGGCCGGAAGCCTGCATTCACCGCGCGGTTCGTCATCAAACCAGAACACTCTGGCGCGGCTTATCTTCACGGGACTGCTCCATTTGTAAGAGACCCATTCTTCGCTGCCTTTATGCGGCCACCAGTGCATCTGTGCTGGCGCATTATCACGGGAAGATGCAGGGATGATACCGTCATTTGCACCCCACGGGTTAGAGTTATCAGTGGTAAATGATGCAGTAACCTCTGCCAGACCAGCCAGCCCATCTATAGAAAGGAGAGCAGTAGGCATCCAGACGCGCATAGGGCAGTTTTTGCGATTCTGCCAGGCATAGTAAGGAATGGCTAATACTGGAACCTTCTTTGGAGGAACCATCGTCCGGTAAAGTCTGCCTGTCCAGTCAGTTTTAGCAGGAGTTTCACCGGTTCCTTTTAGAACAACCACACCGCCAAGCAAGTCAGGACGTTTTTCAGGTTCAAACTCGGATGAGGCAGGTATGGAAAGCTCATGAAGCGGTACTGGTTGGTCGATTTCCTCGAAGCAATAGACAATGGGGCCGCGCTGGAGTGCAAGCAAGCCTCTATTTGCCTTAACAAGTGGGTTGGCTTCGACCCGGCGCACCGGCATCGGGAAATTGAGTTCTATCGAATCCCCTGTTTTCCAAGTCCGGTCGAAGATGAAATAACCTTTTTCTACTTTTGGTAAGCCGGGATTGTCGGCAATGACTTTAGCCTGAGCGCCATCACACCATCCAGGTATGCGAAGCCTTATAGAGAAGCGGGTAGGGGAGCTTATCTTAGGCTCGATGACAACCTTGCCATCCCAAGGATAGTCGGTAGTGACATCCAAAGATACTTTCTTGCCTGCAAGTTCAACATCAACGCCTCCCTGTATGTAAAGGTTCACCCAGATGGAATCATCTGAAGTTGCATAGGCATACTGGCCAACAGCAGCGAGAGTCCTGCAGACATTCGGAGGGCAGCAGGCACAGCCGAACCATCCGGAGCGGTGATGTCTTCCCATAGATTCCAATGGGTTCACGTAGAAGAAGTTTTTACCTTCGAGAGACACGCCGGAGATTATGCCATTGTAGAGTGCGGTTTCAACATAGTCTGCATATTTCGCATTGCCGTACAGCAGGTTCAACCTGTAGTTCCACATCGCCATAGCTATTGATGCGCAGGTCTCCTGGTATGCGGTGAGGTTAGGAAGGTCGTAATCTGTAGTAAAACCTTCGTTATGAGCAGAAGGACCGATTCCTCCCGTAATATAGGTCCGTTTTTCCGTTGTGTTGTGCCAGATACGGTCTATACCATCCAGAATTGCCTGGTCTTTAGTACGTGCAACCACATCAGTTGCACCACAAAGCAAATATGCTGCGCGAACAGCGTGTCCGACAATATAAGCCTGGTCTTTTATCGGAAGGTCATCCTGCCAGTAGGTGCCATTATAACTTTCCAACGGTTGATTGTGCTCTGTGGCAAAATATTTCTGGCCTCGGTTTTCTATCATGAAGCGTGCAAGGTCAAAATACCGTTCATTATTGGTCGTCCGCCAGAGTTTGATGAGAGCAAGTTCGATTTCCGGGTGTCCAGGATAACCCATTCGTTTACCTGGGCCAAAAATACTGTCGATATAGTCTGCGAACTTAATTGCTGTATCCAACAGCTTGCGTTTGCCGGTGGCATCGTAGTATGCGATAGCAGCTTCAATCAGATGGCCTGCACAATAGAGTTCATGTGCATTGCGCAGGTCTGTCCATCGTTGATCAGGCGCGTTTACCTGATACCAACTGTTAAGATAACCATCCTGCATTTGAGCTGCAGCGATTTTATCGATAATCTCATCTATCTGCTTTTCTAATTGTGGATCAGGATGAGTTGCAAGGGAATAAGCTGCGGCTTCTATGACTTTATAGGCATCGGAGTCCATGAATATCGGGCCAGAGTATCCTTCACGTTTGCCCTGAGCTGCCAGTTCAAAATTCCTAATGTAACCAACATCGTAAAGCATTTTAATGCTGTGAGGTATCGATGCAGTGCGGTTGGTTTCTCGTTTAGGCGACCAGAAGGAATCATTAATCCTGACTTGCTTGACTGTAACGGGTGCCAGATTCACGATAGGTTCTGAGGCGATTGTCATCGCTGGGATCGCTGCCAGAAGGATTGTTGCTATCTTTTTTATCAAAGCTGCCTCCGTTGGAATAGAAATGCTGTAATGAGCACGGAATGCTCTCAATTGCTTATGGAAACGCGAAATCTGTCTGCTATTTCCCTTTTAAACCTTCACCGAGCAAGCATACATACCCTTCATGAGTTTAAAGCAGGGAAGTTATCATAGTTGCATATTAGCGAGCGAAAAGGTATACTCAGTATGAACAGACAAGCGTCTGCCATCGGAGTCTTCGTCTATCTGTAGATTGCATACTACCTTCTGCGTCTGACTGAATCCCCCGTTTGCAGTGTTTGCTGAGTGCTCAAGATACAGTTTTGAGCTGTTTACCTCCTCGGGAGATTGATTAAGCAGGCGCATAGTCAAAAACCTCGTGTAAAGGTAAGTCATCAGCCTAATCGATATAACTTATTATGTATATCGAGATGGTTTTCGTAGTTATCTGCGCCTGAATATATCCAAATCCTGATTATAGTATATGAGTTTGTGAGTAACAATTATGATAGCTTTACCGCCCCTTCAAATCGGTCATCTTAGAATCGATCCACCTTTCATTTTAGGAGGTATGGGAGTCCGCAGTTCAGATCACAAGTTGGTGTCGGCTGTTGCCAACTGTGGTATGGCTGGGACTATTGCCAGCGTTGGATTAGTTCGTGGAGAGTGCAGAGGCCGCGCTTACATCGAGGAGAGCAACGCAGGACTTGTGGAAGAAATCCGCCTTTCACGTAAGCTATCTAACGGAATCATTGGCGTAAACGTCATGGTAGCTCTGACAAACTACGACGAATTGGTCAAAACCGCAGTTGCTGAAAAAGTGGATTATATTACCTCAGGTGCAGGTCTTCCTTTGGGCTTGCCGGCTCTTGCTAAAGGCAGTGGTGTGTGCTTGATACCTATAGTCTCATCTGCTCGTGCCGCTGAGATTGTCTGCAACCGATGGCTGAACAGGGATGACTGTCTACCTGATGCCATTATAGTTGAAGGAGCACTTGCAGGCGGACATTTAGGCTTCAATATGGAGGAAGTGACAGGATGGGGTGAGTGTACTCTTCAGCAAGTCTGTTCTGATGTAATAAAAGTTGCTCAGAAGTTCGAGCAGAAGACAGGAAAACATATCCCCGTAATAGCTGCTGGCGGCATATTTGATGGTAGTGATATTGCGCGATTGTTTAAGATAGGTGTTGAAGGCGTACAGATGGCGACCAGGTTCTTGGCAACTAATGAGTGTTCTCTTCCAGACAGTTGCAAGCAGGTGATTATAGATTCCAAACAGGAAGATATGATGATAGTAAAAAGCCCGGTTGGTATGCCGGGGCGTGCTGTGAGAAACAATCTGGTGGAAAGCGTCAACAGAGGGGAAAAACTGCCGATTAGGTGTCCCTATCATTGTCTTAGGACTTGCAATCCATCTGAAGCATCATTTTGCATTGCAGCAGCATTAGTCAGCGCACATGAAGGGGATCATGAGAACGGGCTTATAATGGCTGGCCGCAATGCTTACAGGATTTCAGAGGTAGTGCCGGTAAGGCAGTTGGTGGATGAGCTTGTTAGCGAGGCATTGATAGGTTTATCCGAACGTCAAGTATTAGTCAGCGCTAACGAATCCAGCTAGGATACTATTGACTGAACCCGGCCAACACGACCGTCAGTGAGCATTACTTTTATCCCATGAGGATGAGCAGGGCTTTTTGTCAGGATACGCAAGACAACTCCTTCAGTCTGCTGTCCCGTAGGCTGGTTTTGCTTCTCCACTATCTTCACCCGCTGACCGGGTTGAATTTCATTTCTGTCAGGAACAGGCATGGTTATCGAGACCTTCGTTCCTCCAACCGTCTATCTATCTGATTCAGTATCCGTTTTCTAAACCGGAGTGCATCAGGTGTAACCTCCAGCAGCTCATCATCGCCGATGAATGCAAGCGCCTGCTCGAGCATAAACTGCCTGGGTGGAGTAATAAGCACTGTAGCTTCTTCAGTAGATGACCGCATGTTGGTGGCGTGCTTGGCCTTCGTAACGTTTACAACCATATCCTCTGACCTTGAGTTTTCTCCAACAACCTGTCCTTCATAAACTTCATCACCAGGTGAGATGAAGAATGTGGCCCGCTCCTGGAGTGGGGCTATTGCGTAGGCTGTTGCTCTACCGGTCTCTTTGACAATCAGGCTGCCGCGTGTGCGGGTAACGATCTCTCCCCTGTGCGGCCCATACTCCTTAAACATGCGAGATATCATCCCAAGGCCTTTTGTCCATGTCAGGAAGTCAGAACGGAAACCTATCAAACCGCGTGTGGGAACTTCAAAGATCAGCCGGTTATTGCCTGTTTCATCCTTGCTCATCGAGATGATCTCGCCTTTTCTCGCAGCTAATTCCTGGATAATCGTTCCAACAGCTTCATCGTTTACATCGATGGTGACTTCTTCTATCGGTTCACATAGCACACCATCGATTTTCCTGGTAATAGCCTTTGGTTTGCTGACAGCGACTTCATAGCCTTCACGGCGCATCGTCTCGAGCAGTATGGCGAGCTGGAGTTCGCCTCTTCCTGACACCCGAAGAGAATCAGGGCTGTCGGTTGGCTCCACTCTGAGGCTGACGTTCACCTTGGCCTCCTTGTAGAGCCTGTTCGAAAGGTTGCGCATTGTTATCCACTTACCGCTTTTTCCTGCCCAAGGGCTGTTGTTAACGATGAAGTCCATAGAGACGGTCGGTTCATCGATATGTATCAGCGGAAGCGCCTTGGGCTGATCTGCATCAGCGATAGTTGAACCTATCTGTACATCTTCATAACCTGCCAGAAGGACGATTTCGCCTGCTGACGCTTCCTCGACCTCGATTCTCTTGAGACCTTGATAGATGAACACTTTTGTTACTGCAAACTTATCCTGTGTTCCGTCACGCTTGATGATGGCAACTGTTTCTCCTCGCCGGACAGTGCCACAGAGGATTTTGCCTCCAAACATTCTGCCAAGGTGGTCGTCATAGTCCAGATTCGTGACCTGAAGCTGAAATGGGCTGTCAGCTTGCACTGTCGGAGGAGGAATATGTTCCAGGATCATTTTGAATAGCAGGTCTATATCCTTCCCTTGCTGGCTCGGGTCAAGGACTGCATAGCCTTCTGTGGCTGAAGTAAAAATATACGGGAAATCCAGCAGGTCCTCACTGCATCCAAGCTCAATGAACAGGTCCAAAACCTCGTCTATGACTTCCCATGGACGGGAACCTTGCCGGTCTATCTTGTTTATCACAACAATCGGCTTCAACCGCTGCTCAAGAGCTTTTTTCAGAACGAAGCGGGTCTGAGGCATTGGGCCTTCGCGAGCATCGACCAGAAGCAGCACGCCATCAACAGATCGCAAGATGCGTTCTACCTCTCCACCGAAATCAGAGTGCCCAGGGGTGTCGAAAATGTTGATTTTTACGCCATCATAATAGACTGCGGTGACTTTTGAGAGGATAGTTATACCTTTTTCCCGCTCAAGAGCGTTTGAATCCATCACGCGCTCGGCGACTACCTGATTGTGCCTGAAGGTACCGCTTTGACGCAAGATTACATCGACCAGCGTTGTCTTTCCATGATCAACGTGAGCGATTATTGCAATATTTCTTATATTCTCCCGGACTTCCCGGACCACTACATCTACTTCAGCTATACTCATTCTTGCTCTTAAACACGACAAAACGGCCAAGCTCCATCAGACGAAACTCGGCCGCTGGCAGATTATTTTCAGGATTTATGACATACATATTATAACAGTTTGGCAGACTAAGGGCAATTGCAGAAAGATGATTGGATTGAATCTGATTGCTTTAGTGTATCTAGTTGGGGTAGAATAGGCTTGGCTCCGTAGGCTCCAATAATGTTGGATACGGGAGGGTAACCTTATGTGCAGGCTGACAAAACTGGTCTGTTTAAGTCTTGCGGCGCTTTTCCTCATAGCAAATTACGGCATATCAGAAAAGACTGAGACTACAGCCATAGAAACTTCAAAGGGTATCGGCACCAAAACAGTCAATGTGATCGTCATCAACATCGATCCGGTGCTAAAGACCAGAGGCAACGTCAAGCTCCACGAGTACATGAAATGGTCTGATCCTTGGGTGCTTACAGAGAAGATGATCGAAGACGCCCGGAAAGCAAGCAACGGGTATGTCAACTACAAGGTTGTCGAGAAAATCGAGTTCGACGGTTTCACCACATTCCGTAACGGCTTCACTTATACCGAAGAAGAGTTCCTCGAGATGTGGGAGAAAGATCGCAGCAAAGCTAACCCCGGAATGACCAGTTTCAAGTGGCTTTTTAATAAGTTCGACCTGGAAAAGAAGATCAAAGAGAAGGATGTCACCGAGATCTGGCTGTGGGGCGCTCCATATATGGCCTGGGATGAACTGCACTGGAAGACCCCTGGAGACAAGATTCCTTACCAGACAGATAACCCTTGGTTTTACAGACCTTACGATATACCTGATGTAGGCAAGACAATCTGGATAATGGGATGGAATTACGAGCGTGGTGAAGGCGAAATGCTCGAAAGCTACTGCCACAGGATAGAGAGCGTGCTTTCCCTGACAGTTGGCAAAGGAGTCTGGGACCATAAGAAGAACGGAGAAAATCCGTGGGTCAAGTTTACTAGAGTGGATAAAGATTTTCCTGGGGAGTCGGAAGTCGGCAGCGTTCATTATGCACCGAACTCAAAGGGAGACTACGATTGGAACAATGATAAAGAAGTCTGGACTTATGCTGATGACTGGCTGACCTATCCAAAGCTCCCTCGTCAGAAAAAGCTTCTCAATGCAAAGAGCGGCGGTTGGGACGGCATTGTGAACCATCATATATGGTGGATGACCCGAATTCCACACAATCCGGGTGTTACTGACGGGTTCTATAACAACTGGTGGGAATACATCGTGAACTACGACGAGGCAATAAAGAAACTTCCTCCTCCCGGCGCAACATTCGAGAAAGCCAAGACCGCAATGTATGCTGATTAATATAACTGATTGATGTGTAAAACAAAGCCTCGGGTGAATGAACTCGAGGCTTTCTTGTTAATGTCTATTTTATTACTTGCTTACGGTTGGTTTTCCACGGACGACTCCAAGGCAGTATCTATCGATTGTAAAATGCTGCCTGGAGGCATTAAGCACATCTTCAGGAGTGATTTTGGAGATACCTTCCAGATATTCTGCTGTTCCATTCAGTCCTCGGCCGAAGATTTCGTTTGCTGCGTGTTCTCTTGCTCGTCCTACAGATGTCTGTAACGCTATTAACCTTGCGCCTTTCAAGTAGTTCTTAGCTCGTTCGACCTCTTCCACTTCTGCAGGCTCATCTCTAAGCTTCTGAAGCTCATTGAAGATAGCTTCACGGGCAAGCTGCTCATTTTCTGGAGATGTTGCTGTGTAAATGACAAACACGCCGCCTTCAGCGCCTGTCAGATTGGCAGTAGACACAACATAAGCAAGTCCAAGCCTGCCTCTGACCTCAGCAAATAGCCTTCCACCAAGTCCTGAAGCAAGCGCACTGGTTACATCCAGCGCGTATCGTCCAGGATCATCAGTAGGCACACCAGGGAAGCCGATTGCAGCCGCAGTCTGTGTCCGGTCCCGTTCTACCGAATTCTCCTTTATCTCAGTAGGGAATGTGGTTGGAATAGTTGTACAAGCAGAAGGTTGTGTAGTCAATTTCTGCAGCATACCTTCAACGGCTTTAGTTGTAGAATCAAGATGTATGTTGCCGACAATCGAAATTACAGCAGCTTCAGGAGAACAAATGGTTCTATGCCACTGTGCGACCTGCTCGGGAGTAAGGCCGGAAACGGTTTCATCGTAACCATAATCAGCGAGTCCGTAGGGATGGCCTTCAAATACTACTTCTGCCAGCAAGTCCGATGCATAACCGAATGAGGAGTCCTGTAATCTGCGGATATCTGCACGAAGCGCCTCTTTTTCCTTTTCTACCTCCTCAGGAGGAAATGTCGCATCTGTTATCACATCAAAAAGCAGTTCCAAACCTTCCTCAAAATTCTTATCGAGTATTCTGAGACTGTAACCGAAGTAGTCTGAGCCGTTGACAGTACCGATAGATGTGCCAAGGCTTTCCAGCCTTTGCGCAATCTCTTCTGCAGAGAATCTGCTGGTTCCTTTCAGAGAACTGCGCAGGGCAAGCTCGGTTATCCCGGCGTTTTCCCTGGTTTCGCAAATCTTTCCACCTTTAAAGTAGACAGCAAGGCCAATTACTGGAGTTTTTGTGTCGATTTCAGTGATTATCGTAGCACCAGAAGGCATAACAGCCCGCCTTAGGTGACCATCTGTGGATACAGTCGTAACAGGGAGCGCGCTCGGTACATGGATGACTGCATGTGAGGCTTTTTCATAAAGTGCTTCAGTATCGTATTCTGCTAAATCTGCATTTTCTGGCATATACTCGAGTACTGTAGCTCGGTCGATTGACAGATACTGTGCCACTGCACGCGCTACATCTTCCGCCTCTACTTTCCTGAGCAGTTCCAGATATTCATCAGACAGTTTCCAGTCTCCCAATGATTCAAAGAATGCAAGCCTGTTTGCTCGTCCGAGCACCTGCTCCTGCTCAAAGAATGTGTCGCTTTCGATTATGTTCTTGATCTTCTCCAACTCGGCGCGGCGGATAGGTTCTTTTTTGAGTTTTTCGATCTCCTCGAACATAGCCGTAGTGACGAGAGATGGATCATTTCCTAACACTTCTGAGCTGAGTGTTACCACTCCCACGCTCTGATAACTGCTGTAGAACGCACCGATGTTGCTCACAAGCTGTCTGCGTTCCATAAGAGACTGATAAAGCCTGGAACTTCTGCCCTCACCAAGGATGTCTATTGCCACAGAAAGCGGGTAGTAGTCCGTATCGAGAATCGTAGGTGCATGGAACCCGATATGCAGCAGCTTCTGATTGATATCGCTTTGCATCCGAGCAAACTTCATGCGGACTTGTTCGGGTTCTTCAGGAGATGGATTCTCTATGAGCTTCCTGTCTGGAATATCAGAATATAACCGCTCGATATGTTGAAGCGCTATGCCTGATTCAACTCCTCCTACAACACACAGGATGATATTAGCTGGCACGTAACGTTCGTTATAATAACGCAGAAGGTCGTCTCTGGTGATTGCGCGAAGCTGGTCTGGGTGGCCTATTCTCCAGCGTCTGATCCGATGCCTATCAAACGCCATTTCCCACATTTTTTCAAGTGAGAAAGCTGAAGGATTGTCCAGTTTTTGCCTGGATTCCTGAATAACGACCTCGATTTCCCGTTGGAGTTCTACAGGGTCTAGTTTTGGGTCTGTGAGTGCATCGAACTGGATATCCAGAGCTTTCTCGAAGTTCTCTGCAGGCGATGTGACATAATAGATGGTTGCTTCATAACCCGTGCTTGCATTCAAAACGCCGCCTAATGCCTTGGTTTCCCTCGCAATGTCTTCCGGGTTTGGCCTGCGGGTGGTCCCTTTAAAGAACATGTGCTCAAAAACATGGGAGATGCCTGCAAACTGGTCAGGCTCATCGAAATAACCTGTCTTAACGTAAGTTACTATTGCAGTAATCGGGCTGTCGATTCGCTCCTCTATAAGTACTGTCAGACCGTTTTTCAAAACCTGTTTAACCACAAGAGACCTCCTACCGACTATCTATCGGTTGTTTATACCCGAGAATCAGCATTAACACAAGTATAGAGAATGCTATTAAATCAATGTAATGGATAAACTGACTTATTTAGACTTATCTGCGATAAACATGCCGGCTGCAAATGTCAATAGCTGGCTGATTCGTTCGTTAGTTTCAGACCCATGCCATTTACCATAATCGATATGAGTTGGAAATATCTCATCTTCCGGCCGTATCAGCCCCAGCTCAAGGAGAAGATGTTCAAAATCAGGCGAGACTGCTCCTGCCGCGCCCCAGAATTGAGGAGAATTTATTCCATAACGAGCGATAATAAAGCCAAGGGTGGCAGTAAGGAGCGCTGCTTCGACTTTTGGAGGACAATCGCGGTGTGGGAGAATATCAGCAATTATATGGGATACAACTCCAGCAGCAAAGGCAAGACCAGGTTTGCGTATTATAGCGCCTAACGCTGCTCCGATGCTTGCGTGTGTTGCCCCTGTCAATTTTCTATGCCGCAGAGTTTTTTATAGATGGAGAACACTTTGGAGATGTACTGCTCGGTCTCCCTGTAAGGTGGAACGCCTCCATACTTCTTGACCGCGCCTGGCCCTGCATTGTAGCTGGCCAGTGCAAGCGCCAAGTCATGCCATGTCAGTTCAGACCAGTCTGCACTCCCTGTCAGTTTGTCCAGATGACCTCTAATCAACCGTACACTTCCCTGGATGTTTTGCACAGGGTCGTAAGCATTACTGACACCAAGACCGGCTGCGGTGCCAGGCATAAGCTGACCAAGCCCCATTGCTCCTTTGGGACTGGTTGCGTCAGGGCGGAAGTTGGATTCAGCAAGGATTATCGCGACGACCAGCCTGGGGTCAACTTCATACTTAGCTCCAAATGCGAGAATGCTGCGGGCTATGGTATCTGCTTCAGCATCAGAAAGCTTCTTGTTATAAGACTTGATGGCGTTTTTGTATGCTGCAACCATCTGCTCTGCAGCCATTGGTTGAGCAGCTTGTTTTTGTTGGGCCTGTTTGCGCTGTGCGTCCAGCTTAGCTTGAGCTTCTTTTTGCTGTTGTTTGGCTATTTCCTTAGCTTTCCTGGCAGCCTCAGCTTCCATTGCTTTCTGCTCTCGAAGAAGGACATCACTTTCATAAGCCAGTGCAACCAGTCTCAGGTCTGAAAGTGCAATTGTGCAGTTTTCACCTACTTCTGCGAGGATACAGATCCTGCTGCCTGCACTGAGGTTTGGGAAACTGTCAGGATCAGCATTTACAACATAACAGCCATCGCCACAGTCGATAATGAAAAGTGTCTGTTCTCCGCCGCGAGCAGTGCCGGAGAGCTTGCCTCTTAATTCGAAGACCTTTCCTTTATAGGCTTCAGGATTGGTTTTAATCTCCGAAATCTTGAGGCTCATGGCCTGGTGTTGTCTACGCAGGTTGAAGTAGTTATCTAACTCCGTCGCGCCATAAGCACCAGACAGAAGCGAGATAGCAGCTATTGATATTAGAACTGTCCAGAGGTGCAGCCTCAAGGCTAAATCGACCTCCTATTGTTCGTTGCACGGAATTAATCGTCGAATAGACGATCAAGCATTTCAATCAGTAAAAAGCCCCGAAATCCATGGACTCGGGGCTGCTATGGCGGAGAGACCGGGATTCGAACCCGGGGTAGGGCTTAATGACCCTACAACCGCTTAGCAGGCGGCCGCTTTCGACCACTCAGCCATCTCTCCATGACCATAGTATTCTACCATATATAAGAGCAAAATCGCAAGAATACGCGCATAAATGCTGTGATTTATCTTCTAAAGTTTGGTTGGGCTTCTTCACGCATCATTTTTCTCCAGAGAATGACTGCTGTCAGGAGGCAAACACCAGCTAAAGCGGCAAGCAGCACATAAGGCGCTCTTGGGGAGATGTGTTGAGCAACCAGGCCTCCAAAGAGCGCACCAAGAATATTTCCACCTGCTACCAGAGATTCATGAATACCTGTATTTTTCCCAATAGCCCTTCGAGAGGATATCCCATGATATAACGCAGAAGTGTAGCCGATGCCAAGTGAAGCGCCTATCCCGAAAAATGCGGCGCCGATTACAATGGGAATGGATATAACAGCTACTATAGCAGAGCATGTAACAGTAATAGATAAAGCTGCGATTTGCGGCCATAGCTTACCGCGCCACCACGGTCCTGCGCTGGTGATAATAATACCTCCTGCCTGACCAACGAGCAGCATAGCAGCCACTATTGCGACCATCGGCTTAGACCACCCAAGCTCGACTCCCAGCTTTGGAAAGAGCATGCGGATTATCGGAAAAGCGAAGAATCCAGTGAAATGAGCCAGTCTTGCCACGAAAAGTATGGAAGGGTGGTGTTCTTCGGTTTGTGTAATAGTTTTTCTGTTTGACCTGGGAACTCGCTTAGGACTGTTTCGCCAAATAATCAAGGTCAAGGCAGCACCAAGACCAGAAGCTGCTGCTACATAGAATGTAACGCTGACACCAAGGCCGATTAACCAGCCTGCGATAAGTCCTGCACTGGCTCCGCCAAGGCACCAGCCCATATTGAACCAACTAAGGTTTTTGGTAAGTTCTCCATGCTTTGACACATCTCCAATGAGTGCCTGCAATGGAGGGTAAAAAGCTCCCAGCGCCGCAATACTTATCGTATAATACAGCACGATTTGGCCATAAGATGATGCATTAGCAAGCCCAACACAAGCGAGTGCTAACACTAATGTCGCTGGAATGATGATCTGGGAACGTCCGACTTTTTCGGATAACCGTCCGGCAGTAAGGCAGATAGGCAATCTTACTACCTGTGCAACGTAACCGAGTGTCCCTAACATCAGCTCGGTTGCCAAATATCTTAACGCCAAAAACGGCACTGCCGTTTGAATCAAGGCAAGTGCCGCATCAGTAAACCACGGAACTGCTAAAGAAAAATGTCTGTCTTTCACTACGCTGTAAAACTCCTATTTATAGTTCTACAGCGCCTGATAAATTACCTCCTGGTTTACATTATGCCATCTGCAATTTTTATGACGGCTGACTGTTGACTTTTAGTAAGCCCGCAGGTAGAATGACGTTACCTTATGGGGCCGGCTCGGGCCTGGTGGCTCGCCTGGTCTTCAAAACCAGCCGCGACGTAAGTAATGCTTGCGTTGGGTGGGTTCGATTCCCACACGGTCCCGCCAGCACTTCGCATTATCCCGAGGCAGATTGCTCAGACGTTCCTCCTCGGATATAAGCCGGATAATCCTCTCTGCCACGAGAAGAAAACATAGCCCACAGGCCATAAATTCCAAGCGCTATTCCAAGTGGAAACAGGTCGAATATCGCAAGAATCGATCCGATTATAGTGATTGTTCGCGCCCAATCTTTCCTGTTAAGCAAAGACCATCCTGCAACTATATAAATAACAGATATGGCAAGCCCTACTATCACTGCAATTGTCATCAATGGGCCTCCGGGAGAAGGTTGTTGCGCTCCTATCATTCTAAGAATATCCGGTCTAAACCAGATAGCCAGAATAGATACAGCGTCCAGAATCCCGAAGGCAATAAACAAATATCCTAATATGCGAAAGTGTTTTTCCACTGTGACCTCCAATCTCGACGACACAAGGTTTACTTACCCTCAATACTTGTGATGTCATTCAACGAAGGAAACCTTTGGGTGTATCTCAGAAGAATGGATTGTGAGATATTTCCTCACCTACAGTGGTTATGGGGCCGTGTCCAGGCAGGATTATTGTATCTCTTGGAAGTGATAGTATTTTATTGCGGATGCCTGAAAGCATCTTTTCGTAAATATCTGAGCTTGCTGGCCGGCCAATCGACCCGGCGAATAAAGTATCTCCAACAAAGCAAACCTGATCTACTTGATAGCAGAGCGCTCCAGGTGTGTGACCTGGTGTATACTGCACAAGTATGTCCAAGTTTCCGAGTTTAAGTTGGTCATCATCACTTGCGCCCTGCCATTGCAAGCGGTCAATCAACGGGATTTTAGACTTATCTGCAGGATGGCTCACTACGCGGAATTCGCAGAAGTTTGAGGCTAATTCGGGGATTCCAGCAGTGTGATCTCCATGCGCATGAGTCAAAAGAATCAAGTCAAGTGAAAGGTTGGACTCGTTTATTGCATGAACGATCTCATTTGCTGCTCCGCCTGGATCAATAACTGCTGATTTTGATGTTTGCTGGCACGTCAGGATGTAGCAGTTCTCTCCAAACGAACCATAAGGAACGAATATAGTTTGAATTAGCGCATTTTCCTGAGGCAAAGCAGCAGGAGAAGGCTCCCAACCGTTGATTACAATATCTATGAGCTTGTCAGGATCAAGTGAGAGAACCTCTGCAAGAACTCGCACCTGTTCAGCAGATGCTTGTTCTTGATAATTTTCCAAACGTTCGATGAATCGGCTTGAAAGGCTGGTAAGGTGGGCAACTTGATCAACAGTGTAACCCAATCCAACGCGCGCTTTAGCAATTATATCCCCAAACTCGTCTTCAAGCATCGTGGTCTAAAGCCTCTGAGGCCAATTATACCCTAATCATAAATCTATAAGCGCCAGGAGGTAGTTATATCATTCAGATACAGCATCCACGATGAAGAATACTCGGAAATCATCGAGGAATTGGCTGGTTTTATTCTCTTTGAGGATCAAATCAGCATCTGTAGTGGTTATAACTGCGTCACAAAATATCGCCCCACCAGCTCTGCCGACTGCTCGGATTATCAGCGGATTTTTCCCTGAGTATGGGTGTTGCTGGGCATCATCAACTGATGACATATATACAGCCACGCCTGATGGAAGCACAGGCATGTCCAGTTGCAGACTTCCCCAGACTTCCACGCCATCTGGTTTCCGAATTCTTGGGTTGAGCGCCTTTTGCAGCCGGAAACCTCGAGCATCGATTATAAGAGAACTGAAAGGTCCTTTTTGATTTGATGGAGCATCTGCTGTGATGAACGGTTTAGGTGTCTCAACCTTGACTTGTGCAGAGGCGCGTCCCTGTTTCTCTTGTTGAACAAGTGAGCGAAGCATAGATCTTCCCGGTCCGAAGGCTCCGTAAAGCGGGATGCTTGCCGTAACTTCGACCATAGATTCACCAGCCTGTTGTATGCGCCTGTCAGAGACGATCTCAGCATTATGAACAAGCCCTTCTATTGCCTGTCTGAGAAGGTCGTCGTTTTTCATCAAATCCTGGCAGCAAATCGCATAATTAACAGGAAGGGCATCGATTGCAACAAGAAGATTGGCTATTGCTTTAGTCCTGGCGCTGCCTTTGGCCTTGAGGTGAGCTTTCGTGCGATTAGGCTCTTCAGCTTCACTTGGCATCAGTGCTTCTGCTGTTGCTAAAACTGACTGATTTTCCCAGTCGATCTCTCCGCCTGTTACTTTCTGGACAAGACCGGATCTGGTGTCAGCGAACAACTGGGCAGCCGCTGGTAGGAATAACAGAATTAACAGGGCAGTGATTGCGAGCCTCATTTGGACCTCTCCAGGAATTACTCCTTAACTTTCTTTCGGGCACCTTCAAGAAGCTTCGCTGCTAAAGGTGAATTCGGATTCTCGGTTGCTAGAGCTGAGAATTCGCTCACTGCATCATGATTGAGGCCAAGTGATTCATAAATCGTGCCAAGTACCAAATGGGACCCGGGATAATCGCGCTTTGCTTGATCAATAAGGTCCAGTTCTTTCTGAGACATTACCCGGAACGGAACAGCTTCAGACCATTCCCAGTCAGCAAGGAAGCCTCTGCGGACTCTGACTACCCATTTATAGCCTCCGCCTTCGAGTTTTCCGTCATAATGATATCTGGTGTCTTCTGTCTCTGCTTCGTGAATTGCTGTGCCATCCATCGAGTAAATCTCTACCCGATACTTCATAGCGCCTTCTACAGGTTCCCAAGTGAACTCAGGACTGTTCTGCGCTATACTGCCGGGCAATGGAGACAGCCTTTTGATCTTGATAATATCTTGAGGCCCGCGAACCTCATCAGCCTTTGCCATTTGGAAGCTGGAAGGCACTTGTCCGTCTCTCAGCTTCTGATTGACCAATGCAGCTACTTGGACTTCGAAATCTCTACCGTCGGAGCGAGCCATGAGTTTGCCATTGGAACGGCCTACGGTAACGCTGCCATCTTTGAATTCGGCAACAAATACCGACTCAGGAGTTGTCAAAGTAGACTCTTTGGTAGCCGTAGGTTTATCAGGCTCAGGTGCCGTTGTCAGGCTGGTTTCTTCAGAATCTTTAGATATAGTGACTCTTGGTTCGGGAGTGTCGATTTTTATAGGTGCATCCGTATTGCCCCGAGCTACAACCGCAGGCCTATCTCCGACTTTTGTGATTGCTGGCTTATTGTTTAAACTTGTCTGTGACAGCATAAGCACAACTGCAACGGCTGCGACGCCGGTAGTTGCGGCAGCAAGCCTGGGCCATGCAAATATATTCCAGGAACGGCGCTGGGCAAACTGACCTGGCTGGACTGTAATCTCAGGTGCAAGTGTAGCTCTTGCTCTTGATGCTTGAAGTGTCTCAACATCATTCCAGCACAACTCACATAAAGAAATGTGCCGTTCAATGTGTTGATGAGCTTCATGAGGCAGGCTATCTTCCACAAAAGCAGAAAGGATCTCGTAATCCGGGCATTCGCCGCAAGCAAGTGTAACGTCGCTTATTGAATAAACAGCATTAAGATATGTTTTGCTGCTGGTGAGTCTAGTCCGGCATACCGGACAACTCTGAATGTGCTTGCTGGTAGAGAGCATTTCTTCTGCTGAAAGCTCTCCCTGTATAAATTGTCTTAGTTTCCGATCATCAAAACACTGCATTTGAGTGGCCTGCTACATATTTATCTTCGATTATCGGAAGACGTAACTCTTACTCTTATGTTGCCAGGCAATCTCACCAGTTTTTTTATATTGTGAAAAGAGAAAAGTCTGGTGTGGCGAATGTAAAGTTAAGAAAGACCTGAAATGATAAGCAGGTAAATGGAAGCAGGAAATGTGATAGATGAATCCTGTTAGTTGTCTTTGGTTTGTCGTTGGGTGGACCATTGTTTAAGAACAAGCTCTGCGGCTTTTTCTTTATCTGCAGGTGCTAGCCGTTCTTCCATGATCTCATTTATCAAGAAGTTCTTTATTTCCTTAATCAATGGGCCTTGAGGTATATCCAACAACTGCATTATCTCCCGTCCATTGAGAGGGCTGCGTATTGTGTGGACATCTACATGTTTCTGGACCTGTTCTATCCGTTTCCCTAGTTCATCCAAGTCAACAGAAGGCATTGCAGGATTAGCAGCCGATTTATCTGCTTTGGTAAGAGTAATAAGTGCATCCAGATCAGGCCCTGCATCTCGGATCAGTCGTCTGACTGCTGCATTAGTCCACTTGGAATCGTATTCACCAACTCTAAGGTGCATCTCTACCAGCTTTGTGACTCTTCTGATTATGTCATTTGGATAGCGGAGCCGATTCAATACACGGTGAGTGATCTCAGCGCCGATATGTTGATGAGAGTAGAAATGCACCTGCGATTTTTCATCGACTGAGCGGGTTTTGGGTTTGCCTACATCGTGAAACAGAGTTGCAAGCCTCAATGCCAGGTCTGCTGTATCGGGCAAAGACTCAAGAGCTTTCATTGTATGCGTCCAAACATCATACAGGTGATAGATGTTTTGTGTGACACCGTACATCTCAAGCAGTTCAGGGGCAAACTGAGCCAGCAAACCAGTAGTTCTGAGCGTTTCTATCGCCTGCGCTGCTCTTGATGTCATAAGCATCTTCGAAAATTCGTCTCTGATGCGCTCCTTACTGATTATCGACAAACGATGAGCTTTATTCTTTATAGCCTCATAAGTCTTATCTTCGATAACAAACCCAAACCTGGCAGAAAAGCGTATTGCTCTGAGCATGCGGAGCGGGTCATCTTCGAAGGTTACTTCCGGGTCAGTAGGAGTTCTGATGATACCTTCGCGCAGGTCACTAAGCCCCTTACCGGTGATGTCGAGAATCTCTCCGGTATGGAGGTTTTTCATCAGCGTGTTAATAGTGAAATCGCGCCTGAGGACATCCTGTTCAAGAGATGCAAGTTCGATTTCAGGTTTGCGGCTTTCAGGAGCATAAGATTCGCTGCGGGCGCTGACCAGCTCGACTTGTGTGCCTTCGATAGAGACCATAGCAGTCCCGAAGCGAGGAAAAACAACTGGCTTGAAGTCGGTGATTCCGATGTTAAACAGATAACGTGCAAGCTTTGTTGCATCACCTTCCAGGACTATGTCAATATCCTCTTCTCCGGGGCTGCCGAGAATCTCATCTCTAACTATTCCGCCTACCAGATACAGCCGATATTCATAAACTGAATTTCTGGTTGCTTCCTTAAGAATGTGCAGAGTCTTGTCTTTGTTCATCAGTCGGTTGCGAGTTTTTTCACTGCATCTTTTATCGAGTCTTCCAGCTCTTTCTGGCTTATCGTTACAGTCAGGTCGCCGCGTGTCCGCTCGAGGACTCCTCTGACCATGTCTGTTGTCCGGCGAAGGCCACCTGTTACTGCATCTGGATAGTCGAAGGTGACTAGCAGATAATACACATCGTCCATGACCTGGAGTATTTGCTCTCCTCTTTCGAATTCTCCAAGACGGATGATGTCCAGTACCCGCCTGCGGCACTCTCCGATTGCTTCACCAAGCCCATTAAGATATGGAGCGCATTCGACACCTAATTCCTGATGGCTGGGAAGAGGCATATTGCGCACGATAGCCATTGTAAGCTCAGACTCTGCATATTCCTTTTGAGCATCTAGCACATAACCTGTGTAGTAGATGTCCAACTGGTTTTGCAGAAGTTTCTTAGACTCGATTACCTTAGCTTGCGCCTGGTCCATAAGCTCGCGAGCATCATCGAATTCATCTCTATGGACGGCTCTGATTGAATTTGCCGACAGTCTGATGATCTCTCGTGATAATGTTAGTGCTTGTTCTCTTGCTGCATTCTTGGCATCAAGTTCCGCGCGTATGTCTTCAGCTATTTTCTTTAAGTTTTCCAAGTATTCTCGTCCTTCCATAAGATACATGTACCTGTAAGGAGATACCCTTTATGAAGGGATTTATCTTTGGCAGGCTGCTTAAGTATTGTAGCGGACGAACTGTTCTACGGCAAGAGTAATGTCAAATCCGGTTGTCTTTCAAAGTCTTGACATTTAGGGTTCTGAACGATAGAATTACTCCAGTAATGGGCGATTAGATCAGTGGGAGATCGCTTCGTTCACACCGAAGAGGTCACTGGTTCGAATCCAGTATCGCCCACCATAGATTGGGGCATTCCAGCTGGAATGCCCCTTCGTTTTTTATAGATTATGTATTCGATTTGCCTGATTCTATGGCTGCAGGGACTGCGAATCCGAGAGGCAGGCATATGCTAATAAACAGTGTTGATGAGTTCAGAGTCCAGTGGGTGCTAGACTTGATCTTGATGATTAAGTACTGTTGTGGTGACTGACATTCTCTATCTGTGTTATTAATATATGGTAACTGCAAGAACAAAATTTCATAAATATTTCTAAGGTAATTACTTGACTAATATTTGCCTACTTGCTAACGTGTGGCAACAGTCAGAAGTTTTGGCTTTAGCAGTACCATTTCGGCGTGTCTTGCGCTCACTCGAAAGGAGATACACTGTCTTAAGCACTGGCTCTAACTGAATTACCTACAACTTCCGGATACTCTCACTTGCTTCCCTGCATTACTTTTCCAGCCGAGGATCCAGGCAACCCATCAAGGCATGTGGTGAGATGGTATCTGTATGACGGCCTGGGAAGCGTGATTGCCGAAGTAGGCGAAAACGTATTCATGGAAGCCGATAATACTCCCTGTGTTCCAGTGCTTGGAGTCAACAGGCTGGATGTCTACGGCAATGACCTCGGAGGAAGCAGCGGAGCAAGCAGCCACAAGTTCGTAGGCAAGCTTGGCCATACAACCGACAGTAACACCGGACTGATCTACATGCAGGCCAGGTACTACGATTCTGCAATAGGAAGGTTTATATCAGAAGACCCTGCTGGGGATGGGGCGAACTGGTATGCTTATTGTGGGAATAATTCGGTGAATCTAGTGGATACAAATGGTAAGCACTCTAATTTAGTTTCTTATCATTCAACCTTCTGGTATGGTGTAGGTACAGTATACACTTTGTTGGCGCTCCTCCAAGCTGCTGCATTTTCCAAAATTGGTAAATGGACAAAAGTGGTTTCTTTGTCAGTATCGAGATTGGCTAACACTGCAATTACGGCATTCGGTCTTGCTCAACTCGGTCGTGATGATATTTCGCTTGCTGTGCAGTTATCTACTGGGTACGGAGCAGCTCTTTCCTGGGCGGTAAGTGAAATGATAGTAAAAAGTGCACATGGTTTACGCACAGTTGCAGGAGTCGCGGTAGCTGCAGCAGTTGTATACTCAGTATTATTAGCGGGAACAATAGTGGGAGACTATGCAGAACAAGTCTCAAGGTTATAACACTATGGATCCTGTTGATTTATGAGTAATAAATATATGTGTAGCATGCTACTATTACAAACCAGTTAATATCGATGAGTCATTTGGAGAAATGCAATGGGGTTGAATGTTTTTTGTATGTTGTTCGCAATAGCAGCTAACGTACTTGTATTGGTAATATTCATCCTGCGACGGGCACTATTTAAAGATAAAATAATTGTTTTTATAGCAGTAGGAGTAAGTGTTATCTCTCTCGATATAGCTTTGTTGATGAGGGACACAACACGTGTTTATGTATTAACGTTTGCGTTGTATTTTTTATTGATTAGTATGGTGATTAATATATTGATTAATCGCCACAATTCTAGTTGAGTGAATTTCTCCCCCGTTATGAATGTTCGGTGGCATAACCGAAAACAGATGAACCGATTAAGGGGGACAGCCAGAACAGGCTTGTTCAGTGTACATCTGGAGGTCAGACGAGTTACTTCAGCTACGGGGCTGATGGACTCAGGCGTACAAGTCAGGTTGGCAGTGGTCCTGAGACTCAATATGTGCTGGATGGTCAGGCTGTGGTTCGGGAGAGGTGTGAGAACTCCAACATAGCCACCTATTTCACCAGTGCAAGAGGGATAGAGTATAGAAGAGATGATACAGCCGAGGATCCAGGCAATCCATCAAGGCATGTGGTGAGATGGTACCTGTATGACGGCCTGGGAAGCGTGATTGCCGAGGTAGGCGAGGAAGTACTCATGGAAGCCGATAATACTCCTTGTGTTCCAGTGCTTGGAGTCAACAGGCTGGATGTCTATGGCAATGACCTCGGAGGAAGCAGCAGCACAAGCAGCCACAAGTTCGTAGGCAAGCTGGGACATACAACCGACAGTAACACTGGCCTTATCTATATGCGGGCAAGGTATTATGATCCAGGCTTGGGGAGGTTTATATCAGAGGACCCGGCTCAGGATGGAGTGAACTGGTTTGTCTACTGTAGGAACAATCCGACAAATCTCATGGATCTGACCGGAAAATTTGCTGTTCATGCAATCATACTCGTATCAGCTTTCTTGATCGGGGGATATGTTAACGGTTGGAGTAGTGGTCAATGGGACTGGGGTGATTTTGTAATAGGTGGTATAGCAAGTGCTGCTGCTACAGATGCTGCTTTATTCGGTGGTCCGTATCTAGCATCTGCAGCTGCGCAAATCGGTATCAAACTCGGTGCAATGTTAGCTAGTGGCATTGCTGGTGGATTAGGAAGTGGAATCGCTGGAGGTGTTGTCGCTGCAGCACAGGGACGTAATATACTCTTATATGCACTTCTTGGTGCGGGATCCGGTGCACTTGGTGGCGCATTTGGCGGGACTGGATCTGTAGACGAGGTTCTTTTTTCGATAGTTGGCGGAGGATATTCGACAGCATCTGGCAGTTTTGCAGGTTCTGTTGCCGAGTTTTAACGGAGGAACTGTTATGACATTTGGATATGATAGACCTTACCGCGATATTCCTAAGATATATCAGGCATTTGCAATTCTAATTGGATGGGTTCCAATTTGGCTTTTAGTAAAGATATATGCTGAGATTAGCAGTCTTGGTTCTGAAAGAATAGCTCAACATTTCTACCCAATTCGCGTTGCTGGGATCTTGGGCTTGTTTGCTGTTACCTTATTACTAACCGTAGCATTTATACATCAATCCTGGTCTACCCGTTTTCTGAGATGGCAATACAGTTTAGAGGGAGATGAGCTTCAAGTATATGATTTGATGAAACGCGGAAGGGCTTGTCTCCACCTGAAAGATATATCGGCTATAGACGATTTTAATATTGTAATAAAACGAGGTTTGTCTATTCGTGGACATGTTCTAAGGACTACCCAGGGTGTTGAAATCCAATTGTCAGATGAACTCACCAGTTGGCAAGAGATACTGAGCAAATATCAGGAATGCCAAAACAAGAGAGTCTGAGGGAACGCTGAGTATAGAATAGCTAATAGTTATCTGCCAAGTTAGCTCTGCAGCCGAACGGAACAATCCAGATAATCCATCTAAAATCATGCATTTTACTTCTCGCTTGCAGGAACTGGATTGCGGATTAATAAAAAAAACTTGGAGAAACCTAACATTATCGCTGATGTAAAATCGAGTAGGTGAGTCTGACAACGATTTCACCTACTCGATTATATGGAATCATCAGGTATTAGATTTGCCTTTTTCTATGGCTGCTGGAGCAGCGAATGCTTTTTTTAGTCGGTTGCTGTCGAATTTCAACCTGCGGTCATACGTGTAGATACCGTTTTTCTCCTGCTCGACATCAGTAAGCTGAGTGTAAGCAAAGCCTGCGATGTGTGGGTGTTCAGTCAGTACAGCAGTAAGACCTTCGATGCGCCTGTAGACTTCTTCAATTGACTCAGGCCTGTTTCCGTAACCCCAACTGGCTTTCTGGTCGGTTCCAGAGGCTTTTTCTGCTTCATCCGGGTCCCACCAGGTTCCTCCATATTCATCTACTACAAATGGCTGGCCTTCATAACCAATATCCAAAGCAGGAATAATCACGCAGAACTTACGGCGAGCATCAGGAGTGACTTCAGCATAATGCTGCCTGAATTTTTCAGGGTCTTGTTCGTAGTTATGCATACTATAAATATCTGTTATAACGTGAACCCAGCCGCTGGCATCGTTGACCGGTCGAGTAGGGTCCAGTTGGTGAGTCATATCGTAAGTGTCAGAGACAAGTCTACGGTGTGCTTCTGGATCTGCTCTATGTCCTCCGCTCGATTCATTGAATGGTGTCCACGCAACTATTGAAGGATGGTTCATGTCCCGAATAACGATTTCTCTCCATTCCTTCTGCTGATTGTAAAGCGCTTGCGGGTTGGCAAAGTCCATTCCCCAGTCGTAATACTCTCCCCAGGTGAGATACCCAAGCTTATCTGCCCAATAATGGAACCTTTCTTCGAAGACCTTTTGGTGCAGTCTCGCACCGTTGAAGCCGATAGCCATTGCTCGTTCAATATCGGCTCTCAGTTCATCATCGCTTGGAGCAGTCCAAATCCCGTCAGGATAGAAACCCTGATCGAGGACGAACCGAAGGAAAATTATCTCATTGTTCAAATAGAACTTATTGCCTTCTATGTGGAACTTCCGCAGCCCTGCATAGCTGTGGACGGTGTCGATTATCTTGCCATTATCAATAAGCTCGAGCCTTAAATCGTAGAGATAAGGGTCAGATGGACTCCATAAACGGGGATTAGGAACATCAATCGTTGAAGATACCCCGCTTCCGGCAGTCGATGAAACAGAAGCAGTTTCCTTGCCATCTGCAATGAGAGTGGCTTTGAAGACAAGTCCATTCTTATACTTTTTGATTGTTGGAGTAAGGATAAAACAGCCGTTATCGATATCAGGGATTATCTTGACCCACTCAAGATGGCTTTCTGGCCTTGCTTCCAGCCAGACAGTCTGCCATATACCTGTTGTGCGAGTATAATCGCAGCCATGCGATTTTAACTGTGTGGATTGTTTCCCAGTGGGTTGGATGCCGGAGCGGATATCATCTCGTGCAGAGACGACAAGTTGGTTTTCACCTTCCACTAAAGCTTCCGTAATATCGAATGAAAAAGATGATGCGCCGCCGTAATGCCTCCCGACCGGTTTTCCGTTCACCCATGCCTTGCAGTCATAATCGACAGCGCCGAAATGTAAAAATATATGGCTTCCTTTCCATTCCTCAGGGATTGTGAACGAGCGATGGTACCATACCGCCGGGATAAAATCAGTATATTCGATGCCGGACAACTTGCTTTCCGGGCAAAATGGGACGTTTATTTGCTTCTTTAATCCTGAAGGATCTTCATGCCAGCCTTTTTCTTCTCCGGACAGGCCAAAATCGAAGTCGAAGTTCCACGTGCCGTTTAGATTTAACCATCGGTCATGTCTGAATTGTGGTTTAGGATGTTCAGGTCGAAACATTTTGCTTTTCCACTCCTGTAACGAATCTTGCTTGTCTGGTTGTTATACAATGATGTGTTCGCATATTACTGTCATATAACCTGCAAAGCCGAAATTTTATTTTAGTCGATGAAGTATAACTGTACTTATTGACACAGCATATGCGTTGAGTGGCATTTTGAAGCGATTATCTGATACGCGCATAATCAAGATTAATACCTGCTTATTTGATTATCAATATTCGGAGAAATTATATTTCATTCTTCATTTATAATGTGATATTCTATGAGAGTTAGCCTGGCAGCTATCAGGAGGTTCGTAATGTGCTATAAGTTGTTAAAACTGGCCGTAATAACTACGGCACTTTTGTTATCAGGATGGGCAGTTGCAGTTCCAGTGCCATTTGCTGATGCCAATAAGGAACGCGCAGCCGCAATCAAAGCAGAGAAAAAAGGGGATTATGCAGCAGCCCTGCTGCACTACGAGAATATTCTGGATTCCACCAAAACAGACGCGCTTACTCGCTTAGGACTTCGGAATAAAATCGCTGAACTCAAACCCAAAGTCGCTCCAAACACTGATCCCGCAAAAGCAGGTGTTTGGAAAGTCAAAGCATTTGTTATCCGCACTCTTGACTACAAATGGACTGACAAGGATGGCAAACAGCACCATACCATTAACACCATTAGAGACGAAGAAGTCGAAATGATTCGCAAAGGTATGAAAGGTTTCGAAGACCTGGTATGGGATTATACGGACGGCAACCTGAGAATTCAATGGGAATTGATGGTAGTCGAGAGGTCGCTGAATACTCTTGTAAACGATAAAGACTGGGGTCATTGCCCGTGGCCTGATGCTGTGATGCCTGTTATAACCGATCTGGTCGAATATGGCGAGGTCGATACGATAATGGTTTATGTCAAGACTCGTGTAGGTGAAGGTGAACCAGGTGAATGTTTGCCGCTTGGTTTCCTTGCTGATTGCTTGGAGTCCAACCGAACACCAAAGGTGCGACTTATGTCGGCTACAATACCGGTGGCGGCTGGAGTTTAGATGATACAGGCGAGCTTCAACTGCATGAATGGTTGCACGCAGTGTGGATGTCGATTTGCTGGGCGCATGGCTATCCTGCTGATGGCCCTGGCGATTGGACTTCGGATGGTGCAGATTATGAAGAAGGAACAGGTTGTTTTAAGAGGAAACCAGGTGAAGACGGTGAGTTGCCGATATATAAACACCAGATGAGAGAACATATTACCCGAAGGATTTGGCGGGAATGTGCGATCTTCAATAAAGAAAATAACCCCTGGCTGACAGATTGTGTTCGAGAATATCTGGTAATCGGCCCGTTTCCAGGAGATGACAAGCCTTACGGAGGGTTAAACCATCCATATATTAATGAGTCAAAAGGCTCTCCAAAACTGAACAGCGAAGTTGGAGGGAAAATCTGGAAGCTGGCATCTGCTCCAGGTAGGTATCCAAACATAGGTGGGATTCTTGGGGTAACGGAGCCTGATAAGGTCTGTTATGCAGCATTCGCAGTTGAGTCGGATACAGAGCAGATTGCAGTTATTCGCACTCAAAGAAATGGAGGCTGGAAGATTTGGCAGGATGGGAAACTGATATTGGATTCTCCCTGGAACCGTACTTTTGACACTGAACCGAATACCATAGACGTTCAGCTAAAGAAAGGAAAGAACATATTTCTGGTCAAGCTGAATAATGTTGCCTGTGATTGGGCGTTTTATATTCGGATGACAGACCTGACAGGGCAGCCTCTGAGTGGAGCAAAATTTACACTGCCATAAAGCTGTGGCTTACGTCTATTTTAGTCGTGAATTGACTTGACAACACCCTGGCCTGCGTGCGACAATCTCAGGTGTAATCTGCACTTGAAAAACACCCGTTTTCGGGGCTGTGGTTGACTCGATAGAGTAATACCGCAGCCCTGATTGCTGAGAGTCATAGAGACTCCAGAACGGTGCAGATTTCAGATGAATAACTGCTAAGGAGAAGTTGGATGGCCATCAACGTTGACGAAGCAAAATGCACTGGTTGCGGTGATTGCACAGAAGTATGCCCGACTGCCGCGATCGCAATCGAGAATGAGAAAGCCAAAGTCTCAGACGAATGCATCGACTGTGGCGTTTGCGCTGATTCATGTCCGAATGGTGCACTTGAGCTTCCGTAAGGAGATCTGAATTAGCCCCTGGGTACGTATACCTGTGCCCAGGGCATTCTACTATTATTATGCCTACTTATGAATACGAGTGCCTGACTTGCGGGCACAATTTCGAATGCTTCCAAAAAATGACTGATGATCCGATATCAATCTGTCCTGAATGTGGTGGATCGACTCGCCGACTGATGGGAACCGGCGGAGGTATCATGTTCAAAGGAAGCGGATTCCATGTAAACGATTACGCCAGTGATTGTAAAAACCCCAAATGTAATCGTGAATCACCGTGCTGTAGACATGAAAATCGGTGCAGTGACAAACCATGCCACGGAGATTCTTGAACGTTAAGAACTACGCCGTTAGCGTTCTTTTTATCAATCGAACTGCTCTTAGTCTAATTCTCCTTGAACCACTACGCTTTGTTATTATGTCATGTAAATCAATTGATCGCATTTGATTCCATGATGAATTATCCGTCATGCCGAACTTGATTCGGCATCTCTTTACAAGAATGAGACCCTGAAACGCGTTCAAGTAATGTGATGTAAAAACACAGGCCAGAGTGATAAAGTAAACCTTGAATAGATACAAACCTGGCAGCCGACTATTTTGTTTGTACTGCAGATTTCAAGGGCACCATGCTCATGGATTTAAAAACCAAAAGAGGTGAAAATCATGTTAATGGGAGATGCACTTGGAGTCCTTGATAGAAGTAGAATCAATTGGCTCAAAGGCAAAAGGTCACATTCTACAGTTGGAGATTTCCAGGGGGAAATTATCCTGCGCCCTGGTGACGTCTTTGATAGCGCAGTTATCGATAGGTTGCACCATTTGGGAGTATTAGCTGATGTTTATGGCGCTGAAGTGTTTGCCCAAGCTAGAGATATTGCTGTAAAACCATTTGGAAATGTTGTTATTCTTACTCCTGAGCAGCGAAAAATTGCCGTGGGAAAGAGATCTGCTACGCAAATTATTTCAAAGGACAACAAAATCATCCTGCATGAAGGTGAAATTATCTCGGATGATATACTAAATGAACTTGAAGCTGAGAATTTGGTGGATATGCTGAGATTGGAGCCTGAGGGTATGAGCCTCAGCCAGATAATCCCTAAATAACAAGCAGGAATGTATGGATTATTTGCTTAACTGGTTCGGTTGAGGGAGTCTTTTAATTATGTATGAGTCTGTGAGTCGGGGGTTGAAGCACAAACCGCGAGTGTTGAGTTTAACGACTGATGAAGACCTTGCTGCTGAACTGCTGATGATTGGTTCGGCTGAGAAAGGCGTTCGGCTGATGTTGCCAAAGTCGCGGTGTTATGCTGTAAAACTGTATAATGTTGATTCAGCACTGGCGCATGTGCTGAAAGAGGCATTTTTATCTGCTGGTGGAGATGTGGCAATCAGCCGCGAATCTATGATTGGTATGGGAGAGCAGAGCGATGTTATTCTCATCGGCAGCCGGAAGCATTTCAGTCATGCCGTCCGCGCCGTTTCTACAGATGATATCGCCGGGCCAAATGTAGCGGCAGAAATCGAGACGGTTCTTGCACTGTTTGATGAAGGACCGGTTCCTCCGCTTACCGAAGATATTTCGGATCCCAAAATTCGCTGGATGTATGCTGAACTCCATAAAAGAACGCTTGTAATGGGCATTCTTAATGTGACTCCTGATTCTTTCTCAGATGGCGGCACCTTTTTGGATAGACAGGCAGCGGTAAAACATGCGCTGGATATGATAGAGCAGGGGGCAGATATAATAGATGTCGGCGGAGAATCTACCCGGCCTGGCAGTGAGCCGGTATCAACAGAAGAAGAGATAGACCGTGTTGTTCCGGTCATCAAAGAGATTGCAGCACAGACTGATAAGCCAATATCTATCGACACCTACCATGCCGCGACAGCACAAGCCGCTTTAGATGCTGGTGCCAGCATCATCAATGATATAAGCGGTATGACCTTTGATCCAGACATGAAGAAACTTGCTGCTGAAAGACGCTGCCCGGTGGTTATTATGCACATCAAGGGAACACCGCGTGATATGCAGAAAGATCCAACATATAAGGATCTTATGGGTGAAATCACCGACTATCTGGTAAGATGCACTGCTGAGGCAGTTGATGCTGGTGTCGATGAGAAAATGATCATTGTCGATCCTGGTATAGGTTTCGGCAAAAAAGTTGAACACAACCTGGAGATACTGCGCCGGTTGGATGAGTTTAAGAGTCTCGGAAGACCGATTCTTGTTGGCACATCCCGTAAATCGACCATAGGGCACGTTCTTGGTGGATTGCCACCTGAAGAAAGGATGGAAGGTACTGCAGCGACTGTTGCATTATCCGTAGCATCTGGTGCGAACATAATCAGAGTTCACGATGTAAAGGAGATGGTCCGCATAGCCAGGATGACAGATGCAATTGTGCGCGGATATATCAGATAGCTGTATCAGTGACGCTATTCTTGCGATGCTTTTGCCGTAATACATCGATAACAAGTATCGCTGTCAGCAAGATAACCGCAGCAGTAAACAGTTGAATCCCAACCTGACGTGGAGTATCAACATACTGCAAGCGCACATCATGCTTGCCTTTCGGTATATAAATTGCTCGGAACAGGTAGTTTGCCGGCATGATTTCCGCTGGTTTCCCGTTTACCCAGGCCTTCCACAAAGGATAATAGACTTCGCTCAGGAATAAATAACCATCAGACGCCATATCTACCTGCAATTGCTGACTGGCTGCCGAATATTTAGTATACTTGATTTTATTCTTAGATGGATCACCGGAAGTCTTAGGTAAAGGTTTTGTTGTTTCCAGAATGACTACCTTTTCAGGATTGAAATTCGGGTTTTTTACCTCTCTAAGAGCAGCTTCCGAGTTTTCTACAGCTTTTGCAGTATGAACAGTGAATGCTCTAGGTTTCCAGTTGCCGTTGTAGTAAACATAAGACTTATCTGAATGGACTTCGATAAGCCCTTTTTTGTTGATCGGTCGCGATGAAAGCACGTATTTAACGTTTAACAGCCCGACAAGAGGTGAGTCAGGATTTCTGATGTCTGCACTGACATCTGCATACGGTGGTTCGTTGTTAATTGCACCGACATAAGCTGCATATCGGGCTAAAGATACAGGGTAGTAGCCATTGACACTCTCTAGGTTATCGAAAACCCCCTGGGCATACTGAAAAGCCTGAGTATCGAGCGGCAGGACTCGAAACATATCGTTATCTGCTTTGATGATATTGATTGCCATCCTGTCTCCGCTGGTGTAAGCTTTTCTGGCATTTGTGGTATAGAGCAGGGGATCAGCATACAGCAGCAGGTCTGCAAAAACCAATCCTACTAAAACTGCTGCAGCCGTTTTGATATTTATGAGCTTGTGAAGTAGTGCTGTAACAGTTAAAGCGCTGCTGGCAGATAATACAGCAGCCCATGCCAGTCCGGAAAGCTGTAGTGCATAAAGCCCTGAGAGTTTGGATAGCACAGTCTCGGGATTAGTGCGTGTAGATTTGATCATCCCTTCTGCAGCAGCAAATATCGGAGATTGGCCTCCGGCCCATATAGCAAGTAACGCGAGCAAGCCAAGAGATGAATACGCGAGAACCTTCTCAGCTTTTATTGCCTGAATAGCTGTCTGTCTTGATTGCAGCCTTGATGCAGCAGAAAAAACTACATCGAGTCCATACGCAGCAAGCGCAGCAGCAGCAAAAGTGTACAAAAACAGGATTTTACTCGGGGCTCTTATCATGTCAAAGCCCGGGATTTGATATATCAACCTGAAGAATGGCGTATAGCTGCCCAACGCTATCAATACAGATAAGACTCCCAATACTTTAAAGTAATTTGCCCGTGATTCTCGCACGAAGAACAAAGCAATTACAGCCAACAGGAATGGGATTACTCCGATAAAAAGCGCCCCATCCCAATAAAGCGCTCCGAATGTAGAATTGTGTTTTACAGGAGATCCCCAAAAAGACGGAGAAAAGGCAGTAATAAGTTGTGCTGGATGAAGTGAAAACGATGATGCAAACTCATACCCAGTTCCTTCTCCTCTGTTAGATAGCGCAGTCATATATGCAAATGATAGAAGATGCGGAGCCGATATCATAAATGCGAATGCAATTACCAAGGCTGCCAGTAGTATATATGTCGGGGTGAGTATCAATCTTTTTTCTTTTGTTAGTTTAGGCACAATCCTCCAGACTGCATATAACAGTGCCGCCAGAAGTGAATAAAAGACATACTGAGGATGCTGCCCTAAAATCTGTATGCCAATTACCACGCCTGTTAACGCAGCAAAAACGACACGGCGGGATTCTATTGCTTTATCCAGAAAAAGCAGTATAAGCGGAATCCATATCCCTGACCATATAGCGCCGCCATGGCCTGCATAGACTTTTGAGATGAAGAATGCGGAGAATCCGAATGCTGCTCCTCCAATCAAAGAAGCAGTAGTGCTTCTCTTGAAGTTTCTGAGCAGCAAATACATGAAAGCAGCGGCAGCAAAGGTGTGCAGAATATAACGCCAGGTAACAGCTCTGGTGACAGGCATTACGAGAAGCATCCAATCAGTCGGGTAAAACAGCCCAGATGGAGTCATAGGAATCCCAGCCATCATGTACGGAAACCAGCTAGACGCACCGCTGTTTTTCATGGCCTGAGCATCATACCAGTTGAGAGGATAACCCTGCACGATTGTATCCTGACCAAAAATGATTCCCGGCCTGAAGATTACATCGTGGTAAATCAACAATGTGAACAAGGCAAGCACTAAGATTATAAGAATACCAGCCCTACCGTTTTCCTTCATTGCTGATAATCACCCCTTGCGGCTGGATAACTGCTTGAGCAAGACGCCAGTCACCTTTGCCATAGTTATAGGACTGAGAAGTATATTGGAATATGCCTGATTAGCCAATGGACACCAGCAATTGCCTGCTTTAATGTAGCTTCTAACCTCATCAGCTCTTGATGAATTCCAGATCTTCCAGAAATCATAATCATAATCTGCCAGCCGTCCAAAGGAATATTCATAACCGAGCACGCAGCAAGGCCAGACATCGCCGAATGGGCTGATATGGACATTCGATATGCCGCCATAACACGGCAGCACCTGGCGTTTTTGCCGAAGTATGCGTACGACAAGGTCGTAATAAATCAACCTGAATGCTCCGGTAGTTTTGCCCAGCTTGCCAGCTCCAGCCAGATGTCTGCGGCTTTCCTCTGAGAAGACTCTGATGGCCTTTTCGTAGTCTTCAGCAGAAGGTGTTATGGGATCATCCTCATTGAACATTTCGCTTCTATGCTCAGCAATCTCGCTGATGTAGCTATCCAGTTCCAGTGTATGAACATAACGGGCAACTTCAGCAATATGCCTGACGTTGAAGTTGGATATAACAGTTCCAGCTCCTACTTCCAGATTCGAATACCGTTTCTTAAGCTGCTTGAGCCTTTGCAGTGTTTCCAGCAGCTTATCAAAATTACCTGGAACCCCTCGGATTTCATCGTGAAAGTCTCCGACACCATCGAAAGAAGGTTTTACCGTAAAAATAACGTTTCTGCCGCTTGCCTTGAGTCTCTTTAAGATGTCTTCAGTCATAGACTCGATGCGTGAAGGCAAAATTGCATTAGTGGGAGTGTGGATTACATGCGGAGTGAGCAGTTCATTTGCCAGTTGAACGATCTCAGGGAAATCTTTACGCAGGAATGGCTCGCCGCCGCTCATATTGACGAAGTATACATGTCCAAGGCTCTTGAACAAACGTTCGAAGTCCTGAAGCTTCATTTCATCAGAGAATTTACCTTGTGCATAATCGGACCCGCTGCGGTACATCTCCCAGATGTTGCATGTTTTGCAGCGGGATTGGCACATGTTGGTTACGGATAGCGTGATATTTATCGGAGGCCCAGGCTTGGTAATACCTGAGCGAGCCAATTTGAAATTTATTGCTTTAGGAAACAGATCAGTCAATAAAGTCTTTGAGGTCATATTTATACCTTTTAACAGCAGGTTATTCAGAAGCGACTTTACCCTCTGAAGCTGTAGCATAAACCTGATTTGCAGATGGGCTGAGCATTGATCGTGCTGCACGGTAAGATTCTTTATCTAATGCAATGGCTGTGATTGGATAAGCAACCAGCGCAAGTATTGCAGAACCTATGGCAGTTGTGACTCCGGACGGTAATATCAAGGCAGCTACAAGGAAAGACCCAATTACCGTTGCTACTGATGCAATAAATGAGCTTTGGAACATCTTAAAGTACTCCCAAACGGTCATTTCTAATATCTGCACGACTTTCCAAAGAGCCAGACTGGTGCCTGTGGTATAGGCTACTGTAAATAACGTTGCAACACCTATAGTCCCAAACTTTATTGCCACGGGATAAACCAAAGGAGCTGCTATTGCTATCTGAAGGAAATTAAGCCTGTATACCCACTTCGGTTCCCCAACAGCCATAAACACGCTTCCGGCTGTAGCTCCTATCGAACGAAACATCCCGTAAAGCGCAAGAATCTTGAATAGCGGGATTGCAGGACTCCACTTAGGCCCGAAAAACCCTAATACAAAATCCTCTGAAGCCATAAACAGCCAACAAGCAATCGGAAATGACAGCATTGCGATGCTTTTTACTGTTCGAGTATAAGCCTTCCGTAGTGCAGCCATATCTTCATTGAGCTTGGAGTAGGTGGGGTACATAACCTTGTTGACAACATGGGTGATGTTGGTAGCAGGCAGGTTGCATATAGTGAACGCAATGCTGTAATAGCCTAACGCTGTAACTCCCAACCATCTGCCAATTGCTGCATGGTCTATATAAAAGAATGCAAGAAAGAGCACTGAAGCGGCCATTAGATGCTTTCCGAAGTTCAAAGTCTTCTTAGCGCTTTCTCTATGGAAAGATGCTGCAGGTTTCCATCCAGCAACGAGCCATGTGACAATCAATGATGCTGCCGACATAGCCAAATGACCGCCAACAAGGCTCCAGACACCAAACCCTTTAACAGCCAGAATCAACGCCGCTGCCGCATATGATATTCCCATAGCAAACTCAGGCAACGCGCGTTTCTTGAATTCCAATTCTTTCTCAAGCAGCACTGAAGGAACTGTCGCAAGAGACGTCAAGACGACAGAAAAGCTCATCACTCTAAGCGGCCAGATAAGATCAGGACCTCCAAACAGCTTGGCAAGCAGAGGACTTGCCACAAATACAGCGCCCCAGGATAATAGTCCGAATACAGCGCTCATCAAAAACGTTGTTTCTGCGTTCTTTTGGACATCTGTTTTGTGGTAAATCAACGACTGCCCCAGACCAAGGTCTCGGAATAGGGTAATAGCGGTAATGATCATCGTGCCAAGGGCGAATAAGCCGAAGGCTGAAGGTGCAAGCAAACGTGCAAGCACTACAGTCACAAGAAACTGCATTGCACGTACCGTAACGGCGCTGGAAAAAGTCCAACCTACTCCAGTAATTATATTTCTTCCTAGAGGTTTCTTCATAATTTAGATCTCTTCTCAAGCAGGTTTTGATATCTTCCTGGATAAACCGATTGCTGCACCAACTTTGTCTATATCGATCCGTTTTATCTCTCCTGTTACAACCAGGACGACTCCATAAAGCAAAAAGAGCATAATGTATAGCCCGACCAATTCAATGCCTGTCAGTGGTATGAACCGAGCCACTGTATAGATCACAACCGCAGCAAAAGCAATTCTTATGACTGAACCCAAAGGTATGAAGACACCAAGCCTTCTTTTGCATATCATGCTGGATACAAAGAAACCGATTATGGATGTTATGATTGCTGCAACTGCTGCGCCTGTGATTCCCATCTTCGGCACTAACACTACACTCCCCAGGACGTTAAGTATAATCAGCACTGTAGTACCCAATACAGGTGTATGTGTATCCCCATAAGCAACCATAACGTTGTAAAGAGTATGGAGAAATCCAAACATCATGAGTGCAGTAATGAGAATTCCAAGCACAGGACCTGCTTCGCTATATTGATTGGTATAAAGAAGCCCGACAGTCCCGACTGCAGTGCCCGAAATGATCGCTGTTATCGGTGCAAGCAGCAGCATGTGCAGACGGAATGCCTGCCTGACATACTGCCTTACCAATGAGTTATCTGATTCACTGGCTGCGCGTGATATAACAGGTAATGTGGCCATTGAAATACCAAGAAATACATAAAATGGAGCGCGGGCAATAGTGCTTGCAGCAGTATAATATCCAACTTCAGCGGAGATGCTGCTCATAGCTTTTACCATGAACACATCCACGCTGATCAAAAGCGTGAAACAGACTGACAAAGTCGCAGTTGCGCCAGAATAACTGATAAGCCGCCGGATAGGATAAGGCTCAGCTTCCTGTAGCCTACCAACCTGCAAAAAAGCCACCATAAGGCCGCCTGCAGATGCTATTATATTCCCGACGAGTGCACCTTTGATACCAAAGCCAAGCATTACCAGCAGTATAATTGCCGCCACCTTTGTAACTGCATACATAGACATAGCTATTGCCTGTCTGCTGTAAAGCCGTTTACCGTTCAATACAGCATTGTATGCAAAGTAGAAAGCAAAGATGGGGATATCCAGAGATGCAAGGCGCAGAAATCCGGTAAGACTGGGATCTCTAAGCAGTGCAGCTATCCATGGCGATGCTGCAACTGCGATGATACATAAAAGAATACTATATATCAGTTGCCCACGCATTGCTGCACGGGCAATCGCTGACATCGATTCAGGCTTTTCTGCACCGAATTTACGTATTGCATATGGAAATCCACCGGTTAGCGATACCTCGACCCATATCAGAAAGGTAATTACCACTCCAAATACGCCGTACTGAACCGGGCCAAGAGAACGGCCAAGGTAAAAGTGGATAATATATCCGCCTGCCATAAACGCTATTTGTACACTAATGAGCGCTATGGTTCCACGAGCCAGACTATCCCCACCTGGCTTGTTTTTTGCTGGTGCTTTGGGTGTCATCCGCACCTCACATCTTGATAACTGCTTTTATGATATCTTCCGGGTCAGGCGGGCATCCTGGTATGTGGATTACATTGGCAGGCAGCTCTTCATAGTTTTCAAGCAGATCTCTTGCGCAGTCTCCACTTACGATAATCTTTTGCCCTTTATAGAATTGCGGCATCTTGTTGCCTCGCCCGCGAACAATATCGATCCTTTTGAAGAATGAGTAGTATGCGAGTTTTACAAGGAACATCCAGTATTTCGGATTACGTTTTGCGATTTTCAGCGCACTGTGGAACGCATCATCATCCAGATGACATGCTCTGTAGTTACGCCACACATAAAAATTGTGATTTCTCTTTACATCCTGCGGTGCAGGATCGAATACTTGTGCAAGATTATCTACCTTTTCCCCTAAAACTTCTACATCCCAATTGCCCAATCCAAGCTCTACAGCACGCTGAAGATGTATGATCGACTTAGGATCAGCTCCCATAAGCCTGGCACCTGTTATGTCGGTTTCTACCATGTTCGTGCCGACCAGGATGAGTCCGGCATGTTTGGCAACACCGAGTATTGGGCCATTGCCCTCGAGCGCCAGTATCCCATCAACTACAGTTATATGAGGTTGGACTGCTCTGGCGATCTGTACTATAGGTTCATGCAAGCCGATACGGTGATACATCTGCCTGTCTTTGAATGAAAGCAATCCCCACTGGTTCTTCATTGTCAGAGTGACAGTCGTTCTGTTATGGGTTTTTAGCTTTGCAAGGTTGATGTATAAATCGGATTCCAGCATGATTTTTGGAATGGACATCCACCCGCATTCATATTTGGATAGGTCTTCATCATCATAGACATTTGGTAAGTTCGCATATCCATATCCAATGTCTACTTTTTCTCTCGGCGCATCAAAAAGGTTTATCAACCGGACTCCTTTACGTTTGCAAAGTTCCGTGTAACCGGATACTCTGAATGCCTTTCTCGGATCTACTCCAAGTGCCGGAGCCTCTGCAATTGCGATATCTATAACACCATGGGCTTTAAGAATATCGATTAGTGCTTCGGCTACTACAGGATGTGTCACAATTCCAGTCTCAGGCGCGCGAGTTTGAACAACATTTATCTTGATAACAGCGGTTCTAGCTCCGTCGACTTTTGCCCCTGTTGCCTTGAGACCTTGTTCAATTGCCTCCCTTGTCTTTTGAGCATCATAAGTTTGCACTGCGCTGAGATGAACTGCCATTTTCTTTCCCTCCAAACACAATACTTAGGTTTTAAATAAATTTTTGGGTATGATTGCTCCCCGTGGACAGGCATCCACACAAAACATGCACCTTATCTTGCTGCATTTCGTATAGTCTAATCTACGCGATTTAAGATCGATTGCATTGACCGGGCAAACTAATGTACAGGCTTCACATAAATCGCACAACTTCCAATGAATTACAGGATGGATGCCAAAATTTTTATGAAACCAAGGAATCAAGCTATCGTTTCTATATCGAGATAGATAATGATCGAGTGCATATATCGATGCAAAAAGGTGTCTGTAAACCTTCAGCCTTATTTTGCGGTTGGTAGCTTTAATAACAGCTTGATTTTCATTGTAACCTAACACTACTGGCTTCGGTTGGCTGTATTTTCCAGCCATCACCAGATGTTTGACCTTGAGAGGGTCTTGGCCAATGAAACTGCATAGGGTAGTATCAAGAGCTAGCATATCCGTAGAAGCTGCAACAATTCCCAGATTAAAATAGTCACCGTATACAGCGCCGGATATAGGTACCGTAATGCCGTCAACTATACTCATTGCAGGATGAAAGAGTTCATAAAAAGCTGCAATGCCTTCATCCAGTCCCTTTGCATGGATCTCCCTTCTGCTACTCTTTTCAAGTAACCCCATACAGTTCTTTATCGAGATACTTACATCGGTCAGCTTGTGCCGTTTCAGCTTTGGAATATTGATTATTAGGTCGGACTCGATTGCTGAGCGCGCGACTCTTACCCGCTTAACTCTATGATGGTCTAATGGTACGTCGGCAAAATCATCATCATCGAAGTTTAATATCCGTGCATTGGTGAACTTCTTGATTGTGTCTAATCCCAGGATTTCCATTGTTTTGTGGGAATCATATTCAAATCCAGGGCATCCACCGACGATTGCTTTTGCACCAGCATCTTCAATGATACGGATTACAGAGATAAGTACCTCTTTACTTGTCACAGCATGGAGGATTGGGGCCACTATATTAGCCTTTATCAGTACTGTTTGGCCTGGTTTTATGATATGATCCAGACCTCCAACCATACTGATGACCTGATTGCAGGCTGCGGCTACATCATCGGATTTGGCACTGGTTTTGGCAATAGCAACTGGTATTATTAAAGGTGACTCTGTATTTTGTACCATTGGATTGTTCTATTTATGCCCTCCTGGAGATCAACCTGAGGTTGAAATCCTAAAATCTGTTTGGCCTTTGAAATGTCAGAAGCATGGTCACGGGTGAAGAAGTTTATCTGATAAAGAGTCACTATTGGTTCTTTGGATACCAGTTTTGCAGCTACTTCAGCTCCAACTGCAGCAAGTCTTGCCGCTGGTACTGGAATCCGAAGCCTGGTAACTTTAACATTGAGCTTATCTGCTATTGTTGTAACAAGCTCTTTTATCGTTACCGGGCGTGGTCCAGCGAAATTGAACTTCTCACCGTAGGCTGCTTCATTATTAGCTACTAATTCGAATCCGCTGACTATATCATCAATATAAGTAGGATGAATGAGGCTGTTACCACTGCCGATGATAGGGAAGCGGCCTTCCTGGATTGCTTTAAACATCTTTAGTTTATGAAGGTCTCCAGGCCCATATACAAAGTCAGGTCGCACCACTGTTACAGGAACCTTGCCATTGTCATGGTACTGGAGTGCGATGCGTTCCCCTTCGTACTTTGTGTGCTCATAAGGACCAGTCGGGTTATATGGCATACATTCTGGTGCTATTCCAACCATCCCTACTACTCCAGGTGTGCTGCAGTGTATAAACTGCTGAACCTCACTTTTCTGGCAAGCTTCCAGTAGGGTTTCAACTGCGGTAACATTCACAAGCCGCATTTCTTGCTCAGTAGATTTATATCCGCCCATTCGGCCAGCAAGGTTGAAGACAATATCTACATCTTTACATGCTTCCTGTGCCGCATTAAGGTCGATGAGCGAACCGTGAACAATCTCTGCGCCGATCGATTCAAGCCAACTGCTATCATTGGTCTGGCGAACAAAAGCCCTTACTTTATGCCCAGATTCTATCAGTTTGGATGTAAGATGACTGCCAATGAACCCTGTAGCTCCTGTGACCAGTGCTCTCATCTGCTGTCTCCATTGTTGTTGGATGCTAAATCTTCTATGATTTCCACCATTCTGTCCCAAGAGAACTCTTCTCGAAACTCTCTGATGTTATGCACGAAACTATCTGACAAATCTTCTTTGAAGAACTGCACGACTGCATCTGCAAGTGCTTTTGGGTCTGCCGGAGGCACCACAAGTCCTGTTTTCTCGTGTTTTACAGCTTCTGCAAGCCCTCCGACATTTGTTGTAACCACAGGCCGGTCGAATCCGTAAGCGATTTGTGCTATGCCGCTTTGAGTTGCTGAGATATAAGGAAGCACCACAAGGTCAGCAGCCGCAAAATAGGTTCCGACAGCTTCGTTTGGTATGTATTCGTCTCTAATCCGCACTTTATGCTCGATGCCAAGCTCTTTGATCAGTGAGATATATTTCTCCCGGTCATCGTAGAACTCACCAACTATCAGCAGTTGTATATCCACAGTTGTAAGGATCGATGGTACTGCCTGAATCAGGTACTTCAGCCCTTTATACTCGCGTATAAGTCCGAAAAACAGGATAACTTTCTGATCCTCTTTCAAGTTGAGTTCCGCACGAGCGTCCTGCTTTTCGATTGGGTGCTGATTGAACACTTCATAAGTTGGATGCCGGCCTTTTCTGACCTTTGCAGATGGAATCAAATCCTTCAAATTCTGCAGGTCTTCCTCTGAGTGGACTACGAACATATCCCCACTGGACAACGCGAATTTCGTCAGCAGTCTGACAGGCCCGGTTTGTTCATGCGGAAGCACATTATGGCAAAGAAACATTACCTTGGAGAATTTCCTGCATCTGCGGGCAATTGTGCCAAATGCAGGAGCAAAGAATGGATGCCACCATTGAATAATGACCAGATCAGGTGCTAATTCGCGTATCCGGTTCGATGCCCGAATCCACGAAAATGGGTTCATGGAATCAACAAGCTGCTCTGCATTATCGATAGCAAGTTTTACTTCGCTGGTATCCGTCTGTGTTCTGCCAGGGAACAACAGCTTGGGATATAATCGCGACATAGACACCAGACTGACTTCATGTCTGGCTCCTAAACTACTGCAAAGCAGCGTAGTATAATGCGCTATTCCACCCCTGAAAGGGAATGAAGGGCCAACAATACTTATTCGCAAAGTATAATGATCCTTTTATTATCTAATGAGGTAAAATAATTAATTACATCCAGGGTTTGGCATCATCGTGATGAATGTTATGTGAGTCATCCTGAACATCAGCCCTGCAAATTTTCCGTGATACTAAAGAATCCTGATTGTTGTTCATGTGAGTAATCATCTCAGCAAGAAGTCCATGAGATATGAATTGAACGCCCAGGATCATCAAGAGTACTCCCAACATAAGCAAAGGACGCCGACCTATTGATTCTCCACCGAGCCAAATGATTGCCAGGTAAGTATTTATTGCCGTTCCTGCGAAAAGCAACGAAAGCCCTAAAGAGCCAAAAAGATGGAGCGGTTTCTTTGTATAGCGAGTGATGAAAAGTACCGTAAGCAGATCCAACAGGCCACGAGTGAACCTTGCAATGCCGTATTTGGATTTTCCGAACTTTCTTGGCCTGTGGTTGATTCTTATCTCTGCTACTTTAAACCCGCTTCCAAATGCCAGTGCAGGAATATATCTGTGAAGTTCGCCATAAAGATTAACATTCTCAATGACTTCTCTCCTGTAAGCTTTGAACCCGCAGTTGAAGTCATGCAGTTTAACACCAGTGGTTGCCGATGCTACCTTATTGAATAGTTTAGATGGGAGTGTCTTTGAAATAGGATCGTGCCGATGGTATTTCCAACCTGAAACCAGATCATAACCTTCGGATAATTTCCTTAGAAAATTTGGGATCTCTCTGGGATCATCCTGCAAGTCTGCATCAAGTGTAAAGATGATATCGCCCTTTGCTTCTTTGAATCCTTCGGCAAGAGCAGCAGCTTTGCCAAAATTACGTCTAAAGTCGATGATCTTAACAAGAGGGCTTCTTTCACACAGTTTATGCAGCACTTCGATTGAACCATCTGTGCTGCCGTCATTGACGAATATGATCTCATACGGTCTGCCGATCATCCTCAGAGTGTTGTTTAATTCTGTGAACAGTTGTTCCAGGCTGTCCCGTTCATTATAAAGTGGGATGACCACAGAAATTGTTTCGGTTGCAGCAATAGGTGCTGAGTTACCAGCGAGGTTTTCGACATGTGTTTCCACTAATTTTTCCTCCGGCATAGAAGCAGCTTATACTGCCTGCGACCATGGCTAAAGTAACAATTGGGAATAAATAATCCCCACCAGTGTTCTGCACATTGAGATACCCACTGTTTGGCTTCAGAAAACATGCCCGACCGATGTAAATACCATGAGCTTGAAGCATTTTTTTGCCAAAAATCAATATAGATGGTATCGGTGATGATCAGCGGTATTGTCGCGCTGCGATAGAAGTATTATGCAGCGAGGTAGTTATGAACAGTTGTACAGATGTTGGTAATGATGGGCAGCCTGGCTCTAAGAAAAAAGCTCTTTCCATAAGCATGGTAATTGGGTTAGCTATTTGGGGACTATGCTTGGGGATAGGTTTGGTTGCAACTATGATCAAACCGCCTGTGAAAACGATCACTCCCGTGATATACGCAGGTATTTATGCTGCTATTGGTGCTGTCTATTTTACAACTTTTACCCACTGTCTTATGAGGCTGGCACACTCCAGATGGAGGAGTTGGTTCTTCTATACTGCCGCTTTTGCAGCACTTACAGCTACAACTGTTATTGGGCCATCCACAAATTTACTTACCAAAAGCAATGTATCCGAATACCTGCAGATACTACGGCTTACGTTGTTTCCTCTTACTATAATGTTGCTTTTGATGGGAGTTCAAGCGTCAAAAGCCAGAGCAAGTGGTTATCGAACAGGATGGAGGAGTTATGCAAGAGCAATTGCTCTGACATTCATAATCTATGCAGGATGGCGTCTCGGCGCGTTAGATGAAATAGGCCAAATCCTTCGCAACACCAATATTGATCCACGATTAGCTGCTTCAATTGTATCTGTGACATTACTCACTTGGCTCATTTATGAAACCCAGACACTTGCAGGATCCAAGCAAGATGAAATAGCTGTCCCGATGTGCTACTGGTCTGTTAGTGTTTTCATGGCCTCTGTTATGTCGCTGGCATTTTTTCAGAATCCACAGACTGTATGGCTCCAGACAAAATGTTTGGAGTTAGCTGGTGTTATTGCGCTTGTAATCGGGCTTAGTCTGGAAAATGAATTTGCTCATAGAGGAGCTGCAAGCCGGATGGAAGATTTGAATGCTTTACAGAAGGTCTCTTGGTCACTCGTCGGAGCCAGCAATCTGGATGAATTGTGTGCCACGCTTGTGCGTGTTGTAGCAGGAGGCTTCAAGGCATCTGCTGTTGCGGTTTATCTGCCATATAATGCTGCTGATGAACTTACCCTTGCAGCAATATACGGAATCGATGATTCATCTATAGCAGTTGGCAATTCCTATTCGATCAAACCGGAACGCAGACCTGGTTTTCACAGTGGTCATACAGCCCGCGCATTTCAGACAGGTAAAGTACAGATCGTACGAGAAGTCTTTTCCGATGTGGAATTCCTGCCTTGGAGAACTCTTGCCAGGAGCAATGGAATAGCAGTTTCAGTGCCGCTGCCTTATCAGGGAAAAGTGATAGGTGTCCTTAACATTTTCCTACCGGAGGTATATTCTATAGATGAAAGAAGAATGAGACTGCTTGAGACAATTGCTGCTGCGGTATCACCAGCGATAGAGAGTATAAAGCATGATCACATATCAGATAGATACCATGAACTGGTTGCCTGAGATGTGTTCGTCTGAACGAATAATTATTTAGTGTTGAGAGGTTACATCAGGTAGTGTGATAGGTCTATTCATATCTACTCAGGCAGCGATAATAGGAGTATTTGCAGCCACTGGATCCAGATCCTTGGATATTGATTGATTGTCATTCACGAGGCAGCCAACAGATGGGCGCAGCAGCGCATTAAAAAAGCTGGACCACTGCAGTTTTCGTCCACATGTCCCGCAGTAATCAGAAGCCTTGTCATTACTGGCTCCACACCAGAAGCACTTGACTGTCATTTTCAGGCTCCCTTCCAAAATACAACACCCGCCAAATCCGCTGCAATAATTGTGCCAAGCAAGCACTTTGCAGCCTCATGGGGAATTATTCCCCATGTTATAAATCTAACTGAGAGTCTGTATGCTTATACCCATTTACATGAATTAATAATCTCTACTTTTTAAATATGCGCTTCTGGTTCTTTTTCGCCTGATTCGATGGCTTCTGCTACTTTCCTTATGTCCGATTTGAATAGTTTTATTGTCCTGTCCCAATCTTCTCCTGTTTGACGAAGGATATATGCCGGATGAAAAGTTGCAATGACCATTGTTCCTAATGGGCCGTTGAACCACCTGCCTCGTTCTTTAGTTAATGCGAAATCTTTACGTATAATCGCTCTTGCAGCGACAGCGCCAGCGCATAGAATTATTTGTGGGGCTATGATTTCCAGTTCTTCCATCAGTGTCTCACTCCAACCTCGTATTTCTCGAACAGTTGGAGATCGGTTGACAATCTGCTTGCTGATTTCTTTGACTGGCCTGCATTTTACGGCATTTGTGATCCATATATCTTTTCTATCCAGTCCTGCTTGTTTTAGTTCTCTATCAAGAAGCGCTCCGGCTGGTCCTACGAATGGTCTGCCTAGTTGTTCTTCTTTATCACCAGGCGCTTCGCCCACTATTGCCACTTTAGCTGCTAGAGATCCTTCTCCCCAGACCAGAGGGTGGCCAGGGGCACATAGATTCGGCACCTTTCCCATTGACCGAGTCTTCAGTTCCTCCATTGCAGCGTGTTTTGCTGATTCACCTGTTGTCTGTTTCAATCCTTAAACCTCTTAAATTTGAGTCATTTATCAACAACGTTTACCCGTTGAAGCAGACTTATTCAACCCGTGGAGTCTAGGATGTGTTTATCTCAGAGGACTTCTGGTAGTATCATTGATGTATGGCAGCCTGACTGGCCGTGGTTGAATTATCCATAATTATCAATCCAAAAGGGAGTAAGAGGCAGTAATGAGATGTACATTTATACTGGCAATTCTATTAATGTTCTCAGGTATGGTAATGGCACAGATTGACTATACTGAGATGCCAGAGCTTTGGTCATGTGGTGCGATGGACTGTGTTTATCTGGCTATAATGAATCCTGTAACTGAAAATGTCAATGAAGGAAAGATTGCTTTAGCACTAAACCATTCCAACTGGAGCACACATTATCTCACTTTTCCTGTTTTCAAAGATGCGGACTGGAACTTGACCAATGTAGAGTATCTTGAGATTAAAGTAAAACCCCAAAAGGGGATGCAATTAGGCTGGCAGAATCCAACTCTATATATGTGGAACCGCAATGGCAGTACTATTCGCATTCAGCCTGCAAAAGATAATCACATTTTTGCTGGTGATACATCTGGCGAGTGGAAGACAATAAGAATTCCATTGAAGGATGCTCCAGGATGGGAGATAACACGGTTTCTAGGCCCATCGATCGAGCATATCGACTATTTCGAGATACATTTCAGTGGAGGTGGATTCCCTGAAGGATGTGCGCATCATATACTTGTTGATGGAGTCAAATTTGGGTCTGAACCTCTGTCATACATGCCTCCTAATCCTGATACAGGTGACCTTGATGTTCTGATCATCGAGAGAAATCCCAAATATGACCGTTATGATGTAACGAAATACGTTCGAACCAAAGAAAACCCAAGGGTAGAGATAGGTATCTGTCAAAACCCGGATGTTAAACATCAACCAGACCTCGGTGAGAGCGTAACATTTACCGCTGTCGTCCAGAACAAAGGTAAAAGACCGCTTGGCGGCAAATATGTATGGATACTTGATGGTAAAGAAGTAGCCTCGGGTGATATTCCTGATCTGAAACCACGTGAAAAGGTTTCTTATGATTGGAAATGGCAATGGGATCCTGCAGACCATGATCTGACTTTCAAAATAATCCCGAATGGCGAGAGTTACTGTACTTATAACGACCAGCTTACAATCAGGACCAATGCGCTGATGTACAGGTTTATGATCGAGCGTGGTGCGCTCAGTCAGATGGAAACGAAGTATAACATGTTTGGTTCCAGGTCCTGTGAAGATTGGCTTCAGGGCCAGTTGATGTATATGAACAGGTTGTTTGAGTATTCAAAATACGATTTTGCGCCTGATGGTATCACTCAGCGTGTTGCGATGGGTAAGCTGGAATACGTTGATGATGGCGAGATGGTGGCGCTTGGCGGCGGTCCTTATAGAGTTGGTGAGACTGATTTTGAATGTGATGGTGGTCGTGGTTTGACTGCTTATGATAATCCCTGGGGAAAAGGAAGTGGTGGGATACATGAGTATCTCAACCATATCGGAAGCCCTGATGATGCATGGCTGCATGAACTCTCTCATCAGATAGGATTGATCGATGATTACCAGTTCATTACTGAACCTACGGATAACAAGGTTAATGGTGTAGGTTATAGCTATTTGAATAGAGGAATTATGGGCGGAGGCGAAACCGACCCTCATCCTAATTTGGGAAGGTTATTTAGCTTATACTCTCCAAGCAATGTCCAAGGGTTAAATGTTACAAAAGGCAAGCGGCGTGGTTACTTCGGGGAATATCTCTACTGTATGCCTAAGCAGTCTGCTCTTGTGATCTACGATGAAAAAGGCCAACTCGTAACAGATGCAGAGATACAAGTTTTCCAGACTGAACTGCGAGTTATCGAGAATAAACCTGTACATAAAGGCAAGACTGACAGCAAAGGCCGCTTTGCACTTAAAAACCGACCTGCCGGAAGACATACAACAGAAACCGGTTGTGTTCTCAGTGACAATCCATTTGGGCCTATACATGTAGTTGGCCTTAATGGCGTCTTTCTAATAATAGTAAAGAAAGATAACCAGGAAATGTACGGATTTACTTGCGTGACTGAATTCAACACAGCCTGGGCTGGGGGACAGACTGAAAAGGCAGAAATTCCAGTTGTTGTAAAGGTAAAGGGAGATGAAAGGGTATATTTAGCCGGGGAGTATAAAGTGAAACATTAAAATCAATTTATATTGAAGCAGCTAGGGTCAGGCTCATAAGGCACTGACCCTATTTTTTTATGTGGTGTGTGAGCTTTGATGCTTGTTGGGGTAGGAATCAGGTAGGAGGAATTTGACCTGTTATGACACATAATCCGCTTGATCTTTGGAATGTCTCAAGAGAGGATTATCCTGCCGATGGCAGTGAAATCGAAAAGCTGAAGTTTATGCTCCGTTATGCCATTCTTGCTCCATCAGGTCATAACACACAGCCATGGATATTCAAGATTACAAACAGCCATATAGAGGTTTATGCAGACCGTGGCAGGGAATTGCCGGAGGTTGACCCGGAACACCGGGAATTGTTTATAAGTTGTGCTGCTGCATTATTTAACCTTCGGGCAGCTATCCGATATTTTGGCTACGAGGATCATGTGGAAATCTTACCGGACTCGAAGAACGCGAACCTTGTAGCTGTGGTAAGTCTTGGTGGTCAATATCATCCAACAGATGAGGACCAGCAGATATTCAACATAATCCCAAAACGTCGAACCCATAGGCTACCTTTCAAGAACCTTAATGTGCCTGAATCAGTGGTTTTTAAACTAGTGGCCGCTGTTGAGTCAGAAGGGGCCTGGCTGCATGTTATTGGTCAGGACGAAAAACAAGCTGTAGCTGATCTGGTGGCAAAGGGAGATGAACTGTTGTTATCCCGGCCGGATTTTAGAGAAGAATTTGTTGAGTGGCTCAGGCCAAATAAATCTAACGCTCCTGACGGTATCCCTGGTTATGCTTTTGGTTTGGGAAATCTGGCTTCGACTGTCGCTCCATTCTTGATACGAAAGTTAAATGTTGGAAAATCTCAAGGGGCTAAGGACAGAAAGACACTGTTAAATGCTCCCTTGGCTGCTGTGTTGGGAACTCCTGGCGATACACCTCATGATTGGATTACGGCAGGTCAGGCACTACAACGATTGCTTTTAGTAGCTCGCAAAGAAGAGATCTATGCAGGTTATCTAAACCAGCCGATTGAAGCAGAAGAACTTAGACCAGTGTTGCGAGATAATATTGGTGTAGACGGTTTTCCGCAGATTCTGCTTAGGTTAGGTTATGGCTCAGAACCCAGACTTACGCCCAGACGTTCCCTTGATGATGTTGTTGTAGCGTGAGATCAACGGGTTTGATCTTCCTGTAAACCTTCACTGCCTGTTTCTCCTGGTGAAGCTGGACCTAAAGGACCTTCTGCGCCAGGTGCTTTAGGCTCATCAGAGACTCCCGGTTCTGTTTGTTCTGCAGGTACCCTTTGCTCTTCCGATTGCCCGGTTGCTTCTGGTGTAGCTGATGGCCGGTTCTGTCGTTCTACAGTCACTCTGGTCCGTTCTGCTGCTCTATCCTGGAGATTTGGCCGCAACCAGGTGAAGTAAGCAATCAACAAAATTGCCACAACCAGCAGCAGGACTATGAAGAACACTCCCCAGAATGCCGCTTCGTCTCTTTCACTTCTCAATGTATAAGGACTCATAATACATCACCTTAGTCTTGTATAATAATCAAGCACTTAATGTGTCACTGGATTGCTTTGTTCTCCGGGAGAATATGGGACTGATTTATACGGACTATCGGCATGTTCAGGTGGCCTATATGCTGGATATTCCGGCTGAACAGGGCCCGGTGCTGGTATAGTCCCGTAGCGGGAGAATCCTATTGCCAACACCAGCATTATCATAATCAACACTAAAAACGCCATCGGCCAGAATCCAGGCTTGCTGCTTCGAATGCTATAATATGGACTCAAGGTCTTACCTCAATTTTTACTTTGCTACTTAACATTCTCGATTAACTGGTCTACTATTATTGTCGTACCCGTGCAGTTCTAGCCCGAAACTGCCGTATTGATAATCATACAGGTAAAGCAAAAGGCTTAAGTAAGGAGATCAATCATTGCAGATTAATCGTGGAGGGAATCAGTATCAATCAATAACGATAGATGGTGTGGAACGTCATTACATCATACACATACCGCCTTCTTATGATAAATCTGCAGCGGTTCCTTTAGTGATTATGCTTCATGGTGCGGGTCATACTGCTCTTGGCGCGCTTGATAGCACTGGCTGGACAAAAGTAGCTGATGAAGAATGTTTTCTTGTTGTATTTCCTGATGCAACAAGAGCTGATCCATTATTACCTCCAAGTTTCTTACGAAATCCTCAGGTATGGAACGATGGTTCAGGTAGAGCGCATACAGGTAGCCATAATATTGATGATACCGGCTTCATTCGTAAGTTAATCGATACGCTGGAGTCTAAGTATGTTATAGATAGCAGCAAAATCTTTATCGCTGGGTTCTCGAATGGTGCTTCAATGAGCTATCGGCTGGGCGTGGAATTATCGGACAAGATTGCAGCTATCGCACCTGTATCCGGTCATTTATGGATGAAGCCTCAACCTCTACTCCATCCGGTATCGTTGATTGCTATCGCAGGTGTTGATGACCCGATCAATCCTCTTTATGGTGGTGAAGTAGAGACTCCCTGGTGGGGTAAAGAGTATAAACCATCCATATCGGACGCTGTAACCAGATGGGCAGAGATGTTAACATGCGGTTGTGAACCATCCATCCAATATTATCATAGCGGCATCAGAAAGATATCCTACGAAGAATGCAAAGATAATGCAAAGGTGTTGTTTTATATTGTTGATGGATTAGGGCATCACTGGCCTGGAGGGAAACCTTTGTTAAACGAGCGAATTGCAGGTAAACAGAGCAATAAGGTAAGCGCAACGGAACTGATCTGGCAATTCTTCGTTACAATAACGGGAAATAGGTTTTAGGTATCGCTCGGATTAAAATACATATAATATTCAATTTCAATATCAGCATTATCCTTGCACGAGAAGGCAAAAAAGCGGTAGACTTTGTGTTGTTGGAACCAGTGAGTAAACTTCTGACCACTAATCCACGTAAGATAAAGTGACTACCTCAGTTTTTATGGATAAGAGTTTGAGAATACATAGACCAACGTACGCAGAAATCGATCTTGACGCTATTGCCCATAATATTCGAGCGATTCGACGCTTCGTGGGGCCTGGAGTCAAGATAATGCCGGCTGTAAAGGCAGACGGTTATGGACATGGTGCCGTTAAAGTCAGTCAGGCGGCGCTATCTGCTGGTGCAGATATGCTCGGTGTTGCCAGCGTAGAAGAAGCTGTTGAACTGCGTGATCACGGGATTGAGGCACCAATATTGATTCTTGGATGTTCGACTCCTGATTCATCTGCAGAAATAATAGCCCGAAAAATATCTGCCACTGTATGTGACCTTGCTTCTGCATGTGATCTTGCTGCAGAGGCGGCAAAACGTGAGATTAAAGCTCATATTCACATCAAAGTAGACACAGGTATGGGCCGAATAGGCTGTCAGGCAGATGATGCTGTTGATTTGGTGACTGCCCTTACAGGATTGCCATCTCTTGATCTTGATGGTATATTCACTCATTTTCCATCGGCTGATGAGAGAGATAGAAGGTTTACTGAAGAGCAGATCAGGATATTCAAAGGCATCTTATCAAAATTGAATGAAAGAGGAATAGTCCCTGCATTCGCTCACGCTGCTAACAGTGGAGCAGTGATTGAATATCCGAATGCACACTTGGATCTTGTCCGACCTGGGATAGCTATGTATGGATGGTATCCGTCTGCTGAAGTGACTAGATGCCTGGATTTGAAACCGGCCCTAACATTCCGCACTCGGATAATCTTTATGAAAGACCTGCCGCCGAACAAAACTATCAGCTACGGCCGGACTTTCATTACTAAGAGAACAACAAAGGTCGCCACTATACCTGTCGGTTATGCTGATGGTTATGAGCGGGGGTTGTCGAATTGCGGTGAGGTTGCTGTAAGAGGACAAAGTGCCCCTATTATTGGCCGAGTCTGTATGGACCAGACATTGATCGATGTGACAGATGTTCCAGGCGTAGAGGTAGGCGATGAGGTCGTGCTTCTTGATGGCGGATACGATTTTCTTTCTGTCGAGAAAGTTGCTGAAATGCTCGGAACGATCCCGCATGATGTTATAACCTCTATCGGAAAACGTGTGCCGAGAGTCTATGTTGGTAAAAGTACTGAAGAAGTCTGCGCTTCTGTATCCAACCGTGATGCTAAAGAAATTGCTGATTTTTGATCTGAATCTGATTAGATATCCAGATCAGCACATACTGGTTTATGGTTCGATACCGCTGTTTTTGGCATCCAGCATCTAACTGGTGTTATGTTTGGAGTTACCATTATATGATCGATTCGCACTAACGGCAGTTTTCGATAATAACTGAGTCCAAAGCCGCTGCCGGTTTCCATAAATGCATCGATCATCTCACTCTTCAATATCCTGTAGATAGCTGAATTCGGCGGTGTATTCAGATCTCCGCACAGCACAGCAGGTTTGTCAGTAGGTAGTTGATCCAAAATCTGCGATGTTTGCTTATTTCGCAATCTTACAGCTCCATTGAGTTTCGCTGGATTTACCAGGTCGGATATCCTTGCATCAAATGGTGCTGTGAAATGTGCATTTATGATAACTACTTCCTCGCCATTCACATCTACTGAGGCCCACAGCGCTGAATGTGTCGTTCCAAGCCGTTTCATAGGCAGCCTGCTGAGAATAATCAACTCACCACATTCAGTAGAATACCATCCGCGAAATTGCGGCTTGTCCAGCATTTTTTCAAGATGTTTCCGCGACCAGGGGGTGCCTTCTTGAATGCAAATCACATCCGGCCAGACATGTGTGACCATTTCAGGGAGTGAAGGTCCTGCCTGACCTCTATACAGATTCCAAGTCAGAATCCGCAGATCGGATGGGTTATCAGATGTATTTTTTTGTATTGGAGCGCCTAAGAGCATCATTAGGATAAGACCAGCAGGTAATATCGTGATGATTGCAGCGCTCCATTTCTTGAATCGAATAAAATATGCAGCTAATAAAACAGACGGAATAACTAAAATCTGTTGAGGCGAATAGATTAAAACCAGAGTCGGCCACCACCGCTCTCCTGGAAACCTTTCAATCAATACTATTATCAGTAGAAAAACAAGATTGATTATCAGTAATCGGTTATGGCTGCGAAGTTTTTGGAAGAGTCTCATAATTCATCTATACCCAGCAGACATTATAATCTATGCTGCCTTTAATAGTGTAAAAGAAGATGAATTGGCCCTGCATCCTGAGAACGATGAATAGTTGGGTGAGGTAAAGAAACGAAAGACATTTTACCCTAAGAGGATTAAACAGCCTAAGATGTTTCAGTATATATTTGTTTAGGCTTTTCGACATTTCTGACACACCAAATTAATGATGCACGTATTCCTATTGAGCAGGAAACCTCAGCTATCATATATAAGATAAAAGTATAGCCAGTTGTTAGGAGTTATAGTCTGTGTATTTCTGGGACAAAAAAACTGAATGTATGAGTCTTGATGAGCTTCGAGAGCTTCAAGGGGAACGGTTAAAAAATACTGTAAGATTTGCATATGATAATGTGCCGTTTTATCGCAGGAAACTTGATGCTGCCGGAGTCAACCCCGAAGATATCAAATCTATTGATGACATTACCAAACTTCCATTTACTACAAAAGAGGATTTCAGAGATAACTATCCGTTTGGGATGTTCGCTGTTCCGCTTGAGCAGGTTGTTCGCATCCATGCAAGTTCTGGGACAACAGGAAAACAGACCGTTGTTGGATATACAGAAAACGATATCGGAGTCTGGTCTGAAGCTATGGCAAGGACGCTGAGCGCTGGCGGCACGACCAAAGGTGATATAGTCCAAAACGCTTATGGTTATGGGCTGTTTACAGGCGGACTTGGGGCACATTACGGTGCAGAAAAGATTGGTGCTTCCGTAGTCCCAATCTCAGGCGGTAATACCAAGCGTCAGTTGCAGATAATGCAGGATTTTGGCTGCACTGTTTTATGTTGCACTCCATCTTATGCTGTTCTTCTGGGCGAATCGGCTGCAGAGCAGGGAATCGATACCTCTAAACTGCCGCTTAAGGCTGGTTTTTTTGGCGCTGAGCCTTGGTCCGAGAACATGCGTCGAGAAATAGAAGAGAAGCTTCATATAGATGCACTGGATATCTACGGGCTTTCAGAAGTAATGGGGCCTGGAGTATCCTACGAATGTATGGAAAAAGCCGGACTGCATGTATCAGAAGACCATTTCTACCCGGAAATCATAGATCCTGAGACTGGAGAAAGACAGCCGGATGGATATAAAGGTGAATTAGTATTCACATCCCTCACGAAAGAAGCGCTGCCGCTTATTAGATATCGGACTAGGGATGTTACCTATCTTTTTAGCGATAACTGCGGCTGCGGGCGTGTTTTCAGAAGGATGCATCGTGTGCTTGGCCGCACGGATGATATGTTGATAATCCGCGGCGTCAATGTCTTCCCCAGCCAGATCGAAAGTATCCTGATGGAGATAGATGGAACGGAACCGCATTATCTGATTGTTGTCGATAGAGAGAAAGGCCGCATGGACCAATTGGAGGTCTGGGTAGAGGTCTCTCCAAAGATGGTTTCAGACGAAGTTCGCAAACTCGAAGCGATAGAAAGGGCAATCGTAGCAGAACTCGAAAGTCTGCTTGGAATATCGCTCAAAATAAGACTCGTCGAACCCAAAACAATAGCAAGAAGTGAAGGCAAAGCAAAGAGAGTGATTGACAGGAGGGATTTGAACCAGTGAGAGTAAACCAGATTTCCGTGTTTTTAGAGAATAAATCAGGCAGATTATCTGATGTCACAAGGACACTAGCTGATAACAATATCAATATTCGAGCACTCTCAATAGCAGATACAATCGATTACGGCCTTCTAAGGTTGATCGTCAATGATCCTGACCTCGCTACCCAGGTTCTTACTGACAATGGGTTCACAGTAGCAAGGACTGAGGTGCTGGCCGTTGAAATCCCAGATCGTCCTGGCGGCCTCGCGGGAGTTATTGACATATTGGCTGCAAAAAATCTAAACATTGAATATATGTACGCCTTTGTTGGCCGTTCTGGGGATCATGCGATAGTTGTCTTTAGAATTGAACCGGTTGAAGATGCTATCACAGTCCTGCAGGAAGGTGGAATGCGGATACTTAGAGGAGAAGAACTGCATTCACTATAGTCATATATCCATTTATTGTCAAAAAGTGACAGTCCAGTAGAACAGGTGCTGAAATCAGCGTTTTGAGGCAGCACGGAACGCAAAACTGTATGAATTGCGGTATTATCAAGCGAGGATTGATACTCTGTGTCGGACAAAGAAGTGAGGATAGAGTGAATATTATCATTCAGTAATATGCCTCATTTGTTTTAGATACTAGTACAATTACCTGTTTTTGAATTATATTAGTCTACCCTATTGACAGGCGAGCATACATGGGGTATGGTTAATCAGTAAGTTAGCTCATCCTGTGATGTGCTGATGTCTACTAAAGGCAGTCTTCCATAGTTTAGATGAAGGCGCCGAAATGGTTCGCCGTTATTCTTTAACGGTGGTAGTCACACCATATTGGAAAGGAGGGATTTCTTTATGAGAGCCTCAAAGCTCAGGGCTATAACTGTAATTGCAGTACTCCTACTAGCCGGGTCAGTCTGCTGCCACGCTGTTACCTATGACACTCAGCTTACTGGAACAATAGGCACTCTAGATCTGCATGCAGAAGCCAATTGGACGGGAACCATCTGGCAATACACCTACACTCTTACCTACACCCAATCGACTGTAGGTGGAATCATCAAGACATTCCAGGTGGAGAATTCTTATCAGGTTCCCTACCTGAACAGTAACAACAGCCTTAGCTTTACGAATCCAGCCTATGATCCGATGGCTTACTCGCTTGACTGGATCAATGGAAGGCTGGCACCTGGCGAGACTGCCGTATTCTCGTATGAGTCACTGTATGTGCCAGAAGTAGGACAGACCTTTACGCTGACAGTTGACGCAGGGCAGAATGCAGGTGGGTTGACTTTAGGAATGTCGGATACAATGGTACCTGAACCCGGCTCTTTTGCAGTGCTTGGCGCTATGGCTAGTGGAGCTTTGTTCAGCCTGCGGCGTAGGAGACGGTAATCGGTTATTAGACCAGGAGCGGGATACTATTGTTTAATCAGGCAGATCAGCAGTGGTTTACCTGATTGTGGTGCTATCTTTTGATGGGTGTTTTGCTCATCATTTAGTCTGTGCTGTCGTGTTTACGGGAATATACAGCCGAGGAGCAGTGACCTGCTGTAATATAAGCAGCGAGCCCAAAGGATGGGGACGTAAATATAATCGATAGCACGGACTTGCCGAACCAGGAGGAAGAGAGGATGTTGCATATGAGAAATGTTTTGTTGATCGCGTTTTTATGCATCGCGATAGCCGTCCCCGCATTAGCAGACATACACAAAGACACCATACTTACCGGAACCATAGGTACGCTTAACCTGTCTGCTGATGCCAGTTGGACCGGCACTGTCTGGCACTACACCTACACACTGACGTATACGTCTTCCACTGTAGGTGGAATTATCAAGACATTCCAGGTGGAAAATCCAGGACAGCTTGCCTTCACCAATGCAGCAAACAGTGGAACGTTCCTGAATCCCATTTATGATCCACAGGCTTACTCGATCGATTGGCTTTCAGGATATTTTACACCTGGACAGACTATCACTTTCAGTTATGACTCTGAGTACCAACCGGAGGTTATCCCAGTCTATGCACTGACCGTAGACAGTGGACAAAGCGCTGGCGGGATGACCATTGGCATGAGTAACGCTGTCATTCCCGAACCAGGGTCAATTCTAACACTTGCCGGAATGTTGGCTGGTGTTTCTGCAATATGGAGGCGTCGAAGATAATGTTTAAGAATATGCCTCCCGAAAGGAGGGTATGATATGCGTTTGGTCATAGTAGGGGTTATAGCTATATTGATGATGGCTGCTGCCGCTGGTGCAGTCACTATGGATACGGACCTTGTCGGCGATGTAGTACCCCTGCAAAATACGGGTACTGTCATCCCTCTACATGCTGAATCCAATTGGACTGGGACTGTATGGGAGTATACCTATACGATTGAAATTACCAACTCTTCACGCCCTATCACTGGATTCAGTGTGCAGAACCTGGGCAAATTTGCATTCACCAACGCTTGGAACGATAAAAACTTCGTAAATCCTGCTTCGGATGGAAGCGACTCATTGTTCTGGAACAGTGGGTATGTTATGCCTGCTGAAGGTCCAATCTCATTCGGTTTCCAATCTGTCTATGCCCCAGGTACGGTTGATGTATCGCTATTTGGCGGTGCCAGAAACGCATCTGGTGTAAGCCTTGGAATGGTTATTCCTGAACCTGCATCCATGGCGAGTCTGGCATGTTTGGGACTTGGAGGAGTATTTGCTGTTCTCCGCAGAAAGAGGCCATGAAGTTAAGGCCAAAAACTGACTAGAAGAACAACATCCGAAAAACCGAATCCTGACCGGCCACTCGCCACTTTGGGTGGCCGGTTTCTTCTTTATGAAAAACATCGAGACGATAGACAATTCTTGAGACCTGGTGCTTTTTGTGGTCTTTAAGAGCAGCTTTTGTTGGCTGCCTGTTGGCCTAAAATCGACGTGCTTGGCCGTTATACAAGAACATTCCTGTCTATCTCTTACAGTGTGGTTGGGTTTACCTGTTATAATTACCAGTTTATAGATTTTATTAGTATATTCTGCAGTTTCAGTATTGACATATGTTTATTTATAAGCTAACCTGCTATGTAGAATCGCATATATGTTGTTAATTCGAATACACATATGCTAATGAACCAAACAACTGACATATTTTGACAGTTGTGGCATCGATACCTGCAACAAATAGTCTTTAACTGCAAGGGATGCAATTCGTACTACCACATTAAT
>JAKPFN010000118.1 GCA_029551395.1 Armatimonadota bacterium | reverse complement strand
CTGTTCTATACTTGGACAGTGCTGCCAGCTAACGCATTTACTACATACCAAATAACAGATTTAGGGCCCTTGTTGGCTGGGCATAGTAGTTCTGCTCATAGTATTAACAATGCAGGACAAGTTGTTGGTTGTTCAGAGGTGGCTGATGGATATTATGATTGGGAAGGTACTCACTCATTCATCCATTACGAGCATGCATTTGTTTGGCAAAATGGACATATGAGTGATCTCGGTACTCTTGGTGGCAATCAAAGCTTTGCATTCAGTATCAATGATCATGGATATATAACTGGAAGTGCGGATGCTACAAGTAGTTCTTTTACAACAACTTGGTATGATGAAGCACCTGTTAGTTTAGGTGCGCCTTCAGATTATACTTCTAGTCGTGGAATTAGCATAAATAATCTATCCCAAATTGTAGGTTATTGCGTATCTCAGAATGCAGAATACCGAGCCTTTCTCTGGCATGATGGAATAATGACTGATTTAGGTACACTTGGATCAGGAAATAGTTATGCACGGGCTATTAATGATCTAGGACAGGTAGTTGGCTATGATGGAGGAAGATATTCAGAGCAAGCTTTTATCTGGCAAGACGGTGTAATGACTGAACTCTCTAACCTAGGAGAAGGATATTCTAAAGCTTACGACATTAATAACTTGGGGCAGATAATTGGGTGGTCTCAAAATGGATCTTTCCTTTGGCAAAATGGTATTGTTACACGAATCAATATGAATCCTTATGCAATCAACAATTTAGGTTTGATTGTAGGTTGTAATTACACATCATCGGGGGAACGAGCCTCAGTATGGCAAAATGGTTTGGTGTTAGATCTGAATAATCTTATCTCACCTAATTTAGGATGGGAGTTAAATTATGCATTTGATATCAATGATTATGGACAGATTGTAGGCTCTGGGTATCATAATGGTGTGCGACGAGCGTTTCTTCTTACTCCTGTTCCAGAGCCGGGTTCATTTGCTGTGCTTGCACTTGGGATGACTCCTCTCATGCTGGCATTGAAGCGAAAACGGAAGTAATTTCTGCTATTTCTACCAACTCCCGGGCGGATTTTCGTGCTCGGGAGTTGGTGGATTCAGTGGTTGATGCATTACTTCTACTAACCTTTCTCCTCATCTCAAATCCTGGCTTAAATACCTGCTTCTCAGCTTGCTTCATGGCACTGGATCAGCTATCATGAATATAATATGTCGGAGTTTAGAATTAAAGCTGATTTTGTGCCTACCGGGGATCAGCCCCAGGCTATTTCCAAGCTGGTAGAAGGTGTTAGGGCAGGCTATCGCTACCAGACGCTTGTTGGCGTCACCGGGTCAGGGAAGACCTTTACGATGGCTAATGTCATCGAACAACTTCAACGACCTACGCTCGTCATCGCTCATAACAAAACCCTCGCTGCACAGCTTGCAAGCGAGTTTAGAGAGTTCTTCCCGGATAATGCTGTCGAATACTTCGTCAGCTACTACGACTACTATCAGCCTGAGGCATATATCCCTCAAACGGATACCTACATAGAAAAAGACTCCGCCATAAACGATGAGATCGACCGGCTCCGACACGCTGCAACACAGGCAGTGCTCGAGCGGCGGGATGTCATAGTCGTCGCCAGCGTGTCGTCCATCTACGGCCTTGGTTCGCCTGAAGACTACGCACAGACAATCCTGTCGTTCGAACGGGCAAAGGCCTATGACCGTGAAGCCATGCTCCGCAGGCTCATAGACATGCAGTTCTCCCGGAACGATATGGCGCTCACCAGAGGCACTTTCCGGGTAAAGGGCGACATCCTGGAAATCCAGCCGGCGGATGAGGAGATCATTACCCGAATCGAGTTTTTCGGCGATGAGGTCGAAAAGATTTCCATCGTCAATCCAACAACCGGAGAGATAATCCAGGGCAAAGACCGAGTCACAATCTTCCCTGCGTCGCACTTCGTGACACCTTGGGACAAGATGGAGCGCGCACTCAAAGAGATCGAAACAGAACTGGAACAGCAGATAGAGACCTTCAAGCGTCAGGGCAAGCTGCTGGAAGCCCAGCGGATAGAACAGCGCACCCGCTACGATATGGAAATGATGCGGGAAGTCGGCTACTGCTCGGGTATCGAGAACTACTCTCGCATACTGGACGGCAGAGGTCCCGGAACGCCGCCGCACACGCTGTTGGATTACTTCCCGGACGACTTTCTGCTGTTCATAGACGAGTCCCACCAGACTATTCCGCAGCTTCATGGGATGTATAATGGCGACCGGTCGCGGAAAACGACTCTCGTGGAGTTCGGATTCCGGCTGCCGTCTGCGCTCGATAACCGCCCGCTCAGGTTCGAGGAGTTTATCGAACACATAGGGCAGATGGTCTTTGTCTCGGCAACTCCGGGACCTTATGAGATCAAGCACAGCGAACAGCGAGTCGAGCAGTTGATCCGTCCGACAGGGCTTATAGACCCCGAGGTCGAAGTCCGTCCGACAAAAGGGCAGATTGACGACCTTCTAGAGGAAATTCGAGCGCGAATCGCAAAAGGTGACCGCGTGCTCGTGACTACGCTCACCAAGCAGATGGCTGAAGACCTTTCCGAGTATTTGCTTGACCTTGAGCTGAAGGTGCATTATCTTCACTCAGAAATCCAGACGCTGGAACGGCTTGAAATCCTGCGTGACCTGCGGCTTGGTGTTTATGATGTGGTCGTCGGGATCAACCTGCTTCGTGAGGGGCTTGACTTGCCGGAGGTATCGCTTGTTGCAATTCTGGATGCGGACAAGGAAGGCTTCCTGCGTTCGGAAACATCGCTCATACAGACAATCGGCCGTGCTGCGAGAAATGTCGACGGCAAGGTGCTGATGTATGCGGACAATATAACGGACTCGATGCGCCGGGCTATCGACGAGACCAATCGCCGCCGCAAAATCCAGATCGCGTATAACGAAGAGCACGGTATCACTCCTCAGACCATCCAGAAGGCTGTCCGGGAGGTCATCGAAGCCAAGCGGATTGCCGATACGAAGGAATACTACGGCCTGTCCCGCAAGGATATCAAGAATATTCCGCTCGATGAGGTCATGCTGATGCTTGCGGACCTGGAGCGTGAAATGAAACAGGCTGCAAAAGCGCTCGACTTCGAACACGCCGCCGAATGCCGGGATGAAATCACCAGGATCAAGAAGCTGCTGCCGAATGTGAAATGGTGAGAGAGTGAAAAGAGAAAAGTGTAAAGTGTAAAGTTCCGAGTGACGAGTGATGAGTGACGAGGAGGAACGAGTTTCGAGTGATGAATAACGAGCCTTACACTCGGGCACACTCGGGCTAAATTTGCAATTTAGCCCGGAAAGGCAACTGAGGAATTTGCAATTCCTCCCAAGAGATATCATGCTGAGTTTAACATCGTCATGCTGAACTTGTTTCAATATCTCCTAACAATCATCAAGATCACCCTGGATATTCATCCTGGGCGATCAGAAAATGTCAGGTTTGATGTTGAGGCTGTTTTAGAATGGCCATCCGAGTTCCCGTTATGGCCAAAAGGACTCCAAAGACTCCTCTCAATATGACAGGTTCGAGCCTTATTGCCAGAAGACCGCTGATCGGAGCTCCGATTATTCCTCCTATTACTAATAAAAACAAGATATCCTTTCGGATGTTGCCATGCTTGTAGTGAGTGATGGCTCCGGACAGTGCAACAGGGACAATCACTGCGAGCGATATCCCTTGAGCCGTCTGCTGCTCAATTCCAAGCAGCAAAACCATCGCCGGGATCATAATAATCCCGCCGCCGATTCCTAACAAGCCGCTCAGTATTCCCGTAATCAATCCAATCAATATGATGATAATTGCATACCATACCCCAGTGGCAGTGATGACCTGCGTGGGAAGCAGCGATTCTCCGGGGATAAACAGCGTATCGGCTGCATCGAACAGCATTCTGATGCCTACCAGTAACAAAAACACTCCGAAAAACGACCTGAGTCTGGCTGCGGTCAATCTATGCGCGATGACAGCGCCAACAGGCGCTCCAGTAACGCCTCCGATGGCCAGCCCGAGTGCTATCAGCCAGTTTATCTGGCCTTCTGATGTATAAGGCACGAGTGCAAATAGTGCAATAAACAGGATTACCCCAAGAGATGTTCCATGGGCCTGGACTTGAGGCAGATTCAGGATATATATCATCGCCGGGATGAGGATAACTCCGCCTCCAACGCCGAGAAGTCCGCTTAACAGCCCTGCTGAAATACCTATTATGACACAGACTATAGCTCTATTTCGGTCCACTTGATCCAGCTTTCTGTTGTGATGTTACATGTGAGTCAGATGTTAAAGCGCATTTTCATGCTTCAATAACTAGTTCGTATAAGAATGCTGCTCTTCCTCTAGATCTTTTATTGTACTGAATCAGCTTGTGAATATAAATGATTTGATGTCATTAAACCTTGACATGAATAAGCTCAGCTGTTACACTTGATTCAGCAACACGCAAGTCTTATGTGAGCATCTAATGTTATATTTGGAGGCTCGTAATGTATTGCCCGAAGTGAGGAACCAGGAACAACGATTTTGCTTTGCGTTGTATCGCATGCAATGAAGACCTTCGAGTAGCTTCAGCACCACCCAGACCAACTCGCCTGGAAGATGAACCGGCTATCAGAATGCTGCTGCCGGTCGGCAGGTCAGGGTTGGCTATTGCAGCCGGTTATGCAGGGCTTTTTGCTGTTATCCCCATCTTTTCGCTGATAGCAATACTGCTTGGGATACTTGCGATCAGAGATATCAAGCGTAACCCTGGAAAACATGGAATGGGAAGAGCTATCTTTGGGTTGACTATGGGTGTGCTTTGTACGATAGGTTATCTTATTTTATTAATCAACATAAACCGTATTCCCTGGTCTTAATTATCGAATTTCTTGTAGAGAATAAAAAGGAGAATTAGAGAGATGTATTGTCGCAAGTGTGGGGCGAACAACGCAGATAACGCAATAAGATGCGTTCAATGCGGAGAGCCGATGCAGCCGGGACAATCGGGACAACCTTCATCGAACAACCCGTATAACTCCGGGCCGCGTCCCAGCGTTCCGAACTATCTGGTGCATGCGATATTGACCACCTTGTTCTGCTGCCTGCCGCTGGGGATCGTATCCATTGTCTTTGCAGCACAGGTGGACTCCAAGCTGAATGCAGGAGACTATGCAGGTGCAGTTGATGCTTCCAACAAGGCTAAAACCTGGGCTATGTGGGGGTTTGGTCTGGGACTTTTAGGTATTATCTTTTACATCGTAGTTATCGTTTTGTTTGGAGTTCTTGGAGATGCAGCAGGAACTGGATATTAAGAACCATACTAACGCGTTAGTTAGAGGAAGAAGCCTGCAGCATCTGCTGCAGGCTGGATTCATCAGGTTTGGCCTTGGCTTGATGGTAGTCGTTGGCCTTCTTGTTACCCTGTATCTGTTCAACCCGGCGGTAACGCGTATTTATCCGCCTTGTCCGTTTAATGCCATCACCGGTCTTCATTGCCCTGGATGTGGGTCGCTTCGTGCTGCACACCAACTGCTCCACGGAAATCTTATAGCTGCGCTTGATCTTAATCCTCTTTTTGTTTTGTCGCTGCCTTTTATCGTATATTACTCGCTGCCCAGTAGGCGGTTGGACATTGTCAGGTGTCTGTCAAACCGGTATCATTCGGTAGGGTGGGGCGTTGTCATAGTACTCTTCTGGGTACTGAGAAACCTGCCGTATTACCCGTTTACAATCCTTGCACCGTAGTTTTAATCGCGAAAGCGCGAAAAGAGATAGACGAGGAAAGCCGGAAAGAAGAGAAAGGAAGAAAACATATAGAAATAGACAGTGTTTATCTACAAGTTTGTGTACTCTTCTATTAAGGCTGAAGGGTATTATTTTCAGGGCGGTAGAATCTTTTGGAGAACCACCAGATGCCGAGAGTCATCAAAAGAAGCGAGACTATTACCCATACTCCAGCTTCAGGACCGAAAAGCCCGCCTAACCACCATCTCGGGCCTGTAGTGTATTGCTCTATCCAGGATGGAATCGACATACCGCTTACCCTGAATCCATAAATCGGCCCCAGCGTAAAATTCCACCCAAAATGCATAGCGATTGGAAGCCAGAGCCTTCTGTTGGCAAGGTATGCGTAGGCAAAGACGAATCCTGCACTAGTTACACCTATCCAGGAGATAATTCCAGCGCCGGGATTAAGAAAATGAAGTGAGGAAAAGATCACCGAGCTTATGATAACTGCAGCAGCCTTGCCGTAAGCAGACTCGATTCTTTGCAATACATAGCCTCTGATAACGACTTCTTCTCCTATAGCAATTGCTATCATCAAAACTACTGTTCCTAGAATAACTCCAGCAATGCTAACTGGCGATTGTTCAAATAATGTACCGGTGATTCTAATCCATTTGGCACAGTAGGTGATTACAAACAACAGCGAGATGATTGCAACGGGGAGAATTGCGCCAAATGCTACCTCGGCTGCCCAGGAACCTTTGGTGTTAAGTCCTAATGTCGAAAACGGGCGATTATCCAGGTAAACTACGAACAGGTAGGTTATGAAAAGCACAGCGGGAGCCATTAATACAGCAGCTATGCTATAGTGTGCGAGTGTATTGGTAGCCTGAAGTTTAATTATCGCTGCAACTACTACAGTTTCAACGGCAACCGCAAAATTAACAGCCATATAAGCGAGGGCATAGAGTATAAGCCTCAGTATTGGGTGCATCAGTCTCTTTTCAGGCTCCGGTTCCAGCTCAGGATGAGAATATTGAGGTTCTTCAATGGGAGGATCTGTCATTGGTTAGCTGTCTTCTTCCTGTCACTGGTCTTCATTGGCTTCAGGTTTGCTTTGTATCAGCTCTCGTGGAACCGGGAGTTGCACATGGCGGCTCACTGAGCGCAAGTGACGTATAATCGAAAGTATCAGGAGAGTTGAATTCTCTTCACTGGTATTCCAAGGTATAGCCACGCGGCCTCCAGGCTTTGCTTTGAGGACTATTGTCCTTCCCTGCCATTCTGAGGTTACGATGGAGTTCCATAAGATTGTCAGTGTCCGAAGTGTCGTGTCTACACGAAGCCGGTCTGAGTTGACTGATGCGCGGGTAGCAGTGAATAAGTCAATCCAGGGCTTTTTGATGGTATCCTCGAAGAGTATCAAAGCTACAGGGATGAACAGATAGGCCAGCAATCTATCTTCTTTAACCAAAAACCAAGATGCAGCGGTTACTGCAACGCCGATGATAAGAAGCGTAAGAGCCATATGATATACCAGATTTGGAGGATTATCGGTTGTCCATGCAATCTGGTCAGGCACTTCCTCAGAAATAGGGGCTATCAGCCGTTCAGCCTCATCTGAGAGCTTAATACCTTCAGCAGCGCCGATGCGGTGAAGGTGCTGTCTGATGGAAAGCCCAAGGAAAAGGTCTCCTGCAGGTACTAAAACAGTCTTTCCTCCAGCCTGCAGCCAGTGAACGCGGCCTATAACGATATTAGCCCATTTAGTTGATGCATGGGTGATGTCTTCCCAACGGATGTAGACTGTCCTGAATAATCCGCTTGCCTTTAGTCCTTGCGAATCCGTTTCCCAATAACCATCGAAGCTCGACGATCGTCGCATAAGCCAGAAAATCGATGCTGCTGCCGCTATGCAGGTGGCAGCAAGGTTGATTTCCCAATATGAGACAATATTGTCATCGCTAAAACCAGAAGCGATGATCAAGAAAGGCAGAATTGTTAAAAGCAGCATCAGGCAGAATACCGTATATGCTAATAAACCAGGCCCTGAGCCTGATTTCACTGATTCTAATGAAGGCATATCGAGTCGATCTTCCATTGGCTAATATTTCGTACGCAATTTGCCGTGGTAATTGCAGGTACTCTTTATATTTCCCCATTGATATAGTTATTCCTCTAAATTTTACAGAGGAAGTCATAAGTAAGGTGGTGAATCATCAGATAGTAAGATTGTGTGGAAAAGGAGAATCTGAGTATGATCGGAAAAGCAATGCAAGATGCATTAAATGAGCAGATCAAGCATGAGATGGGGTCTATGTATTTATACCTTTCCATGTCTGCATACTTCAATGCAGAGGGAATGGATGGAATGGCGCATTGGATGCGTATGCAGGCTATGGAAGAAGAGATACATGCAATGAAATTCTTTGATCATATCAAAGACAGGGACGGTCGAGTGATCCTGCAGGCTCTTGAGCAGCCAAAGTCTGAGTGGGCATCTCCTCTCGATGCTTTCAAGGCAGCTTATGAGCACGAGCAGTTTATAACTGGTAAGATCAATGACCTTGTGAAGCTATCACGGGAAGAGAACGATAACGCAGCGTTCAGTATGCTCCAGTGGTTTGTTGAGGAGCAGGTGGAGGAAGAGGCGTCAGTATCCAAAGTGATACAGATGCTGAAATTGGCCGGTGACAACGGTTACGCTCTGTTGATGATCGACAAAGAACTGAGTATGCGTCAGCCTCCGGCGGCGACCCAGCAGCCTGCTGAAGGTGGAGAATAGGATTATCATTTAATCTTTATGTGGAAAAGGCCGGCAGTAGTAATGCTGCCGGCCTTTTTGTAATTGCTGGTTTATTTGGTGTTTAACCCTGCCGCTTGAGGATTTCACGGATACGCCGGTTCATTTCATCTTCCATTTCGTGGCGTATTCGATTCATCTCATGCTCCATTTCTTCGTGCATCCGCTGCATTTTATCCAGCAGGTCGAGGATAATCTCAACCCCAGCAAGGTTGACACCCATTTCCTGCGTCAGTCTCTGTATTTGCTGAAGCCGCTCGATATCAGCCTGAGAGTACAGCCGGTTTTTAGTGCCTGCACGTCTCGGGCGGATCAGTCCGAGCCGCTCATACATCCTCAGAGTCTGCGGATGCACTTCACAGAGCTTCGCGGCTACTCCTATCATATAGACTGGTTCGTCCTTGTCTATCGGCGGCATAGTATCACCTTCAAGTTACAAGTAGCGAGTGATAAATATTGAGTCACTCGTCGCTTACGCAATCTTATTTTCCGCCCTGCAGTTTAGCAAGCTCTGAAAGAAGCTCGCGTTCCCTGGTTGACAGTGTCTTAGGTACTGTAACCTTTACACGGGCGTAAAGATCGCCTTTTCCAGATCCACGAAGCCTGGGCATACCCTGGCCAGCGAGTCTGAAAGTTTGTCCTGTCGATGTGCCAGAAGGCACTTTCATATTAAGTTTGCCCGATAATGTCTGTACCTCAACCTCTCCGCCGAGTGCGGCGGTGGTATAAGGCACGGATATGTCAGTATAAAGGTCGTCTTCTCTTCTTTCGAACCTTGGATGCGGCCGCATTCTGACGATCAGGTAAAGATCGCCTCGCTCGGTGCCTCTTCCCGGTTCACCCTGGCCTGCAAGCCTGATCCGGGAGCCGTCTTTGACTCCCTGAGGTATTTTTACCTCTATTCTCCGTCCATCAATGTTAAAAGTCTTTGTTGCGCCCGAGAATGCTTCTTCGAGCGAGACTTCAATCTCGTATTCGACATCACGGCCTCTGGCTGGTGTCCAGGTTCGCCTGCGATCTTCTCTTGTTCTGGTCCCTGTTCGTCCCTGACCAAAGAGCATATCGAAAAGGTCGCCGAACCCGCCTTCAAACCCGCCCTGGCCCATGTCGAAGTTGAAACCCTGGAAGCCTTCTTCCCAACCAGGAGGCGGTGTCCCCGCTCCCGGCTGACCAGCCTGCTGCCAAAACTGACCGAACTGGTCGTATTTTTGCCGTTTGTCCTTGTCAGACAACACTTCGTAGGCTTCACTTATTTCTTTGAACTTTTCTTCTGCAGATTTATCTCCCGGATTTACATCCGGATGATACTTGCGCGCGAGCTTACGGTATGCCTGTTTGATTTCCTTCTCTGAGGCACCGCGTTCAACTCCCAGTATCTTGTAGTAGTCTTTATAACCTGCAGCCATTTACTTAGAAATAAGTTAACGGATATAAAGATGAGGTATGATCCGGGTTAGCCCGGTCATCATACCATCATCCTGTATGAAATTAGCCCTGATCACTGATCAGGTTTGCATAACTATTCTACGGTAACCTGAACCTTCTTAGGTTTGGTTTCTTCTGATTTCGGAACTGTTACTTCAAGTATTCCATCCCTGTAAGTTGCCTTCACATCCGCTGTGTTGATTGGGACGTTAATGGCAAATGTCCTGGCAAACGGACCGTAAGGCCGTTCAACACGGACATAGTTTATCTTTTCATCCTGATCAAACTTACGCTCTCCACGAATGGCGAGGGAATCCTGAGTAACCTCAATATCAATATCCTCACGCTTCATACCAGGAAGTTCGGCCCTGAGAACTATGTTGTTTTCATCCTCATAGGCATCTACTACCGGAGCCCAGGTTCGAGATGTACCTTCTCCATGGCCCATTCTCTCCTGGAATATTCGGTTGACCCGCTCCTGCAGGTCTTCCAGCTCTCTGAATGGATCCCAACGTGCAATTACCATCGATTCATCCCTCCTGTTGTTTGATTAAGCTGCGAGTGATTAGGAATGAGATGGACGATTGTCTCATCTCATTCCATTTTATTATTCAGCTTTGAATTCAGCGTCTATGACGCCTTCTTCTTCACTTTTCTGCTCTTCTTCGCCGGTTGCAGCACCGCCCGGAGCCTGCGCGCCAGTTTCCGCATACTGCTGTGAAGCCTGTTGATACAGCCGTTCGGACAGCTTGTAAGACTCCTGCTGTAGTTTCTCCGAGGCAGACCGGATAGCGGATGTATCGTTTGTGTTTAGCGCGTTTCTAAGTTCACTGATCGCACTTTCGATAGACGACCGCTCATCAGCCGGAACCTTATCTCCCAGTTCCTTCAGGTTCTTCTCAGTCAGGTAGATAAGCTGCTCAGCCTGATTGCGTGCTTCTGCAGCCTCTTTTGCCTTGCGGTCTTCTTCTGCGTGAGACTCAGCATCGCGCACCATCCGCTCAACATCTTCTTTACTCAACCTGGTTGAGCCAGTGATTGTAATAGACTGGCTGCGGCCTGTTGCCAGATCCTTGGCTGAGACGTTCACGATACCGTTAGCATCGATGTCGAACGCTACTTCGATCTGCGGGATTCCGCGAGGCGCAGGCGGGATGCCTACCAGGTGGAACCTGCCAAGGCTCTTGTTGTCCCGAGCCATTTCGCGCTCGCCCTGTAGAACATTAATCTCGACCTCAGACTGTCCATCTGCTGCGGTTGTGAATATCTGGCTCTTGCGAGTCGGGATAGTCGTGTTGCGCTCGATAAGTTTGGTCATGACTCCGCCGAGAGTCTCTACGCCAAGCGACAATGGTGTTACGTCGAGCAGAACGACATCTTTGACCTCTCCGCCAAGGACACCAGCCTGGATAGCTGCGCCGACTGCAACTACCTCATCCGGGTTGACGCCCTTGTTAGGCTCTTTACCGTTATTCAGCCGTTTCACAAGATCCTGGATCATCGGCATTCTGGTAGAACCGCCGACCAGGATGATTTCATCGATATCCTCAGGCTTGAGCTTTGCGTCTTCCATTGCCCGTTTGTAAGGTCCGACACAGCGTTCTACCAGGTCGTGTGTAAGCTCCTCGAATTTGGCCCTGGTGAGATTGATATCGAGGTGCTTAGGCCCTGCTGCGTCTGCTGTGATAAACGGCAGGTTGATATTCGTGCTGACAACGGTAGACAGCTCGATTTTTGCTTTTTCAGCAGCTTCTTTCAGCCTTTGCAGAGCCTGCCTGTCCTTGCGGAGATCGATTCCCTGATCCTTCTTGAACTCATCGGCTATGTAATCCACAATCCTCTGGTCCCAGTCATCGCCGCCCAGTTGGGTATCACCTGCTGTAGACTTGACTTCGAAGACTCCCTCGCCGACTTCGAGGATAGAAACATCAAACGTTCCGCCGCCCAGGTCCCAAACAAGGATAGTTTCGGAGCCTTTCTTGTCCAGTCCATAGGCAAGTGAAGCTGCTGTCGGTTCGTTTATGATTCTCAGGACGTTAAGCCCTGCGATTTCGCCGGCTGTTTTAGTTGCCGTTCTCTGAGCATCGTTGAAGTATGCTGGAACGGTGATGACTGCGCTTGTAACCGGCTCGCCAAGGTAGGCTTCAGCGTCAGTCTTAAGTTTCTGAAGGATCATCGCAGAAATTTCTTCTGGTGTATAACTTTTATTGTCGATTGTAGTGCGGTGATCCGTGCCCATTTGGCGTTTGATAGATGCAATGGTGCGGTCAGGGTTAAGAACGGCCTGACGTTTAGCTGCAACGCCAACCAGCCTCTCACCATTTTTTGTAAAGGCAACGACCGAAGGTGTAAGCCGGCTTCCCTCTGCATTCGGGATTACTGTCGGCTCGCCGCCCTCCATCACTGCAACCACTGAGTTCGTGGTTCCAAGGTCAATTCCTACGGTTTTGGCCACTTAAGTACACCTCCTGGAGTTGTGGTTACCCAAAAATCTGTTTATCAAAGCTATTATAGTATACCCTAAGTCAATAGTATATATACCACTTGAGTGTATTATTGTCAATTATTTTTGTGTAATCAAGAGCAACTTTTTTGCGTGATATATAAGAACAAGAGCTTGAAGTGATATCGTTTTACTACGGGATTTGGAGAATTGTGGATACAAAGGAGTCAGCAACGCCGGAAGAATGTGCAAAACCTGCCGCTCAGCCATACTTCATACTGCCTGATTCTGTGACGTGACACATACTTGGCGTGCAAGCATCCGAAAAATGTGATATACTCCAGACAAAGAATATAAGCCTGTGTAGTTCCTGAGTTGCTGATATGGCAGTACAGGTAATGAAGCGGGCTTTTTCTGTATGTGTATTACCAATATCAATAGAAAGGAGAGAGGTTTGATGGCTATTCTGATTAGGAAGATGGTTTTGGTTATGGTTGCTGTATTAGTGATTATAGCAACTCCTGCTTTTTCGGGCGTGACTGAGATAGTTTCCCTCTCATCTAGCGGAGAGCAGGGGAATAGCGGTAGCCACAATCCCTCCCTCAGCGCGGATGGAAGGTATGTAGCGTTCGAGTCCTATGCTACCAACCTCGTCCCAGACGATACAAATGGATGGGAAGATATCTTTGTTCGTGACAGGGGAGTGCCCGCACAACCAAAAGAGCTTGAAAATGATGTACCTGTTACTGTAGCGAATTACGCTGTAACGGGCGCCTTCCCTGGATTCTTCTACATAGAGAATATAGACCGCTCATCAGGTTTGAGAGTCATCTCATCAGCAGAAGTAGAAGTTGGAAAAGGGGTCCTGGTGACAGGTGTTATGACTACCGTATCAGGTGAAAGAGCCATAAATGAGACAAGTGTTGTGACATTGAGCGAACTCAACATCAAACCTGTTGGAATGAACAATCTCTGGCTAGGTGGTGGAGAAAGTGCATTGCAGCAGGGAGTTCTTGGTGGAAGCGGGCTGAATAACATTGGGCTGCTAGTTCGCACCTGCGGTAAGTTCACTTACATAGATGACGGCAGTGGCATCAACCTCAAGTGTATTGTCCCTGATGATGTAACCTTAGATGAGAATTGGACTTTCGTAGCTGTGACGGGCATTTCTTCATGCGAGATGGTCGGGGATGAACTGCACAGGTTGCTGCTAGTCCGTTCTCAATCGGACATAACAAGCTACTAATCTCGCTATGGCAGGCATAGTCGTCAGCAGACTGTGCCTGCCATTTACTTTTCGAGTCAGATGGAATGCCCATCGTCTGTTTTGATGAGCATAAGGCAGTGGAACCCTACAAGGTTCAATACGTAGAGTGGGTAACTGTCAGGACTGACGATAACCGTCATCCGCTTTCCTGAATCTGCCAGCGTCTTACCCGCCGTGGCCAGCGATGAGAGAATCGCTGAATCGATAAACGTCACATTGCGCAAGTCGACTTCTATATCATGGCCGGCAGAGATAGCCCTGTTGAGTGCCCAGGAAAGGTCGTCAGCCTTGGTCAGGTCCAGTTCTCCACTGCCTACTATTGTAGCAACACCAAAACCGCCCATCGATCTCAAATTTACTTCTTCTATCATAACTACAACCTACAACTCCCTGCATTTGTCTTCCAGCGCAAGCACGATGATGGCAGCATCGTCTTGAAGATTACCGCCGGTATGTGCTTTTGCTGCTTCCAGCAGTCCAGAAGCAATTTCATCGGCCGAATCAGTTGCATGTTCGGCCAGATATGCTGCTATGCCAGATTGACCAAAAAACTCACCCGAAGTTGTTCTTGCTTCGGATATACCGTCAGTTGTCATTACTATTCTGTCGCCAGGATCAAGTTCCAGAACAGCTTCTTTATATTCATACCCTCCCATAATGCCCAGTGCTCGTCCTGGGATTACCAGTGTGTCCGTTTTACCTGAAGCGCTTATACGGATCGCCGGTTCATGACCACCATTAGTGCAAATGAGAGTGCCTGAGTCTGCATCAAGGATAGCGAAGAATGCTGTAAGCATACCAAGATTCTCTCCATTTTCAACACTCAACACTTCATTAGCAAGAGAGAGTACTTTTCCAGGAGTTACATCAAGATAAGCATAGCTTCTAATGGCATATCTGGCTGCGGCTATCCTCATAGCAGCAAGCAGGCCTTTTCCGGCTACATCTCCTATCAGTATGCCTACCCTGTTTTTGCCCAACTGGAACACATCATAGAAATCTCCGCCTACTTCTGCCTCTTTAAGCGCAGATTCATAACGGACAGCTATGGAACAGCCCGGAACATTGCATTTGACATCCTTAGGAATAAGTGCCTGCTGCAGCATCTGGGCAATATTGCTATCGCGAACCATCTTTTCATCTTTAACCCGTTCCTGATCGACTTGTTCGCTTATATCTCTAAGAACATTGATGGCACCAATTACATTGTTTTGAGAATCCAACACAGGGGCAGAGCTAACGCTGAGAGCGATACGTTTGCCTGTTGGCCCAATCATTGTGAACCGTTTGTCTCTGACAATCTCTCCGTTAAGTGCACGATACGATGCTGTTTTTTCGATAGGAATAGGGCTGCCATCCATTTCCTCGAACTGGTATCTGGCAACCCATTCTGTAAGAGACCTGCCTGGTATCTCGCCGATTATTATTCTTCCAGCGTCGTTCATGAAGGTGATATGTCCCTCGCGGTCGAAGACCGTGACTCCATCTGCAATACTCGACAACACTGACTCCAGCTCAGCAGCCTTACGTTCGGCTTCAGCTCGAGTCTCAGACAATTGCTGCTGACTTTTACGAAGTTCGGTCTCGATTAGCTTGCGGTTGGTGATATCTGTCATACTGGATACAGCTCCGGTTATGTGACCATACGGATCAATGACCGGAGCACTATTCACCAGCACTGTGACCTCGCTTCCATCTTTCCGCCTTATGAGCATTTCAACATCTGATGTAGCCTCGCCATGAATCGAGCGTATAAGAGGCATTTCCTGTGGAGCAAAAGGTCTGCCATCAGCGTGCAAGACTTGGTAAGACCCAGGTTCGGGAGCACCTGCCTTGCCGGTTGCTTTTCCAAGTAGAATAGCCTCTGCGCCAGGGCTGAAGTAGGTGATTTCTTCTGTTTCAGCATCAGCAACCATTAACCCAATAGGCACGGTATTGACCACTGTCTGAAGTGTTGATTGTGCTTCAGCTTCGTGTCTGACCGACTCCCTGTGTGCAGTTGTGTAAGCCTGATCCAGGTCAGTGAGTGCCTTTTTGTCAGCAGAAGTCAATGCCTTCGGATCAAGAATAACCAGGTGGTAGTCTCCCGATGCCACGGCATCGGCCGCTTCTGTCACTGTACTCAGTGTTTTAATGCAGTAACCAGCCTCACTAAGTTCTTGTGCGGCTTCACTGTCGGCTTCTCCGACTATCAAAATACATTGTTCAGAATCCATGTCAGGTTAAAATTGATACACCAATCAATTGACCGAAGAACAACAATACTGTAATAATCAATAACAACAACCTGTATAGGTGTACCCTTAGTAAGTAAGTAACAAACGATAAATAGCTGAGTTATCCAATAATTATTGATGAGATAAATTCCGCAGCAAATAGGCACCTGATATTCGGATTATGACCGCTTATTTGGTTGCAGCAGAGCTTAGCAGAGTGGTATAATCTTGCCATTCCGAAGCAAGAACGGAGAACGTCAGTTGAAACTCTCGAAGGAAGAAGTAGCCCAAGTTGCTTTTTTGGCTCGGCTTGAGCTTTCAGAACAGGAAATCGATACTCTGGGAGGTCAGATTAACAGACTTCTCGAGAGCTTTGATCGGTTGCAGGAACTCGATACGGAAAATGTGGAGCCGACATCACACACAGTGCCGGTTCAGAATGTTTTCAGAGGGGATGTTTCACGTCCGTCTCTGACACCGGATGAGGTGCTGGCGAATGCTCCAGAGCGGGTAGATAATACCTTCGAAGTTCCCCGGATTGTTGAAACCTGATAGAAGTATTTTGTATAGCCGTAAAACAGCGGTAATGGATGGAAAATCGTAAATGGTAGATAAGCTGTACCAATTAACTGCTCATGAACTGCATGATCTGATCAGCAAGAAGGAAGTCAGTTGCCGAGATGTCACAGAATCGGTCCTCGATAGAATAAGAAGCGTCGATGATCGAGTGAAGTGCTACGTTACGGTAACTGATGAACTGGCACTTGCGCAGGCAGATAATGTCGATAAACAGATAGCTGCTGGCGAGCCTTTACTGCCGCTTGCCGGTATTCCGTTTGCATTGAAGGACAACATGTGCACTCGCGGGGTGCTTACTACCTGCTCATCGAAGATACTTCATAACTTCAAGCCTGTTTACGATGCAACAGTAGTCGAGCGTATTGTGAATAACGGCGGGGTGATTATCGGTAAAACGAACCTCGATGAGTTTGCAATGGGCTCGTCAACAGAAAACTCCGCATTTTTTACGACCAGAAACCCGTGGGATATTGACCGAGTGCCAGGAGGCTCGAGCGGTGGTTCGACAGCAGCTGTTGCAGCAGATGAGGCTGTTATAGCACTTGGTTCTGATACCGGCGGGTCTATCCGTCAGCCTGCCGCGTTCTGCGGAGTGGTGGGATTCAAGCCTACATACGGCAGAGTGTCTCGTTACGGCCTGATTGCGTTTGCGTCATCACTCGATCAGATAGGGCCGATAACAAAAGATGTGACAGATTGCGCTCTTGCGATGAACCTAATCGCAGGAAAGGACTTCTGTGATTCCACTTCACTCGATGTTCCGGTACCGGATTACACCAAATCGCTGATTCCCGATGCTAAAGGGATCAAAATCGGTGTGCCGACAGACTTTTTCGGCCAGGGAGTCGAGCCGGAGATTGTAAATTCGGTGATGAAGGCCGTTGAGGTGCTGAAAGACCTGGGCGCTGAGTATAAAGAGACTTCGATGAAGATGGTAGACTACGGACTACCGACTTATTACATCATCGCGCCTGCTGAGGCAAGTTCCAACCTGGCCCGTTATGATGGTGTTCGATTTGGGCTGCGCAGTGACGATTCAAAAGACCCGATTACGATGTTTCTAAAGACCCGCGAGGAAGGTTTTGGTCCCGAAGTCAAGCAGAGGATAATGATAGGCACGTACGCGCTTTCTGCAGGATATTATGATGCGTATTATCTGAAGGCGCAGAAGGTCAGGACGCTTATCAGGCAGGATTTCGAGAGGCTTTTCGAGGAATTCGATGTGCTGGTAGCGCCGACCTCTCCAACCGTTGCGTTCAAGGTTGGAGAGCGTGCTGCGGACCCATTCCAGATGAAACTTGCTGATGTTTTGACAATTCCAGCCAATATGGCAGGTATTCCGGCGATATCTATTCCCTGCGGGTATGCTGATGGATTGCCTATTGGGCTGCAGATAATAGGGAAGTCACTGGATGAAGCAACTATCCTGCGGGTTGCATACGCATTTGAGCAGGCTACGGACTACCACAAGCGGAAGCCGGAGATTTAGGGGGATCGGCACCGGTTTCGGGCTTTGATTGGTTCAATAGACCGGTGGATTGAATACAAGATGATAGAATACGAACCAGTAATAGGAATGGAAGTTCACTCGGAACTCTTGACGGAGAGCAAGATGTTCTGCGGCTGCAAAGTGGCGTTTGGCGGCGAGCCGAACACCAGATGCTGCCCGGTTTGTCTCGGTCTGCCGGGGTCGCTTCCGGTCGTTAACAAGCGTGCAGTTGAGTTCGTAGTGCGTACAGCGCTTGCGCTCAACTGTGAGATATCTCACCACAGCATCTTCCATAGAAAGAATTACTTCTATCCCGATCTTCCAAAAGGCTATCAGATATCTCAATATGGTGAGACGCCAATCGGGGTTAGGGGATATGTGGAAATCACGGTCAATGGGACTACCAAGCGGATAGGTATCCGCCGCGTCCATCTTGAAGAAGACACAGGCAAACTCCTGCATGTTGAGGGTGATAGAAGTCTTGTAGACTACAACAGAAGCGGTGTTCCGCTAATGGAGATAGTCACAGAGCATGATCCTGCAGCAGGTTTCGACCAGATCAACTCTGCAGATGAAGCAAGAGAATATCTGGTTAGGCTGCGGTCGATTTTGCTGTACCTCGGCGTTTCTGATGGGAAGATGGAAGAGGGGAGCCTCAGATGCGAGCCTAATATTTCCATCAGACCTAAAGGCAGCGGTGAGTTCGGAGTAAGGACTGAGATCAAGAACCTGAACAGCTTCAGGGCAGTGTATAACGGCGTCAAGTATGAAATAGAACGCCAGGAACGAGTGCTGAGAGAAGGCGGGACGGTTATCCATGAGACTCGCCGCTGGGATGAGCCTCGAAGCGTAACAGCCTCGATGCGCAGCAAGGAGCTTGAACAGGAGTACCGCTATTTCCCTGAGCCTGATCTGGTTCCTATGGTTTTTGAGCCTGAGTGGATAGAAGCGCAAAGACACTTGCTTCCAGAGCTTCCGCAAGAGAAAAAAGCCAGGTTTATGGCCGAATTTGGCCTTACTGCTTACGATGCCGGAGTATTGACTGATTCAAAAGCGTTGGCTGAGTTCTTCGAGAAGGCTGTAGAAGGCTACCATGATCCCAAGATCGTTGCAAACTGGACGATGGGAGAGTTCCTAAGGCTTGTAAACGCTGCTGGAATCGAGGTCGACCAGGTAAAAATCACGCCGGGGCATCTTGTGGATATGCTCAAGCTGATGGATAATGGAACCATCAGCGGGAAGATAGCTAAAACGGTCTTTACGGAGATGTTCGAGACCGGAAAACGTCCGGAAGATATAGTCAAGGAAAAAGGTCTGGTACAGATTACCGATGAGAGCGCTATCGAGTCGGCTATAGACCAGGTGTTGGCAGAAAATCCGAACGAAGTAGAGCGCTATAAGGCCGGAAAACAGGAGTTGTTGGGCTTCTTTGTCGGGCAGGTCATGCGGGCAACAAAGGGCAAGGCGAATCCGGGAGTCGTCAACAAGCTTTTGAGAGAGAAGCTGAGTTAAGTTTCTCTCCCGAGTGAGAGATTTTCTCACTTGGGAGAGATTTTCTCACTTGGGAGAGATTTTCTCACTTGGGAGGGATTCTTTCACTCGGGAGGGATTTGCAATCCCTCCCGGACATATTGCTGAGGGATCTGTAATCGGGATTGCAAATCCCTAATCCACTATTCCGGGCTAAATTGCAAATTCAGCCCGAGTGTGGAGCTTTTGAAAAAGAAACTGGGTTAAGTCCGGTCAGGTACGGAATCGAGGCCACGGGGATGACGACACTCAGGTTATTTGCTCTGGTAGCCGTGATTTTGGGCATTGCTGTAATCATACGAGCGTTTCAGGTGTCCAGAAGAGACTTTTGGCGGTACGTGAGAGGCGGCGCCGGAGTGATATGCCTGGGTTTAGGTCCACTGTTGATTTTTCGCATTCCACAATTGGGATTGGCGATGATATTGATTGGTGTGCTGCTTATATTCATGTCGCTCTGGATTTAACGAGAGTCGGCGTGGAACCATTACTGCAATGGAACGTCATGAGTATACAGCAGCATAAGTGTTGAGATTATTTATTATTTGAATATGATGAAACCGGCACTGTGCGTAAGGCCGGTTGTTGTAGATATATTGTAAGGAGCAAGATGTGGAGTCGATAGGGGAAATAATCAAGAAGCGGCGGAGTGAACGTGGATTGAGCCTTGCTGATGCTCATGAAGCTACGAAGATCACGATGCAGAATCTGGCTGCACTTGAAGAGGACAGGTTTGATGCATTTCCGAACCGTGTTTATGCGCGGGCGTTTCTACGGGACTACGCCAATTTCCTGGGGCTTGACAGCAATGACTTGCTGCAGCGTTACGAGACCGAATGGGGATCTCCTGCAGCAGTAGTAACAAAACGAAAGCCGAGAAGTTTTGCGGCTATTATTGTTTTCATTCTTCTGCTGGGGCTTGGAGGCGCTGGAGCGTATTATTATGCCACTGAGATTCTGCCAGGGAATGAAAGCACCAAACTGCAAATAACACCTGAACCTGAAAAACCTAAACCATCTCCCAAACCAAAACCGGAAAAGCCGGAGCCGACGACTCCAGTGACTGGTCTAAATGCGGAAGGTCAGCCTGAAACGACACCGACTACGGGTACTCCGGGCCAGTCTGGACAATCTGCGGCAAGCACAGATACTGATGCGACGACAACTACTAATACACCAGCCAAGCCTGCTGTTCCTCAGCAAGTCAAGGTTCATCTGCGTGCAACCGGAGATGCATGGGTCAAAGTCATGGTCGATGGTAAGGTCGAGTTGGAGAGGATACTCGTAGCTGGAGATGAATTTACAACAGCGGGGAAGAAGGTCTGGGTGCGAGTCGGCAGTGCAGGGAATATTCAGGTAAAGGTCAATGATAAATCTTATGGAGTATTCGGACCTCCTGGTAAGAAACTTAATAGAGAATGGACAGTTCCGTCTGCGCCGCCTCAGGGAACTAGTGCTACTACCAGATAACTTGAAGATATAGACAAACATGAGATAAATGCCCGGAGGATGTCTCCGGGCATGTTATAAACACCTCGATTGATAGTCTGCCTGTTTTTCTACTGCTTCTTAAGTGTTTAGCCATAAGCCTGCTTGCAATAGTCAACGCTATATCACACTCAGAATGTTTAAGCCACATGGAGTGCGGGAAAACAGATTGAGGGCAATAGATTGGTTGAATAATGCCAATCTATCTCGGTGACAAAGAGGTCTAACGCTCCTACTCGTTTCGAGGAGGTGTTACTGAATGGATGAGGAGATCCATGTTGAGCGTGAACAAGAGGCTGGCCGCAGAGGTGGTGCAGCAGCGGCCTATGCACCAGCAGGTGCAACAGGCGTAACGGCAGAACGTGCAGTTCCACTTTGGCAGATAGTCAGATGGGGAGCCATTTGGGCTGCATTATTCATCACGCTGGCGCTGCAGATCTGGCTGGTTGCAATAGGTTATGCAGTTGCAGCTCCGACTGCAGCAGAAGCAACGGAAGTATTCACTGGTTTGGGCCTCTGGATAGCAATAGCTAGCCTGATATCGCTCTTTATCGGTGGATACGCGGCTTCGCGGCTTGCTGGAGTTGTAGGCTACCTGAACGGAATGTGGCACGGAATAACCCTTTGGGGGTTTGTATTTTCCCTTGCCGCAATTCTGGGAGCGCTTGGAGTAGCAGGAATCTTTGGCGGTATTCTAGGCCCAGGTGGTGTAACAGGAGTAACGCCATCCCAGGCACAAGCTGGTGAGTTGCTTCGTGCATCTTCAACGGCTGCGTGGTACTTTGTGCTTGGTCAGTTCCTGGCGCTGCTTGCCGCCGCTGGTGGTGGCGTAGTTGGCGCACGTTCAATGGCTGCTGAGGAAGAATCAGGAGTTAGCTAAACTGACTCATAAATACGCAGTGTAGCGACATTTGGGGCGGATTCACTGGAGTCCGCCCCGTTTTCGTCTGTATACTTGAGCTTGTTCTATTAACATAGATTGGCATACTGTTCCATACCTGAAACTCACTATAGATTACAACAGGTAAAAGGATATTCCGGCTTTTGTGCATAAGTAGTCTCAGGTGTTAGCTTTACAAAGACAATCGACAGTGTTGCAGATTGATGGGTATTACTGAATCCGGTATCAGTTATTAATCAATATAGCGTTGGACAGGAAAGCATGACGATTCTTATTACTAATGACGATGGCATTTATTCTGAGGGGCTTTTAGCCCTCAAAAACGCATTAAGAGAACTTGGAAAGGTAGTGGTAGTTGCACCAGACAGGCCCAGGAGCGCTTCAGGCCACTCCATAACACTTCATAAACCGCTTCGAGTAGAAAAAGTTCGGATGCTGGATGGTGATTTCGGCTATGCGTCGAATGGTACGCCGTCTGACTGCGTTTCTCTTGGCGTTTTGGATGTAGCTGGAGGGCCTGTAGACCTGGTAGTTTCCGGGATAAACAGAGGGCCTAATCTTGGATGGGATCTTACATACTCCGGCACTGTTTCAGCGGCTATGGAAGGCGTTGTGATGGGCATACAGTCCTTTGCAATCTCTGTGGCATCATATGAAGGTGACGAAGGGTTCGATTATGCAGCTAAATTTGCAGCGTTCTTAGGCAGGATACTTCAAAAGAATAAGTTGCCGGAGAGCGTGCTTCTCAACGTTAATGTGCCAGGGGTGCCAACAGACCAGATTAGAGGGATCGAGGTCACAACACAGGGAAAAAGGCATTATGCAGGACGGATAGAGAAGCGGACTGACCCTATGGGCCGGGTATACTACTGGCTGGGCGGCGATATGCCCCAGGATGAACTGGCAGAGGGAACGGATGTCAAAGCCATAGCGGACGATAAGGTATCAGTCACACCAATCCACCTGGACCTGACCGGTTATGCAGCGTTGGACATTGTCAGAGAGTGGAAAATCGAATCGTTTAAATACGGAACAAGCGAAGACTGAGTTTGATGAAGTAGAAAAGCAGGTCAGCAGGTGATTGAGGGGCGATATACTTCACTTTCAAGAGTAGAAATCGAATCTCGCGGGGCTGCAGTGTATGAGTTGTTGAAAGAATGCACACTTTGCCCCAGGCGCTGCCGTATCGACAGGAACACCGGTCAAGTCGGCAAGTGTAGTGTCGGCTGTGAAGCTATGGTGGCCAGCTATGGCCCGCACTTTGGAGAAGAACGGCCGCTTGTCGGCGTAAATGGCTCCGGGACTATATTCTTTGGAGGATGTAACCTTAGCTGCATATTCTGCCAGAACTATGACATCAGCAGGCTCAATTATGGAGATGTAATTCCTACACACCGATTAGCCCGAATGATGATCAACCTTCAAGACAGTGGATGCCACAACATCAACCTCGTAACTCCTACACACCAGATTCCGCAGATACTCGATGCGCTTGGCAAAGCGCTGGAACTTGGACTCAGGCTGCCGATAGTCTATAATTGCGGTGGCTACGAGCCTGTTGAGGTTCTCAGGCTGCTGGATGGCATTGTGGACATCTATATGCCTGATATGAAGTATGGAAACAATCGTGTAGGGATGGAGCTGTCCGGAGTTCCTGACTACTGGGATCGAAACCGCGAGGCTGTGCTCGAGATGCACAGGCAGGTGGGTGATCTGAAAATTGTAAGCATTGATGAAGGCACTATCAGCTATGAGCTAGCAATTAACGGACTTTTGGTAAGGCACTTAGTTCTACCAAAAAATATTGCAGATATAGAGGAGATTGTAAAGTTTTTAGCGAATAGTGTTAGCAGAGACACTTACATCAACATAATGGGCCAGTACAGGCCAGCGTACCAGGCAAATGGACATGCCATTCTTGGTAGAGCCGTGACATCTGAGGAGCACCAGGAAGCGGTTCGCATAGCAAAAGAGGCTGGCCTGTGGAGGTTCGCTTAGTAGGAATATAGTTACAGAAAGTATCCAGTAGTCTGTATCTAGCACAAAAACAGGGGGAATCAACTGAGTAAATGAGTAAAACGATTAGAGTGACTGTCTGGAATGAGTTCAGACACGAGAAAAAAGAAGGATCTGAGCCAGCGAAGCTTTATCCTGCGGGTATGCATGAAGTAATCGCAAAGCATTTAAGCGCCCAGCCAGGTATAGAAGTACGCACAGCTACTCTTGATGAGCCTGAGCACGGATTGACCGAAGAAGTGCTGGCGAACACGGATGTTCTTACCTGGTGGGGACATATTGCGCATAATGAAGTCTCTGACGAGATTGTTGACCGAGTCCATAAAAGAGTGGTCAATGGCGGTATGGGATTTATTGCTTTGCACTCGGCACATATGGCGAAGCCTTTTAGAAAGCTGATGGGCACAACCTGTATGTTGAAGTGGCGAGAAGCAGGCGAAAAAGAGCGGTTGTGGCTGATCGACAGAGCGCATCCGATTGCCGAAGGTCTGCCGGACTACTTTGAGCTTCCTCAAACTGAGATGTATGGTGAACCATTCGACGTTCCACAGCCTGATAATCTCATCTTCATCAGTTGGTTTGCAGGTGGCGAAGTATTTAGAAGCGGATGCTGCTGGCATAGAGGCCGAGGCAAGATATTCTATTTCCGCCCAGGGCACGAGAGTTTTCCGATCTACTATAATGAGACAGTGATGAAGGTAATCACCAACGGAATCCGCTGGGCAGCGCCATCCGGTGGACCTGAGTTCGTTCAGGACTGGTATGCGCCGATTGAGAAGTTGGATTAATCATCATTTCAGCATAGAAACTATAAAAGGTTGAATGCTGATTAGAGGTACAAAAAATATGCTCTGGTCCGCAGCCGTGCTCCGCGGACCAGAGCCAGAGGAAAGGAGGTGAAAGGAGAAAAAGATGTTTCTGGTCTCTTTCTACTTTCTATACGACTCTGCCAGTGTATTAGTTCCCATTTATATTCAAAAATAAAGCACAATTACGCGACTTTTTTGTGCAATTTTGTTAATACTCCAGCCTATTCCAGAAGCGTTATCGGCTGCTCCAATGTCCGCTTCAAATCCCGCATAAATTCAGCAACACGAGCACCATCAACAACCCTGTGGTCGGCTGATACGGTCATTTTCATTCGGTTTTTGATCTCAACCTTGCCATCCACTACTGTTGGTTGAGGTATTGCAGCGCCGACTGCAAGGATTGCTGCCTGTGGCGGGACGATTATTGCGGAAAATTCATCCACACCATACATTCCCAAATTTGTCACAGTAAATGTTGCCCCAGAGTATTCTTCCGGCCGTATTTCTCCGCTTCTAGTCCGCTGGATCAAATCCCGCGCTTCATCAGAGATTGCAGTAAGTGATTTACTCTCGCAATTTCGCACTACGGGAGAGATTAATCCATCAGGCAGCGCCACGGCAATTCCGATATTTACCGAATCATGTATCCTGATTTTGTTACCTTCTATATAAGACGCATTGATGGTGGGGTGTTTGACCAGAACTGCAGCGCAGGCTTTGACCACTATATCGTTTATGGATATCTGCTTGCCCTCAGGACGGACTGAATTGAGCATTTCCCTCATCCGAATTGCCTCGTCCATATCTACTTCCAGAGTCACATAGAAGTGAGGAGCCTGCTGCTTGCTTTCGGTCATCCGCCTTCCGACTGTCTGCCAGATGTTGTTGAGGGTGATTTCACCACCGGTCAGTGTTGGTAGAGTAGGGCGAGCCGGTGCAGGTGGTGCTTCTCTTTCCTCTCTTGGAGGAGATGCTGGACGCTCTTCCATCTCAGTCGGACGAGGTTTTCCACCAGTTTCGATAAACTTCCTGACATCTGCTTCGACTATTCTCCCTGCTGGGCCGGTGCCTTTGATTTGCCGAAGGTCTACTCCGGCATCACGGGCAATTTTTCTCGCAAGCGGTGATGCCATTATGCCTTCAGGCGGTGGCGGTGCTTCTATTGCAGGCGGAATTCGTTCCTCGCGCGGTGGCGCTGGACGTTCCTCAGCTACTGGGGGCTTAGGCGGTGCTTCTTCTTTCTTCTCCTCTTCTACCTCTGGCGGTGCTGTTTTTTCTTCTTTTGGTGGAGCTTCTGCGACTGCGCCTTTTTTTACTCCAGCCATTTCTTCAGCAGGGCCAATGACTGCTATAGTTGTGCCTATTGGTACCGAATCGCCTTCCTGCGTGGTGATTTGGGTCAATGTGCCTGAATCTGGGGCTTCAAGCTCTACATTAGCTTTGTCGGTCTCGATTTCGGCGATTGGTTCTCCTTTCTCAACAGTATCTCCCGGTTGTTTTATCCATTTAATTACTTTACCCTCTTCCATTGCATCGCTCATTTTGGGCATGATAACGTCAGCCATAGGTTTACCTCCTTACCTTGTCAAATAAAGGTACCCAGCAGGTGCCGTAGGGAAACAACAGGAATGGTGATTATTGGTGAGATAGAGGATTTTGATATGATTTAGGCCGGAAAACTTGTTCCCGGCCTGTCAGGAGTGATATTTATCAGGTAAACTATTGTCTTGAGATTTCTTCCTGTTCTTCGACTTCTTCCTCTTCTTTGGCTTCCACCTGCATAATCTCTTCTGTTGGACGCCTGATAGGGAGTTGGCATCGCTGGCCCATTGCACAGTGCACTGCATTGATGATTTTTGCCTCATCAGGAATGGCAGATTTCTCCAAGTTCTTAGAATAAGGCATAGGAACGTCCTCAAGCGTGACTCTGTAGATTGGAGAGTCGAAATAGTCGAAAGCCGTTTCCTGTAGTCTTGCCATGACCTCTGCTCCAGCGCCGCAGGTGGGCCAATCTTCCTCAACAACGACTGCTCGATGGGTTTTTCGCAGTGATTCCGTGAGTGTGTCTATGTCCAGCGGCCTGAGAGAACGCAAATCAATCACTTCCGCATCTATGCCTTCTGCTGAGAGCGCATTAGCTGCCGAAAGCGCTACTGAAAGCATTCTGAGGTAAGTAATGATGGTGACATCCTTGCCTTCACGCTTGATATCCGCTTTGCCTATGGGTATTGTGTATTCTTCCTCTGGAACCTCTCCCTTCATTGTATAAAGGAGTTCGTGTTCAAGAAATATGACCGGATTATCGTCTCTAATAGCCGACTTGAGAAGCCCTTTTGCATCGTATGGAGTAGATGCAGCAATTACCTTCAGCCCTGGGACGTGCATGAACCATGATTCCAGGTTCTGAGAGTGTTGTGCGCCAAGCTGCATACCGGCTCCCTGAGGCGCTCTGATTACCATCGGTATCTTCAACTGACCACCGGACATATACCGCAGTTTAGCCGCATGGTTTACTATCTGATCCATTGCGAGGATAGCGAAATTGATGGTCATCATCTCAACTACGGGCCGTAAACCGACCATAGCTGATCCCGTGCCGATTCCGGCGATGGCTTCTTCTGAGATTGGAGTGTCAACTACCCGTTTTTCTCCGAATTCCTGAAGAAGTCCTTCAGTCACACGATATGCTCCTTGATAAAGCGCGACCTCCTCGCCTATTACAAAAACGTTCGGGTCTCGCCTCATCTCTTCACGAAGCGCCTGATTAAGCGCTTGTCTATACATCATAACTGCCATTTGTTATTACCTCCGAACGTCTTGATTTCAGGCGTAAACATCCTCAAACAGCTCTTCAGGCGCAGGTTCCGGGGATTCTTCAGCAAATTGGACAGCGTCCTCAACTATCTTATCTATCTCCGAGTCAATGTCGTTCAATTCTTGCTCAGTAGCAATATGCTGGTCGATAAGATAGTGACGATATTTAGGAATAGGATCACGCTGCTCCCATTCGCGGATTTCCTCTTTAGTGCGGTAAGCGCCTGGATCGGCCATAGAGTGTCCCCGGTAGCGGTAGGTTATTGCTTCAATGAACCTGGGCGTTCTATCTCGTCTGGTTAGCCGGACAGCCCTGTCTGCTGCTTCCCGGACTGCCAAAACATCCATCCCATCGACGCTTTCTACCTCCATATCGTAACATTGAGCCCTGCGGAATGCCTGTGGGATAGATGATACCCGCTCAAATGCGGTACCCATACCATATAGGTTGTTTTCGCAGACATAAATGACAGGGAGCCTCCAGAGAGATGCAATATTGAGCGATTCGTGGAATGCTCCCTCATTGACAGCGCCATCTCCGAAGAAGCAGATTACCACCTGGTCTGTTTCACGATAGTTGATGGCAAAGCCCATTCCTGCAGCCAGCGGCATACCACCTCCGACTATTCCATGCCCTCCCATAAAATGCTTTTCAACGTCGAACATGTGCATGGAACCGCCTTTGCCCTTGGATACGCCGGTGCGTTTCCCAAAGAGTTCAGCCATTACTCTGCCAGGTTCCATTCCTCGAGCCAAAGCCTGTCCATGTTCTCTATAAGCGCCTATAACATAATCATCAGGGCGGATGGCAGAAATAAACCCAACGGCTACAGCTTCCTGACCTATATAGAGATGCAAAAAGCCCCCGATTTTCCCCCTTTTATACATTTCGCCTGCGCTGTCTTCGAACTTTCTTATCAAGACCATCTGGCGATACATATCAATCAGTTCATTCTTCTCCATTGGCTTACCTCACCAGATATTAGGATGACGCTGTAAATATCTGGAACAGCGTCTGTGACACAGTAATTGCAGTAGAAC
>JAKPFN010000113.1 GCA_029551395.1 Armatimonadota bacterium | reverse complement strand
CCCTGCTCCTCGGCCTCTCTTCTGAGGTTATCAAGTATCTCATCCAGCTTCTCAGGAGTCAGATTTTCGTAGTATTTATCTCCGACCATCATTACAGGAGCACCGCTGCAAGCACCAAGACACTCAACTGTCCAAAGCGTGAACAAACCATCAGAAGTAGTCTCTCCTACCTTGACTCCGAGCTTCCTTGATAGATAATCCACCAGGTGTTCTGCTCCAAGCAGCGAGCATGATAGAGTAGTGCAGACTGCCAGCACATATCTGCCCACCGGACGATTGGAATACATAGTATAGAACGTCGCAACACTGGTTACATCCACATAAGGTATGCCAAGAAGCTCCGCAACCTCCTCCATGCTCTCATCAGTCAGATATCCCTGCTCTTCCTGTACAATATAAAGAGCAGGAAGCACGGCAGACCTGGCAGCGGGATATCGGCTGCGGCTCTCAAGTATTCTTTTTCTGGATTCCTCAGAAATCATAGTGCTTGCAAGTTGATTTGGAATTACCATAGCAGAAAGTAATAATAAACCTGTCTGCTACTCCCAATCAAGCGCTCCCTTCCGCCAGATATAGATGTAACCAATCATCAGCACTCCAAGAAAGACTATCATTTCAAGAAGCAGAAACAGCCTGGCAGCTCTGGCAGTAAGATAAATCACAGCCCAGGGATAAAGAAAGATAATTTCGATATCAAACAGGATGAAAAGCATTGCAACCAGATAGTACCTGATATGAAAAGGCCTTCTTGTCCCACCGATTGGAACCATTCCTGATTCATAAGGTGCCAGCTTAACCGGATTTGGACGTTTAGGCCCAAGTAAGCGTGACAGCAGTATAGCCCCACCAGAAAATGCAACCGCAACAATAAACAAAATCAGGAATGGCAAATATTGAACAAGCAACCTTCAAACCTCCCAAGCAGGTATTCCCGCATACAGCCGAGCCCAAACATGAGCTTATTATGAAGTGTCGCATCAAACCGCAGCTTATTCCCAATCTCCCATACGTTTCAGATAACTGATTTAACGAGAAACTAGAGAAAACCATGAAATGAGAGTGTAGATATGCTGTATAACCACAGAAAAGCTAGTAAGTTTTAGAACTTTCCACTTTACACTTTGCACTTTACACAGCTTTTGAGCCATAATCCGATTGACTCACATCAAGCCCAGCCTTATACTAAACTTGAGGTCAGGTGGTGAATGAACAGTATTGCACTAGATGATGTAGGGAAACGCATCGGGCACAGTTGGGCGCTTAGGGAAATCACGTTCGAGATCAATCAGGGCGAGAATTTCGGAGTGTTTGGCCGTGCCGGATCAGGTAAATCCACGCTTCTAAGACTCATTTCAGGGCTTGACCATCCAACTACAGGTACAGTAGTGCTTCATTCTTCTGGTGGAGATGATTCTTCCTGGTTGGATGCTCAGACAAGCATGGCGCTGCAGACTCCAGGGCTTGCCCCAGAGCTTACGGTTGCAGAAAACCTTAAAATGTTCGCTTCCCTCTGGCCGATACCTAGAAAAGGCCGTGTAAGCCGCATTGCGATGTACCTCGAGCTTCTTGGCCTTGTGAATGTGCGAAACAAACAGGTTCGAGACCTGTCTCCTGGAATGAAAGCCGCTGCAGAAGTCGCCCGCGCGTTGATCTCAAACACAGACATTATTGTAATTGACGGGCTGATCGAGCAGTTGGACAGACCTACCAGGCGCCGATTGTGGGAGTATATCCTTGCGCGGAGACGGCAGAACACAACGTTTATCATAGGCACTGCTTCGGCTGATGAGGCCGCATTGTGCGACAGATTGGCAGTGCTTTCAGACGGCAGACTGGTCTTTGTCGGCAAACCGGACGACCTCATGAACGCGGTGCAGAACGAAATTCTGGTAGTTGAGTCTATCCATAACCCGTTGATTAAATCTAAACTCCGAGACAGGTTCGGTACGGCAGTCACAGAGCGAAGTGGAGCGTTGGAGTTCAGGACTAACCATCCTGATGCGGATGTAGCGCATGTCCTGGCTGAGATAGGCTCGGATGTCGGATGTGTTTACCTGCGCCAGCCTACGCTAGATGACGTGCTGGACAGGATTGAGGGAGACTGATGGCCAGAGCTGTAATAATCGCCTACTGGGAACTGATAAGGATCAGACGATGTAAGCACAGCATGTCATTTTTAATGCTGGTGCCTTTTCTTTGCGCCGGAATCTGCATACTGCTTCCTCAAATACATTCAAGCCCTACTATCAAACTTTTTCCAGCGCTGATAGTGTTCCTCACCTTTGGATTGATCCATGTGAAGTCGATCTACGACAGGTCATCAGGTTTTGCTGCCGGACTAGACTCCACACCGGCAGCAGGTGTTTCAGTAGTAAGCGCAAAGTTCCTATGCGGATTGCTTCTGTCCGTTATCCAGATAGCAGTCTTTCGAGTTATTATCCTAATCGCATCCTAGTGAGATTATTAACTGCGAAAACAGCCAATTGTGTAAAGTATACACTCGGGCGCTACTCTCGGGCTAAATTTGAAATTTAGCCCGGAAGAATAGCTGAGGAATTTGCAATCCCTTCCATAGAATGGACTCATAACTAGGCTTCGGCGCAAAAACCGCGCTGAAGCATAGGCATCAAGATTGTATGTGTCGGCGCCAAATACAGGCGCCGACACATAGTCTATCATATTTTATCCTCGTCACTCATCACTCGTAACTCGTCACTGAAAGACTGCAAATCTCTCCCGAGAGAGCGAGAAGCCCCTGTGCTAATACACAATCATCTTCTGATAAACCTGCTACTTCAGTTGGCGTTTTTATCACCCCAGATACGCACATCCCAATTCTGTCCAACGTTGAACTGTGGTCTGTTGCTTCCATAGGAATAGTTGAACCATGCTGGTTCACCGACGCCGCTGATTGGAAGCGGGCCTGCTGGAATCTCTTTTTTGGCATAACCGCTGTCTCTAATCTTGAACATCGCTGAATGGCCATCAAGATACAGACAGTTTATGCTGACTCCATTCACAAGTCCTTTATTCTTTGCATTCCCATGCCAGCCAGCTCGCTCATAAAGCACCATTTGTGCCGATGGATACCAAAAATCGAATTCACGCGCTCCAACAAAGCTTGCCCTGTCCACAGCTGCCTTCCAGTAGTATGAAACAACAGCAGATGGATTATCTGACGGGTCATCCAAAGGACACCAGATAGCATTCGATTTTCCCAATCCACGAAGATACAGGTTCAAGGCCATCGGCCAGGTGGTTTTGCTGCTCCTATAAGACGGCTGGACTCCGCGAAGGCTCGCAAACGCAGTAAAATCATCGGGATTCCAAACTGAGCTGTGGTTATATAACGCTGAGGTCGGCAATGCACCGTCCCAATCGCTCATATACATCCTTAAAGCTGAGCCAATAGCAAGAAGATTGGACTGACAGGTAATTTTAGGATCACGAGACTCCTTAGTCTTGGCAGATGGTATATCGACTTCCCTCATTTTATCTCCCCAAAAACAAGGGTTCCAATTCTGCCCTTTACTGAATTTATTGTCAGCATAAGAATAATTGAACCAAGCAGGCTCACCTACCCCGCTTGCCGGAAGCGGCCCTGCCGGAACCTCCTTCTTTGCGTAACCGCTGTTCTGGATTTCCACTGCAGAGACCCGGCCATCCATAAACAGGCAGTTGATAACTACACCATCAGTAAGCCCCTGGTTTTGCCCACCTCGATGCCAACCGCAGCGTTCATAAAGCACGATTTGACTCTCTGGGAATTCAAAGTTCGTTCTCCTGGAGCAAATAGGCCCAGTCCCATCAGGTCCACCAAACCACGCAGCATCTATGGCAGCTTTCCAATAGTAAGACACCCAGGCATACGGAACATCTCTTCGGGTATTATCGGACGGACACCAAAACACATTCTCGTCTTTAACATACGCTGAAAGGAGCATAGGCCAGCTTACTACGGAATTGCTATTAACGTAAGCCGACTTTGAATATGGGGTAACATCACGCATCGATGCAAAAACTGAGAATCTATCTGGGTCCCAGGTTTTGTTCAACGTGTTAATGACGGAGCTTGGAAGAACATCATCGTAATCTCCGCAGTAAAGAGTCAGTGCAACTCCCAGCCCCATCAAATTCTCCTGGCATACACTCACAGGATTCTTACCAGAGGTTGCTATGATTGGTTGGATGAACAAAGCGAAGAATAATAAAGCCACTGCTGTCGCAATAAAAGCATTTCGAGCTAACTTCAGCCCTTCTCTCCCACAAACCTCAGAAAACATAATAACCTCCCCATCTCAGAACTACTGTAATATATCATGATATTTTCGACATCACACATATCAACCTTGTAGAAATGAAGCCAGCGGAAAGAGCCAAATAAAGAAACGAGGAAAACCGGAAATCTGGAACATCAGAAATCGAGATAAAGGTAGCTAAACCTCTTAATCCTTTTTCCTGCTTTCCCAAATTTCCAGTTTTCCTCGCAAAAAACTACTTCCAGACGAGCGAACGAAGCTACATATCTAGCTTTCGCTCATCCTTCATCACTTGCAACTCGTCACTTTTTCGCTGCAGCATACCTCTCTGCTACATTGTCCCAGTTGACCAGATGCTCCATGAACGCCCTTGTCCAATCCGGCCGCCTGTTCTGATATTGCAGATAGTAGGCATGCTCCCATACATCCAGCACCAGGATTGGTTCTACACCCCACTGAGCAAGGTTCTCATGCTTCTCGGCAGCGAGTACCACAAGCGCATCATCCATCTTCCTGTAGGCAAGTATCCCCCAACCGGAACCTTGAACCTGGTTTGAGGCTGCCAGGAACAGGTTTTTGAAGGCATCGTAGCTGCCGAAATGCTTTTTGATAGCTTCGGCCAACTCTCCAGTCGGCTCACCACCGCCATTAGGTTTCATATTAGTCCAGAAAATCGAGTGAAGGATGTGTCCCGAGCCATTGAATGCCAGATTGTCCATCGTTCCGTGAACAGCGCCGAAATCCTCAGACTGAGCCATCTGCCGGACTTTCTCTTCAGCTGCATTCAGGCCATTGACATAGGTTGCATGATGCTTGTCATGGTGCAGGGTCAGAATTTCTTTGCTGTAATAGGGTTCCAGTGCGTCATAATCATACGGAAGCGGTGGCAGCTCATGTGCCATAGTTGTGATTCCTCCTTTTGCTCTTTTATCAAGCTCTTGTGCAGTCTCTGACATACCTGGGATTGCTGCTGTTAAGATGCCCAAACCTGCAAGCGTCAGAAACTTACGTCTTCTCATTGATATTGATGGTTTATCATCACTCATTGCAGTGTCCCATGTCAGTTTTCGATGTATAAAGGCCCGGTCTGCCATTAAAAACTGGCTCTACCGGACCTAACTGATGAGATTCTACCCCAAATGTCTGCTTGCTAATCAGGTCTTTAGGTTGATAAATTTTGCACGAGCTTCAACTCTTAGCACTCCGACGGCTGCTCGCCATCCTGCGCTGGTCCAAATGCCTTCTGCAGGATTTCTTTCTTCGGCGGCTGTGTAAACAGGCTCACAATCGGCACCACAATCACCGGGACAATCATCGCAAGCGCTCCTGCGACGGGAATATACGGGTTCCCGCCAATTGGTTTGCCTGTCAGCAGCTTGATGACAAACATAGCCAATAGGATCGTCGCCAGCCCGGACAACATTCCTGCAATTGCCCCAGCTTTTGTCGTTCTTCTCCAGAAAAGTCCAAAGCAATAAGGCGCAAGGAATGCCCCGGCAAGCACTCCCCATGAAAGCGACATCAGGTTTACTATAAACTCTACCCGATAAAGCGCTATACAGATGGAAATGCCGATAAACACTCCGCAAAGTATCCTCATGAGTGCCATGACCACCCGCTTGTCTGCGTTTTTCTTGAGTCCGGCATAAAGATCAACGGCAATGGACGAACTGGACACCAAAACAAGAGAGGACAGGCTGGACATAGATGCTGAAAACACCAGCAGCATGATAACCATCGAAACCCACGGGAAAACGATATCCGGATTGGTAAGGAACTGGGGCATAAGGTCATCCAGATTTGCAGGAACAGGCAGTCTACCGCCGGCAGCTTCCGCAGGGCCATGAAAATACAGATGAGTCATAGCACCGGTAAAATATGCGCCAAAAGACAGGACAAGCGAAAACAGCGATACCACTATCATAGCCCGTTTGACGTCGGCCTCGCTTTTAATCGAGTAGAACTTCTGGACCATCTGCGGCAGCCCCCAGGGGCCGAAACTGGTCAGCACCACAAGAGACAGCAACACGAGCCAACCTGGAAAAAGCGCCTGCGGATTAGGCTGCATCGCTGGAGCCATGCTGCTTGCCGATAATTTATCAACTACAGAACCAAACCCTCCCTGTATGTGTACCAAAAACAGCACCATCAAGGCTACACCAAATAGCTCCACTATCCCCCGCAGGAAATCGGTCACGGCAAGCGCCAGGTATCCGCCCATTATCAAATAAACGCCTGTCAGCAGTGCCATAAACCCTATAGCTGCGCCATACGGAATGCCAAGGTTGTATTCAAATAAAAGAGATAACCCCTGATAGACTGATGCAGAATACGGCACGAGAAAGATGAAAATAATAAGTGCTGCAGCTATCTTGAGGAACTGAGAATCGAAGCGTGCTGCCAGGAATTCCGGCATGGTGAGCGCGTTCAGATTGGCAGTCATCCGTCTGGTCCGCCTTGCAAAGATTTTCCAGGCTAAAAAGCTGCCAAAGACCACATTCCCTAAGGCAATCCAAAGCGCGTTGATTCCAAAATTCCATCCCAGGCGTCCGGCAAATCCTACAAATATTACTGCGGAGAAGTAAGTTGTTCCATAGGCAAAGGCCGACATCCACGGCCCAAGTGTTCGTCCTGCCAGAAAGAAATCGCTGACAGTCTTCGTTCGCCTCATGCAGACATAGCCTATACCGACCATGACAAGCACATAGACGACTACAATCCACAAATTGAGATTACATAAATATTTTTGCATTTTTCTCCCTTAGAACAAAATCACCCCCTCCGGCACCATTGCCATGCAACGGGCTAATAGTCTAATTATCTACAGCAAGAACTCCAGCGTCAAGCTAAAACACTCCCACGAAATATACTCCCGATTAGGAATCCAGAAGAAGTATCTGATGAGTTTCTCTCGGATGGGATTTGCAATTCCTCCCGGATAAACAATCAAGGAATCTGTGATTCTGGAAGATGGTATGAGATTTCAATGACAGGGATTGCAAATCCCTCAGCTATCTTTCAGGGCTAAATTGCAAATTCAGCCCGAGCGTAGCTTGGCTGCACAAGGATGTGAAGCAAACTTTGGTCCGGTGCGAGACGAGCCGGACCATCGGGATCAGAGACTCATAACTGGGCGTCGGCGCAAAAAGTGTGCGCCGACGCATATAATTCCTCATCACTCGTAACTCAAACCCTCACTCTCCGGCGGACAACAGCAGCAAACCATATCAGTCCACCAGAAGCAACCAGCAGCCCGGAAGGCTCTGGAACCGGCCCTATCAATCCGGCAGAGTTGGCAAGACAGCCTACCGTCGACCGAGTCATATTGGTAGCATATATATAATCGATGTAGTTTGGTGTGTCTACGGAGTCTGTCTGCCTATGATAATGCGGATTGCTCCAGACAGCCGCTTCTATCAATAAACAAGCCTGATAGCCAGCCCATTCAAACGGCGCATGGTCACTGGCATTTAACGTACCTGCTATAGTAGGTGTTATCCCGTTTCCATAAGTGTTTATTGATGCGGCAAGAGACTGTTTCCAGGGATCGGATGATGCATAACCATGAATCAAAGCCTGGTTATGATAGGCTCCCGTAGGATTATAGGCAATCATATCCAGTGAGATCATCCCTTGTATATTATCACCTATATGCCTGTCAACATAAGCTCTGCTGCCTATCAATCCAAGCTCTTCCCAATCGAATGCAACAAATACAAGCGTGGCTTCAAAGCTGAACTGAGACAACACTCGAGCAGCTTCAAGCACTCCAGCTACTCCACTTGCGTTGTCATCAGCCCCAGGATTGCCAGCAGAGTCATAATGCGCTCCTACCAAATAAATATCATTTGGCCTGGTTGTTCCCTGATGTACTGCTATCAGATTGGCTCCGGTTACGGGGCCGGACTCATGTTCAAAGGTGAAGTATTCAGTGGTAGTCTGTAAACCATAGCTGGTAAACAGGTTGAGAATATTTGTACGCACAAAATTGTGATGCTTACCCCATCCACGATCATTCCCCAGACGTGTGTATAATTCGTTGTTCAGGTAGTCCGTGTAAGTAGCCTGACTGACCTGGTTCACCACATCCTGGATATCAATCGCAAGAGCAACAGGGATACAGCCAAAGACCAGATTAAGAACGGCAATAAACAAAACCAGCTTACGTATCATATTTCTCTCCTTTTCGAGTCGGCGGGCGGCATTTGGAAGGTAACTTTCTCTCTTACTGCACATTTATCACCAGGCAAGCTTATTGTCAAGCTTGTTTTTACGTATAAGAAGAAATTTATTGGGAACCAAAACAATCGTGTGCAGAGGTAATCTAAATGTAGCAATCACAGGTCAATCTAAATGTAATGATTAAGTTCTAAGAATTATACATAAGGTTGTAATTGTTTATCGATAGCACGGGAAACACACATGCCGTTTTACGAATTCAGATGCACAGAATGTGCACGAATATTTATATCAAAAATAGTAATAGGTGATGCTCAAAAACCTCTTTACTGCCCCACATGTGGAAGCACCAAATTATCCAGACTGGCATCTATCTTCGCCGGAGTCATATCAGACATTGACTCAGACAATGAAGACAACAGTTCATCCGATAAAGGCTCGAATAATCAGGCTGCTTGAGTATTTACTGTTTAATTGTCTACCTCAAGGGTATTATGACTCTAGATGACTAGAGAGCTTGCTGGCCCGTATGGTCTCAGTTACGACTCACCCATAATTCTGACTGCACTGAGCTGGACGGGCCAGCATAATATATAATACAATGCCAGACAGTATTGAGATTCATGATAAGGAGGCAGCGCCATAGTAACGGTAAAAGTAACTCATATAGATAAAATGAGGTTCCGAGGGGAGAATGAAGATGGTCTTGCTGTCGTCTTAGACTCCGCTCCTGACCTTGATGGAGAAGCTGCTGGTATAAGCCCGATAGAATCACTGCTTATGTCGATTGGAAGCTGCACGGGAACTGATACAATCGAAATTTTGCGAAAGAAAAGGCAGAATGTCACAGGCTATGAACTCAATATATCAGGAGAAAGAGCCGAAGAGCATCCCCGAGTATTCACCCACATCAACATCGAGCATGTAGTTATGGGCAAAGACATCGACCCAAAAGCAGTAGCGCGCGCCATAGAGCTATCAAGTGAAAAATACTGCTCTATCATAGCCATGCTCAAGGCTGTAGTAAAAATCGATATAACCTACCGAATTGAAAACGATCCTACCACTTCAGGCAGGCCAAATACTGAGGCAAACCTGACCCAACTCACAAGGAGCTAGTAATTGATGAGTTACGAGTGATGAGTAATGAGTAATGAGTGACGTGTATAAGCAACAAGTATAAGTAACAAGTATGCTTCGGCGCGGTTTTGGCGCCGAAGCCCCCGTTATGGACACCAATCGGCATCAGTAAATTCCATCTCCACTTGTCAGTGAACAGACTACAGGCAAGTAGGCACCTATATTTATCTCACTAAATCATATGCGTCAATCTCAAATAGTTTCAAAATTATACCTGCGTCATAAGAAATCTGAACCGATGTCCTACTCGTCCGGGAACGGATCGGACGAGTAGAGAGTAGAGAAATGATCAAAAGCGTTATTTTGAGAGGAGGCTGCCAGCTTTTTGTTATATTAGTACATTGAAGAGATAGCCATTATGCACTCTTTTCGTTTTCTAGTCCAAATACCATTAACGCCGCATCGTCACTCAAAGCGCCGCCGGCATGTTTCTTTGCGGCTGCAAGCAGTCCTTCTGCCAGTTCGTCAGCAGACTGCGATACCTTCTTCGATAAAAACGAAACCATTCCTTCAAGACCAAACAGGTGCTTGCTGTCTGGTCTTGCCTCGATAATACCGTCGGTTACCATTACTACAAAATCACCTGGCTTGAGGATCACCTGGCTGGCGCGGTAGTCATAGCCCTCTATCACTCCAAGTGCTATGCCTTCGAGATCAAGTTCCTCAAGTGTGCCATCTGCTCGCCTTAGGACAGGCACTTCATGCCCAGCATTTGCATAGTCCATCACTCCTTGATCCAAATCCAGGATTGCAAAGAATGCAGTGAGCATAGAGAACCCTTGCTGAGGATCTCTGCAGATGGCATTGTTCACAAGAGTCATTACCTGTTCCGGGGCTGACTCGATATACGCATAAGATCTAAAAGAGTGCCTTGCGGCAGCCACTTGTATTGCTGCTGCAAGTCCCTTTCCGGCTACATCCCCTATCAGAATACCGATCTTCCTGTTGCCAAGATCAAAGACATCATAAAAGTCACCGCCGACTTCAGCTTCCTTGAGCGCTACCTCGTATCTTACTGCAATCTCACAACCGGGGATGGTATAAGATGTATCTGGAACAAGGGCTTTCTGCAGGACTTCGGCAATTCGATGCTCCCGCTCCAGAATCTGCTGTTTCTGTGCCTCAAATGCTACCCTCTCCGTCTGGTCACGGAATATTACTGTTGCCCCAATGATCCGGCTGCTCGAATCATATATAGGTGACGCGCTTTCAGAGACAACTATCTCTTTCCACGGGCTGACCAATAAAAACCGCTCATCCCTAAGCGCTTCTCCCCTGAGCGCTCGGCGAGAACTGTACTCTTCAACGGAAAGCGGCTTGCCGTCGAGCATGCACAGTCTATATTGCCTGGACAAAGTCTCAAGCGGCACATCATCAGGGGCACCGAGAATGATTCTGGCAGACTTATTCGCCAGCAAGACCTCACCACTGTCATTGAAGATAGCCAAACCATCGGCGAGGTTTGAAAACACTGATTCCAGTTCAGCAGCCCGGCTTTCTGCGTCTGCGCGAAGCTGCTCGATCTCCTGGCGCGCATGCACATCATGAGTCACATCCACCAGCGAGTAAACCAGACCATGCACAATCCCATCACTGCCTTTTATAGGAATCAATGTCCAGTCCCAATAAGTGACACCCCATTCCGGGTGGTCTGGGTAGATAAAAGGCTTTTCTTTGGCCTCAAAAGGAATCCCTGTATCGCGAAACACGCTCAAAGATTGCCTGATTTTCTTCGTGCGGATAGAACTCGAAGTAATTATGGCCGATGAACTCCTCCAGAGTGCGGCCAGACGCTTTCATATACGCGGGATTCATCCAGATAAAATTAAAGTCTCGGTCCAGATAGACCAGGTGAGTTTCTGTGTTGCTGGCAACAGTCACCAAAAGATCTTTCTGCCGCTGCAGCTCTTGCTCCACTTGTTTACGTTCTTCTATCTCGCTGCGAAGCTCTTGTTCTATTGTGCTGAGTTTTTCGTTTTTTACTTCGAGCTTTCGGTTAGCCTCATTTAGCTCTGAGTTGAGCCATTCCAACTCTTTGGTCCGAGATTCGAGATCATCAAGGGCAGCTTGGAGAGCCTGTTTCACCTGCTTAATCGCTGAACTTTCAATGACGGTCCACTCGCCGCTTTGCTTTATCATTGCGAACTCGTGGTTTGCGACTACATCAGCGACCTCTGATGCCCCGCACTTGTCGAGTGAATAAGTACACAGCACGAGCAGAGGCTGACCAGCGATGACTGAGTTGATGGACTCTTCATACTCGGTAAAATCCTTCCAATGAGACTTTTCCAGCCACATCGTATCCCCTGTCACCCTCGCACCATCAAAACCTGCTGCCAGAGTCTGGTTAAGCTTTTCAACCCAGCTATCAAGTACCTTGTAACGGTCGAACTCTCCATCATCAAGATACCACTCGGTGTAGGGAAGGATGACCAACGCTCCCCGATCGACATATCGATCTAAGTCCGGTATCACCGCTCGAAGAGCTTCCTCAGCCTCACATTCATCGAGATTGTCCGCAGTCACCCACATGCAGAACTCGTTCGACTCCAGCCCATTTCTTATGTATGGCACAAGAATGTCGAGTAAGTCCTGTTTTGTCTGATAAAACTGACAAAAATGAGTGCCCCACGGAACATCACCGATGATCTCGATGCCTGTCTTTCGAAGCTCTGTGGGCATAGTCGAGTAGACCTCGGATTGTCTTGTGTTCCAACAGTTGGGGATATTTTGATTACTGGTTGTAAATGTCATCGCACCTGACTCGCAATGAGGGATAATTATTCCACTTGTCTATGATAGATGCCATCCTGTACTGTTGAAGAGTATAACACAAATGTTAATAATTCACACGCATGCACACATAAAGATGCATTGTAATATGCATTTCCAATTTGTGCCTACTCTGCCTCCCCTTCCCATTATCAACTCGTCCGGGAAATCCGCCCGGACGAATTCTTTCCTCGTCTCCCCTATTCCGCATTCTACATTTACTTCTCTTTCCCCTTCTCTCGCAGCTTCATCCTCAGCCTGTCAGCGATTACGGTAGCGCTTACTGGTGCGGATAGCTCTATCTCAGGTTTCTTCTGTTCAGGCTCTGGTTCGGGCAGCGGAGGTTCTTCAACCGGCTTTGGTTTGGGAATATACGGCTCCTTACCAAGCATCTCATGCAGTAGCACAAGCGCCGCTTCCTTGTCAGGAATAGGACGTCCGTTGTTGACATCGGGATCAAAATGCAGGGTAGGTCCTGCCGGAATCCCCACACAGGACGGGCATCCATCCTCACACTGGCACTCATGGATTAGGTTCAGGCATGACTCCAGAAGCTCTTTGACCATATCATAGCCTTTTTCCGCATACCCCAGCCCGCCGGGATAGCGGTCGTAGAGGAATATCGTCGGGCTTCCGATGTTGGAACTGTCAACCTGGCCTCCTATGTCCTGCTTGTCGCACATCGCAAAAAGCGGAAGCACATGCACGGCTACATTCCGAATGCCAACAAGCCCTTCAACCGGATTTCTATCATACTCGCGCACCTTGGCAAGATGTCTTGTATCTGGAACTATCCACAGCCCCATAGTCTCCAGGTTCTGCTGAGGAATGTCCACTTTGCCCCATCCGATGCTGTCCAGGCTGTAGAATTTTATCTTCTTGAAGCCCGTAGTCATCCAGTTGACATCCACTTCCCCAAGAGCGACCTTGCTGCCATCCCAATCCCGGCTGTACTGCTCGTTGATAATCTTTATCCCGGTGTCCACAATCGCCTGCGTGTAGTAGTCCACATCAGCTTTTCTGACATACGCGACTTTGTTCTCCAAATCGAGGTTCTGGACGAAGTAAGTCTCAGCGTCGTGCATATAGATAGCTTCCGGGTAGACCAGTTCAGGCGCGCTGATGGCATCGACAGCCCCTATTACCTTGTTCCCCTGTGTAGTGTCGACGATGGTAAACGTGTTATCAGACATCGTTCTCAGGTTGACCGACTTCGCAGGATAGTCTGTCGAAGCCCAGAACCACTGGTCAGCGATTTTCTTCACCTGACCGAACTCCGCCAGGATTTCAGCCACCTGCTCAGTGTTCTCGCCAAAATATTGAGAGTCTACAGCCATAAGCGGCAGCTCGAAAGCAGCACAACGGAGATGATTTGCAAGAATATACGCATTCTCCGGGTCGATAATCGCGTGTTCCGGCGACTGACCGAAGAAGTAATCAGGATGGCGCATCAGATACTGGTCTATCGGGTCGTTGTAGCCGATAAAAAACACCGCTGAGTCTTCCGACCCTCGGCCAGCTCGTCCTGCCTGCTGCCAAGTGCTTGCAATGGTGCCTGGGAACCCGATGATTATCACCGCATCCAGGCTTCCGACATCTATTCCAAGCTCCAGCGCGTTGGTGCTCGTAACACCTAACAATTCCCCGGAAAAAAGCTGCCGTTCTATCTCCCGACGCTCCTCAGGAAGATAACCGCCTCTGTAAGCCCGCACTGCACTGGCAAGCCCTGGACTATAACGCTGAAGCGTCTCCCGGACATACTTATACATCAGTTCAGCTACAATTCTGGCCCGTCCGAACGTTATCGTCTGGCACCGTTGACGGATAAGCTCCACCATCAACCGCTGCGCCTCTACATTAGAGCTGAGCCGCTCCATCCTCGCCTGGTCGATGAACGGAGGGTTCCACATGACGAATATCTTAGGCCCCTTGGGCGAGCCGTCGTTGTCCACAAGCTCCATCGGGACTCCAACCAGCTTCTCAGCAAGCTCAAGCGGGTTAGCTATAGTTGCAGAACAGCATATAAACTGAGGGTCAGATCCGTAATGCCTGCAAATCCGCCTGAGCCGCCTAATAACATTCGCCACGTTAGACCCGAATATGCCCCGATAGGTGTGTACCTCATCTATCACGACATACTTCAGGTTGGCAAAGAAGCTGCTCCATCGGCTGTGATACGGCATGATGCCCGTGTGGAGCATATCCGGGTTCGTTAGTATCACATTTCCGTTGTCCCGAAGCTTGCGACGGGTATCCGTAGGAGTGTCGCCGTCATAAGTCCCGCATTTAACCATAGCAGCAAGCGTCGGGTCCATCGCTGAAAGCCGTCTGAGCGTTTTCAACTGGTCCTGAGCCAACGCTTTTGTCGGATACAGGTAAAGCGCTTTTGCTTGAGGTTCAGCAAGCAGTCTTTCTATAACCGGGACGTTGTAGCATATCGTCTTACCGGAGGCAGTCGAGGTTACTATTGTCACACTCTTCCCAGCCCGGATGTTATCTATGGCCGAAACCTGATGGGTATACAGCTTCTCTATGCCAAGGCCTTCGAGCACCCGCGCAAGCGCTTCCGGCAGCGGGTCAGAAAGCTCTCCGAATGCCGCCGGCCTTGCCGGAAGCTCCTCTACTCTGACTATCTGGTCACAGTAGTCGTTTGATGTCTGAATATGGGATAAAAACCGTTTGAAGTCCATTACTGCAGATTCCTCGAAGATATGTTCGCCAGCAATTGAGGATATTCCTGCAGTAAAGAGCTATAATGTGACTTCTTATCAAATAATCCTATGGGGCAGACTATCGGAAGTTAGGATGACAGGCATTATCGAGAATCCTGCGCCTACCGGTTCCATCGGTATTCATAATCCAGATTGAACTCTTGGAAGATAGCTCTCCAAACATTTCCGGGTGCTCGAAGTTTGGATAATCTGCGCTGGTCTGCTGATAGATAATCCTATCCGCACCATCCACCCAATCCATACCATTAAAAGACGCTGCCGTGTTCTCAACAACGTGCCTTACCGAGTCACCATCATCGCTTGCCAGCCACACGCCTCTCTCAGTGATAGGTTCCCCGTAGACATTCCTGGTAGCGGAGAACAAAAACCTATCCTCGATCGGATGCCAGCGGAGGCAATATATCCATGTATTATCCAGAACCTGCATTGTCTCTAAATCCGACCCATCATAGTCAATATGGTAAAGGTCGAGAATGGGATAACCGCTCTCCTCATAACTGCGATGGCTGCCGGTAAGCAGCACTTCATCAAAGTCAGGAGAAAATGCCAGCGCCCCTCCAAAACCATTCCAATCCGGATACATCCGCTCAGCCGACTCCCTCCATCGCTCCAGGGGAGCCCATATTATCTCAGTGCCATCCAGCCGAACAACACCGAACCTCCCAGGCAGACCTTCTGTTTCCAACTGTGTAAAGTTGTATATAACACCGCTGTCATCAGGAAGCCAGGAAACAGGATATAAACTCGCGCCGCCTTCTGTTATCAACCGCCTGACACCGCCATCATCCACATTAATCACGCATAATGTTGTTCCGGCTATCCCGCGTACCGGCGGTTCTGCTTTCAGGAAAGCAATCCATTCCCCATTGAATGACCATAAAGGAAATGCATTTTTTCCGTCTGTAGTCAGCCGCTTGAGGTTTTCACCGTTCCGTGTGCATATATAGATATCGCCATTTCTGACAAACGCAATCTCGTGTATTGGATTACTTTCCGGTGGAGGTTGAGGTGTTTCCTTTGATGTACTATCAGCCTGACCTGGCTGCATAACTGATGGTTTCGTCTGTCTTTGAATCAAAAAGACTCCAATAAAAGCTGCCAGTGCAATAGTGAAAATTGCTGCCATTGCTATCAGCAATTCTGACCGGGTGATTCTAGCCACCTGACAAAGCCTCGCATTCAACTATAACAACAGCAGCATCATCGCGCAGTTTGCCTCCTGCCCAGTCGCGAGTTGCTGCCAGTAATGCAGAGATAATCTCCTCTGGACTCTCTTGGCCGAATTGTCTGAGCACCCGCTCGATTCCTTCTTCTCCAAAAAATTCCCCATGCCCCGGCCAAGCCTCGCTTATCCCATCTGTATACATAACGAGCTTGTCTTTGGGCTCTAAGGTGATATGATAAGTCATCATCGGATAATTGGGAGATATCCCTACAGCAAGTCCATTAGAAGTCGTGAACTCCACTTCCCCGGTTTTATTATGATAGATAGCCGCAGGCAGATGACCGGCATTGGAATAATGCAAAATCTCCTGCTCAGAATCCAGCACTGCAAGAAACACTGTTACAAAAGACCCAAAACCAGGCATTTGAGAATAAAGTTCCGCGTTTGCGCGAGTCATGGCATCCCCAGGAGAAGGATATTCATACGCAAAAGCTCTTACGGTGCTTCGAGTGGTCGCAGCAAGTGCCGCTGCTTCGATTCCCTTTCCTGATACATCACCTATCATTACTACCGGTCGGCCATCAAAGGCATGAAATGCATCATAAAAGTCCCCGCTGACCTCCCTGCGCTCATAAGCAGGCAGATATGCAGAGGCCACCTTGCATCCTACATTCAAAGCAGGTTCCCGAGGAATCAATGCGCGTTCCAGCATTGTTAGCTGTTCTTCCAACATGGTGCGCAGGTTCACCATCTCTGTTATATCAGTAATACTTGCGACTGCCGCAGTGATTCTATTATTCTGGTCCCGCACCGGAGCACTGTTGACCAGAGCTGCGGCCTTACTTCCATCCCTACGCTGGATTAACACTTCAACATTGTATAACCGTTCGCCATAGTTCAATGACCTGGGAAGCGGCATTTCGTCTCTTGCAAGAGGTGAACCATCAGGTCTTAAAATCTCGTATGCATCTGCTATCGTTTCTGTAGCATCTGGAGTTACAGGCCCTCCCATTATTTCAATAACGCCAGGACTGAAATAAGTGATTCTATGGGTTTGTGCATCAGCCATCATCACTCCAACAGGCACTGTATCCAGAATAACCTGAAGAGTGGCCCGAGCTTCTGCTTCTTTAGCTGCAGCTTGCTCTGCTGCATCTCTGACCTCTTTTAGCTGCTGTTCTGCCAGCTTCCTTGCTGTAATGTCCACTGTGTGACCGAGTAGGTGGTGCTGCCCACCGATAGTCACCATATTTCCTGAGAAGGAAGTCCAAATCCTAGTCTTATCTTTACGGGTTATTTGCAACTCTGCATACGGTATCTTGCCTTCAATCACCTGTTCCATCAAATCTATTGCATATTTGCGGTCTTCGATTTCCGGATGGGCCAGTTCAAACCAGCTTCGTTGTACTACTTCCTCCTTGGAATAACCGGAGATTCTTTCCATAGCCCGGTTGTATAGTATTGGAATGCCATCCGTTGAGCCTATGAACATCCCGTCTCTGGACTTCTCAAAAATTGCCCTGAACCTTTCCTCACTCTCTCTGAGCGCATCTTCAGCTCTTTTCCGTTCAGTAACCTCAACAGCCAGCATGGTTATAGATATAACCTCTCCGGCTTCGCTCATAATCGGGACCAGCGAGGCATCCCAATAGGTCTGTCTGGATGGAAGTTCCAGTTCTATATCTACCAAGTGTTTAGGTTGTTTTGACTTGAGGATATCCGAATAAACCGACAGGAGGACGTTCTCCCACTTGGAACAAATATCCCATGGCCGTTTACCAATAATCTCACTGGGATCCAGAACACCCGCTTCTTGCAGCAATTTCGCCTGAGCATGGTTGATAAAGACAAATCTAAAATCCGGCACTGTGACAGCATTGAAGGTATGATGGACCTTGTCGCAGGTACCAAGGAAAATATCGCAGAGTTCTTCTCTAGTATGTTCGTATTCACTGTTACCGTGCGGCTTTACCGACATAGAAGCACACTTCCTGTCAAATTCACCTTTGAATTATATTTGCAACTACAAAAGCTATGACGGTATTATTGAGTTTTACAGATTAATGATAAATCGTGTAATCCAATTGTACCAATGCTCGTCATGTCCCAAACCGAAATCTTACATAGCCTTATCCGTTATCAGATATCTAGAAAGGACTCACATAACAACCATAACCTGGGCTAATATCTTGGAAAGAGATGCTGAAACGAGTTCAGGCTGACGCATATCTGATTGCCCGGCTCGCCCTCGGGCTGGGCAGAGTTTTACCGCACGTCCCCGTGCGGAAAGCGTTGTATCAAGGAACTCAACTCTCTGTTCCGTTATCCGGGTTACGCTTTCTTGAGTTCGTTCCTGCCTGTTTTTTTAGCTGTTTTCTGAAACGAACTCCCAAATTTAAGCTCAATAATGGCTGTTTGAGTTTGTTCCGGCTTTTTCTGTATCTTGTTGTGAGCTATTGTACCTTCGGCATTGCTTGCTACCGTTGCCCT
>JAKPFN010000107.1 GCA_029551395.1 Armatimonadota bacterium | reverse complement strand
GTTCCGGCAGCAGCAAAGACTGAACCGTAGTCAAGCGTTCCAAAAGTAAGGAAAATCAGAACAACCCCAAGGGTAAACCCGACATCCCCTATCCTGGTTGTGATAAAAGCCTTCTTACCTGCAGCAACGGCAGATGGCCTGGTATACCAGAAGCTGATCAGAAGATAAGAGCAGATTCCAACCAACTCCCAACCGACATACAGCAGTAGGAAGTTGTTCGCCATCACCAGGATGAGCATCGAAAATGCAAACAGGTTCAAATATGTAAAATAGCGAGAATAACCGGGATCATCTCCCATATAACCGGTCGAGTAGATGTGGATGAAAAACGCTACTCCGCTCACAACAAGCATCATAAAAACGGAAAGCGGGTCTATCAATATAGCAGCATCAACCAGCAGCCCACCGGAAGCCATCCACGTGTAAAGCACGCTGACAAACCGCCGGTCTTCCGAAGGCATTCCCAGCAGTTGGATAAAGACAACTACCGATACAAGGAATGCCCCGCCGACCAGCGCGCTCGCAAGCGCACCAACGAGCTTCCTGGGTAAATACCTTCCGAATATTCCGTTAATCAATGTGCCTAAAAGCGGCAGTCCAGGCACAATCCAGGCATAATCAAACATAGGATGTAGATAGTTCCAAGTGATGAGTGATGAGTAACGAGTCAAACCATCTTATCACTCATGCCTTCCTTCCTATACTCGTGATTGTGTACTCGGGCTAAATTGCAAATTTAGCCCGGAGAAATAAGCCCAGGGATTTGCAATCCCGGTCATTGGTATTTTTAGTGATCATCCGGGATCACAGATCCCTCAGTCATCTGTCCGGGAGAAATTGCAAATTTCTCCCGAGGTTGTGGATTTGCAATCCCGGTCATTGGTATTTATAATGATCATCCGGGATCACAGATCCCTCAGCCATCTGTCCGGGAGAAATTGCAAATTTCTCCCGATGTTGAATGTGTCGGGCGCAAGTTTGGCGGATATTTATCCGCCTTCCGCAGAATGTACGCCCGGAATGAATATCCCGTGCGATCAGAGAATGAATATCCCGTGCGATCAGATCTTCTCCCAATTCCGCACTCCGCACTCCGCATTTACATCAGCCTTTCATCTCATCAAGCTCATCGACATTTATGTTGCCTCTCAGCCTGAAGATGGCTACGATGATCCCCAGTCCCACAGCAACCTCTGCTGCTGCGACGGTCATTACGATGAACACGAAAACATGACCGTCCATCGACTGCTGATACCGGGCAAAAGTAATGAATGCCAAATTCGCTGCATTCAGCATCAGTTCGATGGACATAAACATAATGATAGGATTGCGCCGTATCAGCACTCCAAGCGTACCTGTAGTAAACAGCACAGCAGAAAGTATCAAATAAGGATAAGCCGGCAGCATAGCTTTAGGGCCTCCTTTTAGCAAGCACTATAGAACCAACCATAGCAATCAAGAGGACCGCACTCGTAACCTCGAACGGCAGCACATATCTGCTGAACAAAAGCATCCCTACAGGAGCAGATGTTCCAAATCCTTCGGGCAATTCTGATGCTTCCGGCACTTGAGCAAAGAAACCTGACAGAAAAACAACAGCTATTTCCACTAAAAGCACCATTCCGAGAGCAGGAGCCAACCACCGCTGTGCTGGAAGCTTGTCCTGCAGGCTTTCTATTGCTCCAGTCAGGTTCAAAAGCATCACCACAAAAAGAAACAGCACCATTATCGCCCCGGCATATACCAAAATCTGGATAAAGGCCACAAACTGAGCAGAAAGCACCAGGTATAACATCGCCAAAGCAAAGAAATTGATTACCAGAAACAGCACAGCATACACAGGATTCTTTGAAAGTATCACTGCAAAAGCTGATGAGACTGCTACTATGCCTAGAATGATAAAAATCACCAGTTCTGCTATCATACCTGGTTAAATCCTCGTTTCCTCTGATTCCGGTAGATGCCTGCGGGCATAACCGCTGCGCGCTGTCATATCTGTCGACCGGCGAATATTATAAGAAGAGCCATAATATGCTATTGTGATCAGAACAATGCTGGTGATTGTAAGCACGAGCACAGCTCTTTTCGGCACATAAGCAAGGACTATGGCTGTTATCGCCAGATTTACCAGCGCAAGCGGAAGAGATACTTTCCAGCCCAGTGCCATCAACTGGTCATACCTGACTCTGGGCCAGGTTCCCCTTATCCACACGAAAAGATACAAGAACAGCATCAGCTTCAGTGCAAACCATATAGGCTGAAGCCATACTATATCCGTAAACAACCTGTAGCCGCCAAGGAAGAACGTCACAGCCAGCGCGCTGATAGTAACCATGTTCAGGTATTCAGCCATAAAGAACATGGCAAACCTGAAGCTGGAATATTCCGTGTGATAACCTCCAATAAGCTCCTGTTCTGCCTCAGGAAGGTCAAACGGAGCACGGTTGACCTCTGCCGTGCCTGACATAAGAAATATGATGAACCCTACAAACTGCGGGATGATAAACCAGATTCCAAAGTTCGACTGTGCATTCACTACTTCGTTCAACCGAAGGCTGCTTGCAAGCAGCAGCGGCCCCACAAGCGCAACACCTAAAGGAAGCTCATACGACAGCATCTGCGCAGATGACCGCATCCCTCCAAGCAGTGAATACTTGTTGGCTGATGACCATCCGGCAAGCACTACTCCGTAAACTCCAAGGGATGACAACGCAAGGGATAGAAGTATTCCAGCATCAAGCTCTGGGACAAAGAATCCGTTCGGCCCTCTGTATTCACCCATTATCTGCAGAGTAAAACTGCGCTCCCCTATGGTCACCATCCCGCCTATAGGGATAACTGCAATCGCCAGAAGCGCTGGTACCATCAGCAAGGCCGGTGCAATCGGGTAGATCAACTTGTCCGCTTTGGCCGGGGTGATATCTTCCTTCATAATCAGCTTCAGAGCATCGGCTATAGGCTGCAGAAGCCCAAACGGCCCTACTCTGTTCGGCCCAATCCTTATCTGTATGTCTGCTATTACCTTCCGCTCAAGCCAGATCATGAACGGAACCATCGTCATCCATAATGCAAAGATAACGATGGTCATCACCAGTTTTATAAGTAAAAAGATGACTATTTCAGGCATATCTATTAAATAAACTCAACTTCTGAGAGCAAATCCCGAATTTGAACCAAAAGGACAGCGTCCTTCCCGTATATGAGTTTCATACTCGTCTCTAAAATGTAGAATACTGGACAGGACAGGCTGCGCAGACGCATCACCTAACCCGCAAAAACTCCTGCCGTTGATATTATTAGCTACATCCACCAGTCTATCGATATAGCCCATCTTCCCAATGCCATGCTCGATACTTTCCAGCATCTCCCGCATCCAGGCAGTTCCTTCTCTGCAGGGAGTGCATTTGCCGCAGGACTCATGCTCATAAAACTTCGCCATATTCCAGGTAGCACGGACGATGCAGGTGTCTTCATTCATCACGATAACTCCCGCGGAACCGAGCATGGAACCAACAGCTAAAAGCGATTCAAAATCAAGGTTGACATCCAGATGCTGTTCCGTAAGCATCGGAACGGATGACCCACCGGGGATAAACGCCTTCAACCGCTTCCCATCGAGTATCCCGCCTGCATGCTCGAATATCAATTCCCTTGCAGGAGTTCCCATAGGCAGTTCGTAGTTGCCAGGTTTGTTCACATGCCCGCTCACGCAGAAGATTTTGGTTCCTGTGCTCTTACCGGTACCTATTGAAGCAAACCACTCAGCACCGTTATTGATGATGTGAGGGACATTGCAAAGAGTTTCCACGTTGTTGATGACAGTCGGGCCATCGTAAAGCCCCCTGATAGCTGGAAATGGCGGTCTGAAGCGAGGCTCTCCCCGCAGTCCTTCAAGCGAGTTTAAAAGCGCCGTCTCTTCACCACAAATATAAGCTCCTGCGCCTCTATAGATTTGAATATCAAGGTTAAACCCGGAACCTTTGATGTTCTGCCCCAGATAACCTCGCTGGTAGGCTTCTAACAGCGCTTTTTCCAGCTTTTTGGCAGGTTCTACAAACTCGCCTCTGATGTAGATATAAGCCCTGTCAGAGCCTATGGCATGACAGCAGATTGCCATGCCTTCTATGAGCTGATGAGGGTTGCGCAGCATCAACTCCCGGTCTTTGAACGTGCCTGGTTCGCTCTCATCAGCGTTGCAGCAGAGATATTTTTTCAGGTTTGGATCTTTTGGGATGAA
>JAKPFN010000066.1 GCA_029551395.1 Armatimonadota bacterium | reverse complement strand
TTATCATCACATAGGAAGCAGCAAGTATGACGCGCTGGGTATAGAATATCCTCTAACTGATATAAAGCCTGAGAATAACCTTGATGAGCAAAAAGAGGTACTTTTATCGTTAGGTGTAGAGCTGGTTTCATGAGACTAATGGCCCAGCAAGTCTACCACTGGGCCATTTGTTAGGTATTTACACACCCGATGGCAGCTTTTTGAAGCACATGAACCAGTCTTCACACCTGTAGCCGTCTCCATCTTTCTCAACTCGCTCGTTGGCATCGGACATGGAAGCCGGCGGTGGGACTATGACTTCTTCTCCCGGTTTCCAGTCTGCAGGAGTGGCAATGCCATGTGCATCTGATGCCTGCATAGCCATTAAAAGACGCTTGATCTCATCGAAGTTGCGGCCATTCGAGAGCGGATAGTAGATCAATGCCCGGATTCTTGAGTCTGGGTCGATGAAAAATACTGCTCTAACCGCTTTGGTGTCGCTGGCTGTAGGCTGGATCATGCCATATTTTTTGGCAACTTCCATCTTCAAGTCAGCAATGAGCGGGAAGTTGATCTCGATGTTTTCCATGTCACGGAATTTGATCTTCTCTTTGATAGTCCGCAGCCATGCGATATGACTGAATGTGCTGTCGATTGAAAGTCCGATCAGTTCGCAGTTCAGGTCTTTGAACTCAGGAGCCATCTTTGCGAAAGTCATAAACTCAGTTGTGCATACCGGTGTGAAGTCGGCTGGGTGGCTGAACAGGATAACCCATTTGCCCTTATAATCATCAGGAAAATTGATAATTCCTTGTGTTGTTTCTGCTGTGAACGAAGGTGCCTCGCAGCCAATTACCGGGATTTGCGTAACGCTTTGCTCTGCACATATATCTACCATCTCTTTTGCCTCCAATATTTATATGCTTGTAAGCCAGGCAAATATTGTATCCCCTTCTAAGCTAAGATTCAAACACAGCAGTAAATATTTTCTGCCAAAGCTGCTGCTCTGGCAATTACTTCGGTGGAGGCGGATAAGGCCAGGAACCTGCCCAATAATAAGGTGTGAATCCATAATAGCCGTAGATGCCGTCACGATACCTGGGATCCTTACAGAGTTCTGGATCGTATTTTGGAGATTCCACTACCCGTTCTCTTGTCTGGTTAATGTGCACTATACAGTCTTCAATGCTTTCGACTGCCTCAATGGGAATCATGAACCTGGTTTCTCCAATTCCCAGAAATCCTCCCGCGCCTACTAATAGAAACCGGACTCTCTTTTCATCCATATCAATAACCAGATCATCAACCGTCCCGATCTCATCATCTTCCTGGTCAACTACTTTGAATCCCCTTACATCCTCATCAGGATCAGCTAATTCGTACCCGGTATCACCCAACTCGATCAATACCGCCTTTTCACTTGCCTCAGCCATTAATATCCTCCAATGAGCTATATTCCTGTTACATTCAAAGTACTTTTACCTGAAGGAATGACCATTAAACGAGTTTCAGCAATTCTGCCTGTAGTGAATAAACGTGAAAAGGAACTGGCGAAGGAATCTATAAGTTCTATGGCGAACCATCAATTACCCGGATAATCATTGCTACATAAAATTTACTATTAGTTATCAGCCCAGATTCCAAAGGAGGAACCTGTAAGGTGTTCAGCCGCAAGCTTACTGAAGATGCAGAACTGAGATTACTTGAACCGCGCCACGCTGAGGAAGTATTCGCCCTTGTTGAGGCAAATCGGAAGCATCTGGACCCCTGGCTGCCCTGGGTTGAGGAAACCAGAACATCTGAGGATACGCAGGTATTTATCCGCCGCACGCTGCATCAGTTTGCTGAAGGCAACGGCATAACGGTAGGCATCTGGTATAAAGGCAAGATGGCCGGAGTGGTTGGGATGGATATTGTGCAGCATCGCGCTGAGCTTGGATACTGGTTGGCTGAACAGTATGAGGGCAAAGGGCTGATTTCCGCTACCTGCCAGGCCATAATAGACCATGCATTCAAGAACCTGGGGCTGCTTCGAATTCAGATCCGCATGGAACCGGCAAATACCCGAAGCCGAGCAGTGGCTAGAAGGCTGGGATTCTCATACGAAGGCACTCTCCGCAAAGTCGCATGGCTGCACGAACAGGCAATCGACCTGGAGGTACACTCACTGCTCCTGGAAGAATGGAAGAAACAGGCCAAATAACCTCTATTGGTGATAATTCCTCTGTACCTACATCAAGATACGGATAGCAGACTTTTAGCTGCCTGAAGCTGTTTTTCCACTGCTGATCTTGCCGTACCGCCTGGTATGGAACGGGAAGCGGCACTATTTTCTGGTTGAAGAAGCATGAGAGCATCTCCGGTCAGTTCAGGCGCGATCGATTTCAGATCGTCCAGCGTCAAGTCCTCAAGCCCCTTGCTGCTTGCGATACATTCCGCTACCAGCTTCCCTACTACCTCATGTGCCTTTCTGAACGGCATACCTGTGCGCACAAGATAGTCCGCAAGATCGGTTGCAGTCGAAAAATCTCCATGAAGCGATCGCCGCATCCGGTCAGGTTTGAACTGAGCAGTGGCAATCATCGGGATGAACACAGAAAGCGCTCCCCTGAGGGTGTCAGCTGCATCGAAAAGCGGCTCTTTGTCTTCCTGAAGATCGCGGTTATATGAAAGCGGAAGGCCTTTTTGCACGGTAAGGATGGTCATAAGGCCGCCGAACACTCGGCCAGTCTTTCCACGAGTAAGTTCTGCTGCATCCGGGTTCTTCTTCTGGGGCATGATGCTCGATCCGGTCGTAACCGAGTCATCAAGCTCAACAAATCCGAACTCAGGGCTGGACCACAGCACCAGTTCTTCGGCAAAACGTGAAAGATGGGTCATGGATATCGCTGCTGCAGCCAGAAACTCAGAGATGAAATCCCTGTCAGAAACGGCATCCAGGCTGTTTTCGGAAATTCGAGCAAAACCCAGTTCCTGAGCGACGAACTCCCGGTCGATTGGAAAACCTGTGCCCGCGAGCGCGCCAGAACCAAGCGGAAGGACATCCGCGCGGCGTTTGCAGTCCATAAACCGGCCTTTATCCCGCTCGATCATCCAAAAATAAGCCAGAAGATGATGAGCAAGAAGCACAGGTTGGGCATGTTGAAGATGAGTATACCCAGGCATGAGGGTGTCCAGGTGCTCTGATGCAGTATCAACCAGTACTTGCTGAAATTCGGTCATGAGTCTGGTTATTGCGTCTATTTCATCTTTCATCCACAGCCGGATATCAGTTGCCACCTGGTCGTTCCTGCTGCGCGCGGTGTGCAATCTGCCTGCCGGTTCGCCAATCTTCGCACTTAGAAGCTTCTCGACGTTCATGTGGACATCTTCGGCTGATGGATCAAAGGTCACCAACCCCTGCCTGTAGTCGGACAGAAGCTCCTGCAGACCTTTGACGATCTTTTCTGAATCTGCTTGTGGGATGATCCCGCATTTACCGAGCATTTTGGCATGTGCAATGGACCCTCTTATATCCTGCTCAAAGAGCCGTGAATCAAAATGCACAGAGGCTGTGAACTCCTCCACAGCCTTGTCTGTCGATTTGGCGAATCTCCCGCCCCAAAGTTTCTGAGGTTTATCAGCCATCAGCTTCTAGACATCCTCACTTTCAATTACAAATATATGACTCTTATTCTGTTGACGCTCCGTATAGCTCATCCAAAGCTTTTTTAGCATCAGGAACCATCTGGTGGAACTTAGATAACACTTCACAAGCATAATCAACACATTGAGCACAGTGTTCAAGCTTATGGTCGATTACACATGCTCGTATCGGGCATTTACCAGCATAATCGTTCTTTCGCTCGTCGGTGGTCATGCACCCATCACACCACACTTGTTCTGGTTTGAACTCAATCTTGTATTCTTCAGTCCACTGCCTGGCGATCTTAGCTATCTCCTGAGCATCACCTGCCTGTGTGGCTTTATAAGCCTCACAATCACTGCAAACCAGTCCGCATGCTGCGACAATCATCCCTTTTCTCCCTAATTAATTATATTTATCCGATCGTAATCAAGTGCTATCAAGATCACGGTGTCTATTCTGTTGAACAAAAACTCCTAAACGACTTAACCACAATGCCAGCATTACACCTATTCCTACAGATATCATAACACTAGCCCACATTGGAATCCCACTGACTGTAGGAAATCCAAATACTATGCCCAGTAATAATGCTGGCTTAGCATAATTCAGGAGTATTCTACCTATTGTAGAGGCTCCTGATCTAATATCCTTCCAAAACGCCAGCAGGAAGAGGGACAGTAATCCAAAAAAGTATCCTGCTAACGTCAGAATCAACCGAATCCATATAGATTGTAATTCACGGCTAATACCAAGAAGAATTGAACATAGTATAATCAACAACACAAGCGTCAAGACCGTCTTTCGATCAGGTTTTTCAGTATGCTCTGAAAATCTTCTTCTGAGCAATCTTCTTACCAAACGGCCAAATAGGTATGGTAAACCGAAGTAAACAAAGTACGTGCCTGTTGACATCAGATTCTCAAGAGCTTTATCCGGTTTAACAATAGCATCGACAGCATTTGCGGTAGTAGTTGATGCCACCAACAGAAGTCCGAGCAAGCTGAAGAAGAGACGCATAGCCGGGGTCACATACTGGTTTCTCCAGTGGTAACCAATCGTAAACGGGAGAGGCGCGGTTGCCAATAGGATAATACTCAAACCAACAACCAGAGGTAGATGCAAAACTGATATAAGAATTGCAACAACAACTGCAGAAGTCATAAAGAATGCTAACTCTATCAGCAAGATTAAGCCGATCCGCTTGAACTCACTGAATGCTTCATTTAACATCTCAGTTGCCTCCTTGTGCCTAATTACCACAACAGCATCTCTAACCAAAGGTTGGAAGCGGTCAGCCATCAGTTGATAGCTGACCGCTGAAGGCTATCAGTTCCCCTTCACCATTCTGTACATCCTGGTCTGCATACCGTGGACCTGGACCATGCCTTCCATCTTGGATTGGTCGAATGTTTTTGAGTCGAAGCTCGCAAGGTCTTCGGAGTAGAGCGCGTACTTGCTGGCGCGGCCAATCGCCCTGACAGAACCTTTGAAGAACCTCAACTTGACGGTTCCGGTGACTCGCTCCTGAATCTTATCGATAAATGCCTCGAGAGCCTCCTTGAATGGATCATACCACAGTCCTTTGTAAGCAAGATCGCCCCATTCATGATCGACCAGCGACTTGAAGTGCATCTCGTCCCTGGTGCAGACAAGCGCTTCAAGCGCCTTATGCGCTGTAATAATAGCTACCGCAGCAGGGCATTCGTAATTTTCCCTGACCTTCAAGCCGATTATTCGGTCTTCCACAATATCCAGCCGGCCTACGCCATGCTCACAGGAGATTTTATGCATCTCCATTACAAGATCGAGTGGAGAGAGAACCTGTCCATCTATGGAAACAGGAACTCCATGCTCAAATCCAAGTTCAATGTCACGAGGCTTGTCTGGAGCTTCCACTGGGTTCTTAGTCCACTTGTAAATCTCCTCAGGAGGCGGATAATCAGTCTCTTCCAGCCTGCCGCCTTCAATGGAGCGGCCCCACATGTTCTCGTCTATCGACCATATCTTCTCGAAACTTACATCAAGCGGGATTCCACGCTTCTGTGCGTATTCAATCTCCTCACTGCGGGTATAGTTTCTTTCCCTCATGGGGGCAATGATTTCTGCGTCCGGCATCAGCACCCGCATCATATACTCGATGCGGAACTGATCGTTACCCTTACCAGTACAGCCGTGGCAGAACGCCTTTGCTCCAACCTGTCTTGCGATCTCAACTGCCTTCAACCCGATTAACGGACGGGCAATTGCTGTGCTCAGCGGATAACCTTGATAATCGCCATTCGCTTTGATGGCCGGGAAGATGAAGTCTTTAACGAACTCTTCCTTTGCATCTATTGTATAATGTTCCGTTTTGAGGATTTCGGCTTTTTCTTCAGCCTGCCTGATGTCCTCTATCGGTTGTCCAACATCAATGGTGGCGGTGACTACTCTGTCAAACCCATAATCTTCCCGCATCATCGGGATACAAACGGATGTGTCCAGCCCGCCAGAATAGACGAGCACGACGGTTTTCATGTACTACCTCCTACGTTGCTAGTGAAAAGTGTAAAGGGAAAAGTGTAAAGTCAGTCACCACCAGAAGGTACATCTCTCTGCCGTTGAATGGAGGACCGAAGCCCGCTTATGGTACGACAAACCTCTTCCGAAAGCATCTTTAGTCTGATAAAGGTTGGCTCATCCAAATAACCAATATCAAGTGCGATATAAAGATGTGACCTAACCTCTGCACAAGATGCTTTTGCAGTCGACAAAAAATGAGGAAACTCCGCCTTACCAGAGCGTTCGAAACCTTCAGCGATATTTGCCATAGTAGAGACTCCTGCGCGTTGTATTTGAGACGACAATGCAAAGCTCTGGCAAACTCACTGGATTTCGTTGCGAGGTAGATTTCTCTGGCCAGATCTCTCGCTTTCTGCCAGGCTATTAAATCCTCAAACCGTTTTACAGCACCCACAGCTGCCTACTTTCCACTTTACACTTTACTCTTTACACTAATAATGATAACACAGCTTTCTGTGCGTGTAAGCGGTTTTCGGCTTCGTCCAGGACTGCGGATTGCGGGCCGTCCAGGACTTCGGATGTAATTTCTTCTCCTCTGTGTGCAGGAAGGCAATGAAGGACTATTGCGTCCGGCTTTGCATGAGACATCAAAGACTGATTGACTTGGTAGCCCTCGAATGCCATCTTTCTCAACTCAACCTGAGCTTCCTGTCCCATAGAAGTCCAAACATCGGTATAGACAACATCTGCGTTGCGAACAGCCTCTACCGGATCTCCCAAAACCTCTATTATCGAACCTGACTCCTCAGCAGACGCTTTAGCCCATCCAACAACTTCCTCATCAGGCTCATAACCTTCAGGACAGCCGATAGAAAAATGCGTTCCTACCTTGGCAGCAAGAAGCATGAGGCTGTTAGCAACGTTGTTGCCATCGCCAATGAATGCGAGTTTCAGCCCTTTAAGCTCGCCCTTACGCTCCTTGATGGTCTGGAAATCGGCAAGCGCCTGACATGGATGCTCCAAATCTGAAAGCCCGTTTATTACGGGAACTGTCGCATTCTCGGCAAGCTCGGTTATCGTCTTGTGAGAGAACACCCTGGCCATAATCACATCACACCAGCGGGACAGGTTCTTTGCTACGTCTGCGACGGTTTCTCTCTTGCCAAGCTGGATGTCAGCCGGAGCAAGATAGATGGCATGCCCGCCCAGTTGAGTCATACCAGTCTCAAAAGTAACCCTTGTACGCAGGCTGGGCTTTTCAAAAATCATTGCAAGCGTCTTTCCGGGCAGCAATGAGTGATGAGCTGTCTTGTTATCTTTAATCGTTTCCTTCAAGAAACTGGCAGTATCCAATAAAACCCGGATTTCATCAGGTGTCAGGTCCTGAATAGAAGTCAGGTTTCTTCCACGAAGCGACTGCGTGCCTCGAATATCTTCTACTTTTATTCTAATCTCTGTATTTGCCACAGTTGTGCATCTCTCCCTATGCAATTTTATATCTTCAGCTTGAATTCTTACAATTTCCAGACTCTTCTCTCGGGAGGGATTGCAAATCCCTTATCCACTATTCCGGGCTAAATTGCAAATTTAGCCCGAGTGTAAATATGTCATGCCGAACTTGATTCGGCATCTCTTAACAATCAAGAGACCCTGAAACAAGTTCAGGGTGACATTTATCCTCTAGGGAGGGATTTGCAATCCCGTTCCTAGGGAGGGATTGCAAATCCCTTTTCTGCTTTTCCGGGCTAAATTGCAAATTTAGCCCGAAGGTAGTAATTTAACCTGAGTGTATCGGTTGACTCCGGTTTGGCATCTATCCAGCAGCCTGGATTGCGTTTTTCAATATCTCAACCGCCTGGTCAATGTCTTCATTGGTCACGATAAGAGGCGGAAGAAGTCTGATGATGCTGTCTCCGATGGGGTTGACCAGCAAGCCGTTCTCTGTACACGCTGCTCCAATAGCTTTGGCAGTGGGATTGTTGAGCTGGATACCGATCATCAGCCCAAGGCCGCGGACCTCTTCTACCGGCAGTTTTCTGAGTTCCTTTTGCAAGTAATCACCCATCACCTTCGCGTTTTCGACTAATCCGTCTTTCTTGATAGCCGAAAGTGCAGCAATTGCTGCCGCGGAGGCGAGCGGGTTTCCGCCAAAGGTAGAAGCATGATCCCCGGGTTGAAGTATATTTGTCGCTTCTCCTCTGGTCAGGCAGGCGCCTATCGGAAACCCGCCGCCAAGGGTTTTAGCAAGTGTCATGATATCGGGAACTACTCCATAATACTCATATGCGAACAGATTGCCGGTCCTTCCAAGTCCGGTCTGGATTTCATCGAAAATAAGAAGAGCGTCATCCGAATCACATGCCGTCCGTGCAAACCGCAGATATTCAACTGTTGCAGGATGAACTCCGCTCTCCCCTTGCACAGGCTCTAATATTACCGCGCAAGTGTTTTCGTTAATCGCTTCTTCCAGCGCTTCTATATCGTTATAAGGAACATATTTAAACCCCGGAACAAGCGGAGCAAACCATTTCTGATACTTTTCCTGCCCGGTCGCTGTGATTGCTCCCATTGTCCGGCCATGGAACGACAGCAAAGCTGTTATAATCTCCACTTTATCAGGAGATTTTTGCTTGCCATACTTGCGTGCAATCTTAATGGCTGCCTCGTTAGCCTCTGCACCACTGTTACAGAAAAACACCTTGTCAAAGGCAGACGACTCCACCAGCATTTTGGCAAGTTTGGGCTGAAGTTGGGTGCAATACAGGTTGCTTGTATGCATAAGCACTCCTGCCTGCTCTCTTATTGCCTCCACTACTCGCGGATGGCAGTGTCCCAGCCCGTTTACTGCTATTCCTGAAACAAAATCCAGATACTGTTTTCCCTGGTCGTCCCAGACCCAGATTCCCTCACCGCGCACCAACACCAACGGCTGCCGCGCATAGGTATTCATGACATACTGCTTATCAGAATCAAATACTTCTTTACTACTCATAACCTCTCGCAATATTCTATGGGTTCAGGAATAACCCTCACCCCAGCACAACCTGTAATTGCAATGCCATCAATAGAACAGCTTTCCGGCAAAGCATCAACAAGTCATATTTATCCAAACTCATCTAGCAAAGAAGATCTGAATCCTGGCAAATAGGCAAAGAATCGAACATCGCGATATTCTCTTATTCTATTTATTTCTCTATTGATTAAGAAATTCCTTGTTAGATGATAAATGTACAATTAATAATTTAAATAACCGCTAAGCGCCACCAGAAGATGGGTCCTGGTCTTGAGTTTCATGCTTATCTTGCGGCGTTGTGCGCTTTCTTTTCTTCAACTTAGGCCACAAATCCTCGAGTCCTGCTGTCAGGTCGTAGATAAACGACGTCAGGTCCCGATCCTGTTCCTTCAGATTGCGTATCTCCAGCAGCAGGATATCCTTAAACTGCTGCAACTGCCTTGCATGAGTCTCTTTCATCTCCTGCATCTGAGCACGGATTTCTTCCAAAGTGGAAGTAATCTCCTCAGAAGGCACAGCCAACCGCTCTGACAGTTCAGGAGCCATTCCGGCATCAGCCAGAAATCTTGCAAGAGATGACTGACTAATCATCCTCTTTGGCCCTGTTTCGAACCTGACCAGAATAGAGTCAAGTTCCCCACTGGAGATCAACCGGTCCATAGCCTCTTCCGAAAGGCCCGTAAGAGTCCTGGCTTCTTCAACCATTACCCGGTAGTCGCCCACAGGTTCGGGGAATATTACCGGTTCTAATCCTACCGTCTGTTTCTCGTGACTGGAAGGAGCAAGCCCGAGTTTGACCCATTCTTCTCGAAGACGCGCAATGCCGGACGGTACATCTCCGTCCAGCACTGGTATCTCCTCCTGTTGCGCCTGATTATTTAATTGATCTTCTTCTCTTTCAGCCATATCGACCTCAAATGCTTCGGTTCTGGAATCTCATTATTCCATAAAGCGGAGCATCAACTAGAATTACTTCGCCAAATATCTCAGCTTTACCTCCTGAGCATACGAATGGTATAATCGGCCCGAACTATGGAGGCAAAAATGAGTCCGTCAATCGCTGTATCCACTGTTTGGAACGCTCTTCGGCATGAAAACGCACAAGCTATTATAAGCGAACTTCAAGATTTAGGCTTTAATTCTTTTGAATTAAATGTTCATTTGACCGAATCGATGCTTGAAGAAATCGAAACCATGCTCCCGGATATCAATATCGCCACACTACATAACTATTGTCCCTTGCCAGAATATCCTCGTGACAGCGGGAGTGGAGATTTTTATCGTTTTTCTTCTCCTGACCCAATCGAGCGGCGAAAAGCTGTTGATATGACACTCAAAACTGCTGAATGGGCCAGCAGATTAGGAGCCAAAGCCATCGTTTTACACATGGGACAGGTGGAGATGAAAAATAACCATCAACAGGTTCTTGACCTGAGACTCCAGGGCCGCAACGATGAAGCAGACGAGATTGTTAGACAAGATTTAGCATACCGGGAAACGATAATCAAGCCATATCTCGATGCTGCGCTGAAAAGCGCCTCGAAACTAGCCGAGAAAATTGCCGGCGATGTGCTTCTAGGCATAGAAACCAGACTTTTATATACCGAAATACCTACATTCGACGAGATGGAGTTATTCATGCAGGCCATACCACCGTCAGCAGGAGGTTATTGGCACGATTTCGGACATGTGCACATGCTTGGCCTTGTTGGGATAGCAGGACAAGAAGAATTTCTGTCCCGCTACTCAGGCCGCATGCTTGGGATGCATGTGCATGATGTTACAGGCAAGCATGACCACCGTCCGCTTACTCTCGGAACAATCGATTTCCCACGGCTGATGAAATATGTCTCTCCTGATGTGATTCCAGTGCTGGAAATCCACAAAACAGCCAGCGCCGAAGAGATGGTCAAAAGCCGGGAAATACTCGCTAAGCTAATGCAGCATTGATTTAATCACCAATTCAAACACCAAAATAGCACATCAGACATTTACTGTGTCTGTAGCTATATAGGTTAAACCTTGGTGAGGAACCAGAGCATTATCAGAGTAGTCCAATAGTAATAGGGAAGAGTTCATATTAACTTAAATCAATGTACCTTTAGCTCATTCGGGCATTTATATACAAGCCAAACAAGATGTGAAAGGAAACCATCCATGATGAGATGCATTCTGGTTATAATCGCATTAATCATGCTAATCAATGCCGCACCGGCGCAAAACCTCAATAAGCACTGGCAGGTACCGGTGCCAAGTTCGCAGTTTCCCAAGTTCTTCTCGTCTGACCTGAAGTACGACGTGCTGCTGAACGATTTCTTCGCGCGGCATTACCTTGCATCGCCTGGACCTGGAGCGTATACAGGCAATCAACAGACGTTCTGGCGGGAATGGAACGCACTCTCGACCATCTGGATGGATACATCAAAAAACAGGGCATTAGGAAGAGATTACAACGCAGACCTCAAACACTTCCTGTTGACAATCCAGCTTGACCCGGACGGTTATGTCTATACCTATCCGCCAACGTCTGAATACCGCAACAAGCTGGGATGGCCGTTTCCTGACTATACTCACAGTCAGGGCAGAGCTAAAGCATGGGACTGGAATTCTGCTGATGTAGGGCAGGACGGATGGAAGATAGAAGGCGGCGGTACTACTACTGTCGGAGATGGCGGAGCATGGCACATCCTGCTGGTCGAACAGGACGCATATATAACAGCAGAAAACCTGGCCATAGAAGCGTACCAATCTCCATATTTAATCATTGGCATAGGGTGTTCTCATCACATTCCAATGAAACTGGAATGGACTACAGACAAAGAGCCGGAGTGGTCTGAAGACAATATGGTCGAGTTTACCGTCAATAACGCCCGTCCTGTAGATTTTTATATCCCGATATACCAGTACCCAGGCTGGCAAGGAACTATTACCCAACTCCGGCTGACACCTGTTACCGTTATGCCGGAAGATGGCATCGAACTCCATATGGACCGGGTTCACTGTGCCTATGATACCCGGCACGCTGTAAATAACACGAGCTTCATCCTGGCTAACTGGCGTTACTATCTCTGGACGGGAGATGACGATTTTCTGAAGAAAAACATAGACAGAATCCGGCTTGCTGCTCATTATCTTAGAAGTCAATTGAAGGGCGATAAGGAGAGCATGGTAGTCATCCCTTACTGGGGGCATGACGGCACATCAGGTATGTCACCAAAAATACGCACAGGTTATGGCTTAGGCAGTGACTACTGGGACCTGCTTCCGATGGGCCACAAGAGCGTCTACACCAATGCCTACTATGTGGCTGCCTTAAAAGCAATGGCTGACCTTGAAGATGCTGCCATGAAACTTGCCGCCAAGCCGAATCCTTATGGTGAAGATGCAAACTCGTTTAGGAAGCAGGCTCAGGCAGTTGCAAAGAAAGCTGGAGAGTTCTTCTGGGACAGTGAAAAAGGACGGTTCATCGGCTGTGAAGATACAACCGGCAAACGGCATGATTATGGTTTTGTCTTCGCAAATATGGAAGCGCTTTACTATGGGCTTGGAGACGCAAATAAAGCTAAAAGCATCTACTCCTGGCTGGACGGAGAACGCACCATCGAAGGAGATACCAGTACCGGAAAAGATATCTACAAATGGAGATTTGCACCAAGAGCAACTACAAAACGAAACACAGACTGGTACTGCTGGCTATGGGCTAATCCATCGTCTATCCCATGGGGCGGTCAGGTTCAGGATGGCGGCACAGCAGCCTATTTATCGTTCTACGATATTATGAACCGCATCAAATATAAAAGCCCGGATGATGCCTATGCCAGATTAAAGAGTATCCTTGACTGGTACAGCGAAGTATGGGATGCCGGTGGGTATCGAGAGTATTATATGGAACCAGGCAAGCTCCAGGGGGCAGGCTCTCCAGGCGCGCTTGGAATAGATGCTGAGTTCGTTGAAACAACTCTGGTACCGCTTACCTTCCTTTACGGATTCCTGGGTATAGAGGCAACTCCAGATGGGTTGATGATTGAACCGAAGCTGCCAAGTGCGTTGACTCAGGTTGGAGTCAGAGGGCTTTATTATAGAGGAGCCGAGTTTGCCATAGCTGCAACAAACGGTAAGATTACTGTCAAGTGCACAAGAAATCCTGAGAACCGCACATTTACGATTGGCGGCAGGCGTTCTGCAGGCACATTTGAACGGACAGTAGACGCAACATACGCGATACTTCGGGCAGACTAACTAAACCGTCAGGCGATACTGAAATGGCTATAGAAGCTGTATAGCAGTAGTAATCATCTGCCGGTTAGCTAATTTCCATACCGTTACCTATGGAGCCGTCAGCTTGCCTTGGCGAGTTGGTGGCAGCTTCGGATTGTATCTTTTCCAGAGAATTTCGCGCGGTTCAGCGCGTGGTGTGCAGATGCCAGAAGGTCGTCTACGGTAGTTCCAAATGCAGGATACGTGGCAATACCTATAGAAAATCTGGCACGAATTGGCATCACCTGGCCTGACAGCGCCAAGTGTATTCTGTGTGCTATCTCTGATGCTGCTTCCGGTGTGGTATCTGGAAGCACCAGAACAAACTCATCGTCCTTATACCTGGCAACGACATCGTATTCTCTCAGCATCCGCCGGAATCCAGCGCCCAGAGCCATAAGACATCGGTCAGCAGCTTCCTGTCCGTCAACATGGTTGATTTTAGCAAAGTCATCGATATCTACAAGAAGCACGCTGATGGGCTGCCCGGAACGCTCCGACCGGCTGACTTCCTGGTGAAGAAACATCTCAAGATATCTCTGATTAGCAAGCCCGGTAAGCGGGTCGAGCAGAGATGGCCTCGCTGTCTCTGTTTGGGTTTCAGGTGCACTCTCTTGCGTCTCCACTGTAGAAGCCTGCTGGACTCTCTCCTGCCTGAGAAGTTTGTAAAGGACCATAGCAACCGGAAGTGCGGTCAATAAAAGTGCGTACGGAGGCAAAAGCCTTGCCACACCACTAAAGCCATAGCCAATACCAAGCGAGACAGCCAATGGATAAGCTGGTGTGGCACTGCGATTGAGCATTTTTTCAGACAATGTGAAGATGGCAGCAGCAAAGAACGCAGCAGGAATTGAATCGATACTGGTTGGGGCAGTTATATTGCCTCCAAATAGCAAAAATGCCAAACCAGTTATACTTGCCTGCACTGGAGGCATAGCAATGCGCCGCAATTGGACGCGAAAAGGTACATCAGGCTCTTTAGTAAGTGTTATTGAACCTAAAGCTGCCAGAGCAGCCAGGCCAGCGGCAGTTATCGGGCCTAAAGCAATCGCTGCACCATAAGTTACAGCAGCCTTGGTATTAATCTCTATACGCTCAACGGAATCTGGTGTTCCTATGGCTGCTCGAACTCCACCTGCTACAAAACCAATGATGCAAAGTGCAGCAACAGTTGCATCGATTGGACTGTTTAAGGTAAATCCAGCGATTAGAAGAAGACCACCAAACGTTATAACTACTCCTGTTATGCTTCTAAATGCTTTATAAACTATTCCGAAAACTGTCTTATGTTTAGATTTATTCATTGCAACTCATAAAATGGACAGACAACCGTCAGAAGCTCAGGGATTAGAATCCTAAGTCAACAGGCTCAATACCTGAGCTGCTGACAGTTGTCTGTATTGTTTATCACAACAGCAATATTATGTGAGTCTACTACTAATTTCTGCATGTCCACGTGCAAAGACAGCACATGTTGCGCATTTAGCAAGATTCTCTGCAGGACAACAGGGTTTCTTTCGTACTTCCCAGCAATTTTTGTTAGAATGGTAAGCTGGGCAGGTTAGATAAAGGCTCGCAGGACAGCCGCGAACTTTGTAGTTACTGCAACAGTTAGGCATAGCAGTTCACTTCCTTCCGGCCCTTTATGCAGCCATTGATTGTCCCTTCCTGGCCCTCTTATCTTCATACATTGCCGCATCAGCCTTGGCTAAGAGTGTTTTTACATCTCCACCATCATTCGGATAAGATGCAATACCTATGCTTGCGCCAAGGGGTGCCAGATTCCGGCTTGGCAATCGAGATGCATATCCTGCAATTGCCTGCTTTATTCTGGCGGCTGTTTTCTGTGCTTCGTTAAGGTCTGTTTCAGGAAGCACAACAATAAACTCATCACCCGAGTAACGAACAATCAGGTCATATTCACGAACTGACTGTCTGAGAATTTGAGACACATCTTTGAGGACAGCATCCCCTTTCTGATGTCCGAAGTTATCGTTGATTAGCTTAAAGTTATCAAGGTCGATTCCAAGCACCGAAAGAGCACGCCCAAATCTCTGCGCCCGACTCAATTCCTGCTCCAAATTAGAAAAAAGGAACCTGATGTTATGAAGTCCTGTCAGAGGATCTCGGATTGCCGACTCGCGTGTCTGCTCGAATATTCTGGCATTCTGGACAGCCGTTCCAGCTTGTTTAGCCACAACCAAAAGAACTCGCAAGTCATCAGCAGAAAATGCATTTGCCTCTGTATGATACACATTAAGCGTTCCCAACCGTTGATCATCACAGACCAACGGGACGATCAGGGCTGATTGAAGTGGTGTCCAGTCCGAATATGTAGACTGAAGAACAACATCAGACTTATCATAAAGTCCGATATAAGGCTCGCAAGTCTCAACTACTTGACCGGTCTTGCCTTCTCCGGTCGATACCACAGCCCCGGTAAAATGGTCCCGGTTTACGCCTACAGCCACATCTGCAACCATTGTTTCAGGCTGCTCCGTGTCCTTTAAAAAAATCACACAGGAAGATGCTCGAATAACATTTTTAATCTTATTAGCCAGCAGAATCAGAACCTCGTCCAGGTTAAGAGTTGTGCTGAGAGTCTGAGCAAGCTCGAAAAGCGCCATGAGTTCATGGTTTGCCCTTGCAATGTCATCCGCAGCATCATGTTCACCACGATGCTCCTGATTTTCGTCTCCCTGCTCGTTTTCCTTATGTATTTGTTTAGAGGATTGAGCAAATACTGCTATCTCATCTGCAATACTAACAAAGGCTTCAACTACATTCGGGTCGAAATGCGTTCCTGACAATGATTTGATATGCTCTACAGCATTTTCGTGGCTCCAACCTTCCCGGTAGCTTCTATCAGAAGTCAGCGCGTCATATACATCAGCAATTGCCAACACTCTGGCTCCAAGAGGAATATCTTCCCCTTTAAGCCCATCAGGATATCCGGTTCCATCGAATTTTTCATGGTGACAGCGGACTACAGCCGCGACAGGCCATGGAAATTGGACCGGGTCCAGTATTTTTGCGCCAATAGTCGAATGTTTTTGAACCTTCTGATACTCTTCCAGCGTAAGTTTACCGGGCTTCAACAGGATGTGCTCCGGCACACCGAGTTTACCGATGTCATGTAAGAGTGCAGCAGTGCGGATACCTTCCAAATCCGAGCCTGAGAGACCCATTGCAATAGCGATTTTGACTGCAATCATCTGCACACGGTTGATATGTTCCCGAGTGTAAGTGTCTTTGGCATCAATCGCCGTAGCTAGAGACTCTATGGTAGCCAGATACAAAGCAGCAAGCTGCTCCTGCCCCATTTGAAGTTCTTCTATATGCCGCTGGCTCTGTTCTGCTTTCTCTACATAAATCTTGTAAGAGTAGTAAGTCAGATACAGGATAGGCAGCGCAAGAAGCATCAGGTTTCTATTCAACTCGTGATATAGAATCTCAGCTATTACAGCACATGAAGCACCGGCAAAGAAGCCAGGAGCAGTCCACAGGAAGTGGTCATGCCATATTTTGATAGCACTTCCACGGCTTGATAAGGCAATAGCAGTTGCTACTGAGACAGTATTGAGCAAGTAGTAGGTAAGCGTTGATAACACAAGAGGCAGCGTGCTGTTTAGAATGTCTGAAGCCTCAAGCGCGCCTGGAAGAATACCAAATGCCATAAGCACATAGGCAGAAACATAGGCCGTAATAGAGATATCAGATACATTGAATGCTGTTTGGTATAACGGCTGCCTCTTGGGATACAAACAGGCAGACAATCCGCTGACAAGTCCTACAAGCGCGCCTCCTGCAGGGCCAAAGTGCAACATTGCAGCAAATGTCACAGCAAAAGCAACAGACATTGTGCCTGTTGACTCTGCGCTTTTTGACCTGATTAACCTGATTTTCTTCGACCCGGCTAATGCTGCCAGTATCAGGAACAGGAACAACTCAAGCGGTCTTCGGTAGTCACATGTAACTAAAGACGGCCCAATAACAATCAGCCCGCCTGTGACTACTGAGTATACAAATATCTTGGCGCTAAGCGGAAAGTCTTTCATATGACCCTCAGTCCGGATGGATTCTACCTTTAATAAGGTAGTACAGTGAATCCACGGCAAACAGCAACACTGCTTATTGGTTATAATCGGATAAAAAATCCTCAAAACCAAGGGTAAAATCAATCCATTCAGTAAAGGCCGCCAGATAGTAACAGGAAATATCAGGCCGGAAGCCTTATGTACTTCCGGCCTGATACCGACTTACTACTTGTTAGTAATGGAATCTAACCCAAGCACTTCCACCGAATCTTCGGCCCCATGTTATATTCATTTTATTTGTACCTCCGCTGTCTGAAGTGACTGTTGTATCGGGCGCTTCCGGTAAGTCGCCCAGCATTGCATTGCGACCCCATACGGCGTTATCTCCCCAGACGGCGTTGTCGCCCCATACAGCATTGTCTCCCCAAACGGCATTGTCACCCCAGACTGCATTGCGGCCCCAAACAGCATTATCGCCCCATACAGCATTTCTGCCCCAGACCGCGTTGTCTCCCCATACAGCGTTGTCACCCCACACTGCATTGCGGCCCCAAACAGCATTGTCGCCCCATACAGCGTTATCTCCATCGACTAAAAGGGTGTCCATAGCAACGATAGTGCCATCTTCAAGCTGCATAATCGTTGGGGAAATAGCAAACCGGGAGATTTCATCCTCAATTTTCAGTGCTTCACCAATGTTAAGGCAGCCTGCACCATAAGTAAGAGCATCTCCGCCTGTCTTCTCAGCAGACAGCATCAATCTAGCCTTGACAGTATCAGGTGAGATCCAGGGATCTTTTTCAAAGAGCACTGCTGCAGCACCTGCAACGGCTGGGACTGCCATACTTGTGCCGCTCAGGCGGAAATAATGCATTCCGACCCGATTCTCAGGGAACTGAGAATCCAGATAGGAACCAGGAACTCTGATGGATGCTACCTTGTTTCCAGGAGCGACCAAATCCGGCTTTAAAATGCAGTCGAACCTTGTAAGTCCTTTGGAACTGTAGCTGCCTATGACATCATCACTTGTGTCATAGGTGAACTTGCAGTTCATAGCTCCAACTGTTATAACGAATGGGTCATTTCCAGGGCTGCCAACCGTTCCGTAACCATAAGTGCCCAGATTACCGGCAGCACATACTACCACAATACCAGCCTTCCAGGCCCGTTCAACAGCCTGGCACATAGGGTCGAGCCTGTAGGACTCCAGGATGGGGCCGCTGAGTGAAAGGTTGATGACCCTAATATTGAAGTAGTTGCGGTAGTAGATTGCCATATCAATAGCCTTGATGACATTACTGCTCATTCCTTTGCCTTCAGCATCAAGGACCTTGATGGAATAGATATGTGCTCCGGGAGCTACACCTTTGTACTTACCATTGGACAATGCGCCAGTTCCGGCAATGATACCGGCAACATGGGTGCCATGCCCATTGTCATCGTAAGGTGCATATCTGCCTTTTACAAGATCGCGAAATCCTGCAATCCTACCATTTAAGTCCCAGTTATGAGCAATTCCACTGTCGATTACTGCAACTCCAACCCCGTGACCAGAAAGGTTATGGTCAACATGCGCTTCTTTCAGGTCTATGGCTGCAGCGGTGTAGTCCATGTTCATTCTTACTGGTCGGTCTAAGGTGATGTAGTTGATACATGGAAGATTAGCGAGGCGTGCCAATACCCTTGCAGGCACTCTGGCAGTGAAACCATCAACCATTTGGAACTCGTGGTTGATATTAACTCCAAGTCCCCGTATCGAGGTTCTATGATTGTTGTTCATCATCCCGGCTGTCTGTACAATGACCGGAATACCTGGATCGACTCCTTGTTTGGAAGCCGATCTTTCTGCGCTCTGGACCAATTCTAAAAGGTCAGGCGACATTTTAGCTGCATTTGCGTGGACGCTGGTTGGGATGGCAATCAAAACCGCCATCAAAATCAATATTAACAAGCTATCCTTTTTCATTTTTGATACTCCTCCAATTGTTTTTGTCCTCTTCGGTAACCTGGCCACCTTATCTCATCCGTGAGACTTAGGTCCTCGGCTTTGCGTCCCCACCTTTCGATGAGTTTGCCTTTATCGGAGTATCAATTCCAAGTCATCCATTAACTTAGAGTTCTAAGTGATCCTGTTCTTGAGTCCATGCCGACTGGTCAGTGGGCTTGTTGGTTCAAGAAGGAACCAAAGTCTCTGTGCAGTCGATGGCGCTCTCCTGCCATGAGTTGGGCAGGCAGTAGATTTAGGCTTGTTAGCTTTTTGAGTTTCTGCTCGTGCAGTTCTGGTTAATGGGTCATACAGCGTCCACATAATACTTACCTCCGTACAAAAGGAAAAGCCAGACTGTCGCAGCTCCTGCGCAAGCATCCGCGGCCTCAATCCGCTTGCAGCCCAATGAGCGTGGGCCGAGGATGTTTGTGCACTTGCTTTGGCAGCCTGGCAAGCATTTCCCGGATTTAACCGGGAGTTAGCCCCATTGGCTTTGCGTCCCCGCCTTTCGACGGGTTTGCCTTTATCGAAAGCTCTGCCACTAACCTATCTCAACTTCCAAAGAAGTTATGCCACGCAACTTCAGCAACTGCTCCCTGAGGAAATTACCAGTTTTATCCGATAATGGCTGACGTAGAACTTTTTATTTGGCAAGATTTGCCACAAGCCGGCAGTGCCGGACACTGCAGGACTCCAAAAAACAAGCTGATATTTGAAGTTGTGCAGGAGGACAAGGAGGGATTATTGTATTGAAACACTCAGTGGTAAGAAGGCTGCTTGTACTGCTGGCCATAATGGCACTGATGACCACATTAGCGCCACCAATTAGCGCAAGTACCACGGGGATCATCTCAGGTGTTATTACAGACTCTGAGACGGGAGTAAAGCTCTCTGGTGTCAACATTGTAGTTAAAGGTACCAACCTTACAACAGTGACGGATGAGAATGGCTATTTCGTCATTACCAATGTGCCACCAGGAACGTATGAAGTACGAGCCAGCCTGGTTGGTTATGGTGAAGGCATCGAACAAGATGTACAGGTTGTAATGGACTCGACGAGTCAGGCTACACTGGCCCTTACAAAAGAAACCAGAGAAGAGTCAGATGTTGTAGTCATTAAGAAAAAGAAGCTGGTTCAGCCAGATATTGCAACATCTTTTTATCTTGTACCTTCACGGCAGGAAAAGATGGTAAAGAACCATCCTAACAACCTCTACCAGATCCCAGGTATAGTAAGCACACAGCCTGGTGTCACAGTTGATGGAGACGGCAGACCTCACATCAGAGGCGGCCGCGACAATGAAATCGGTTATATGCTGGAAGGCATTCCCATTACCGAACCTCTGACCAATGTTTTCGGCACCAATACTGTCACTGTCGGTATGAGCAAAATGCAGATCTACACCGGAGGCTACCGTGCAGAGTATGGCAATGCTATCTCCGGCGTATTCAACGAGATCAAGAAGACCGGCAGCGAAGCACCTGGCGGTAGACTTGAACTGGTAGGCGGCGCACAGGGCTACAAGGGAAGCTACCTGGAATTTGGCGGTACCAGCCCATCAGGATTGGACTACTACATAGGCAGCTATCTGTGGCGCTCCGAATTTGAGAAAATGTTCTTTGCCGGTTGCGAGAGTTCCGACAATATTGGAAAGTTCGTCTATACAAAAGACGACAACAAATGGACTCTTCTGATCAACCAGGGAAGTGCAAGGTATTATCTGGATGCTGTTCATGATATAACCTACATGCGCGAGCCTGTAACTCCTGAAAACGACCACGGTCATCAGGGATACAACATCATAGGACTGACCTGGAGCCATAACTTCAGTCCGTCATCGTTTATCACTATCCGACCTTATCGCTACAATACGAAAGCGCTCATCGATGCGCTTTCATTCGAAGGTGGGATGTATACTTACCTTGACTATGGTACCAGACAGCGCGGGCTCCAGATTGAATATACCAACCAGTTCAACGAGAACCACCTGTTCAAGACCGGAGGCAGCATTATCCGCAGTAAGAATTATTACATGGCGTGGACTCCGGACCTTGGCCCGATGTTGGGCTTCCCTGAGTGGGGCGATTATCATTATACAACAGATATAACCTCGACTCAGTATGGCCTGTTCATGCAGGATCAGGTTAAGTTAAACGACAGATGGCGTGGTGAGTTTGGTATCCGCTACGATGGAATGAAGTTCAACAAAGTAGAAAACCCGGATACGGATGAATCACAGATCAGCCCAAGGCTCGGACTGACCTATCAGCCTAATGACAAGACAGTCCTCAAGACCAGTTGGGGCAGATTCATACAGTTCCCGCCGACTTACGTAATGGAACGGATCTACGTCAATCCTGACTGGAACAATTACAGACTTGGAAACTGCGACCTTAAGCCTCAGAGAAGCACCTCCTGGGACATCACCTGGGAGCAGCAGCTTAGTAACGACACACTGATGAGGATCACACCATTCTACAGAAACTACACTGATCTGCTGCAGAGTCAGTCAGTAAACCCGGCTGATCCATCATCTATGGCAAGAACATACGTCAACTCGGGCGAAGGCAAGAGCACAGGTTGTGAGTTCTATCTTACTAAGAGGTTTAGCGATAACTGGGAAGGTTGGCTGTCTTATACATGGATGAGGTCTCGCGCAAATGCTTCGGACTTCACATCATCAGTCACCCCAGGTGTCTGGACTTATACAGATTGGGACCAGCGGCATACGCTGAATGCAGTTGCTGCCTACAGGCATAAAGACTGGGAGCATAACTTCCAGTTCTTCTGGGGCAGTGGACTTGCAGATGCCGTCACAGCAGACACAGCCGAATATCAAGGTCATGCTCCCGATGCATTCGTATTCTCGTGGAACATCATCAAGAAGCTCCCAGAAGGCTCAAGGCTGGGAGACCATGTATTCTTGAATATTTGGAACGTGTTCAACACAGGAAAGCCAACTCATTTCTATGTCTATCCTGACGGCTCAAAAGAAGCTGAAACCTACATAACACCAAGGTTCATAACTCTAGGTGTTGTGAAGAAATTCTAACCTGTAAACCATAAAAAGCACTTAACAGACGAGCGAAAGGCGGCCAGTCGGCCGCCTTTCGTGCTTTTATAACTACCTTTGTTGGTAAAACTAAATAAGCCTCACGGCAGCTATATGCCTGATGGTAATATGCTGCAAAATGGCATTCGCGGTATGTTTGTCTGTTACTGGACATGGAGGTTTCTAATTGAAAGTCACCATTATCGGCGGTGGAGGCAGAGTTGGCTCTACTGCTGCTTATGCACTGCAGCTTGGTGGACTTGTTCGAGAACTGGCGCTTGTGGATGTAGCGAGAGATGTTGCCGAAGGCGAAGCGCTCGATTTAAGACACGGAGCCGCGCTTGTCGAGGCGCAGAAAATCTATGCTGGAGGTCCAGAGTCCATAAGCGGCTCAGACATTGTCCTAATAACAGCAGGGCTTCGCAGAAAACCGGATGAAAGCCGGCTGGAACTCATAAACCGCAATGTGACTGTATTCAAGGGCATTTTAGATGATATTAAACGCGCTAAACTACCTGAAGATGTATTGATATGCGTTGTCTCCAACCCTGTAGACATCCTGACCTACCTTGCTGCTGCCTCAGGCATTGTTCCACCTCAAAGAGTTATAGGTTTAGGAACACTTCTGGATACTACCCGCTTCAGATCCGTGCTTGCGGAGAGGTTCGATGTCGATCCAAAAAGTGTCGATGCCTTGATTTTAGGGGAGCATGGAGATACTATGGTTCCAATCTGGAGCACTGCCACAATAAATGGGGTTCCATTAAGGAGTTTTCCGGGATATGATAAGGAGAAAGTAGAAGACGCCTTCAGGTTTACCAAACAAAGCGGCGCTGAAGTGATAAAACTCAAAGGCGGAGCCGGTTATGCCGTTGGTGTGACCATAAGAGAACTTGTCCATGCAATTCTCAGGAATGAACGGTCTGTAATGCCGGTTTCTACACTTCAACACGGTGCGCTTGGAATAAAAGATGTCTGCCTTTCTCTGCCAACCATCGTCGGAAGAACCGGTGCGGCAGGAATTATAGAAATAGACTTGAGTGAAACAGAGCTTCAAGGAATAAAAAACAGCGAGAAAGTACTTAAAGAAACGATTAACCAAATTGGCTTCACAAAAAGCCATATTCATTAGCATACACCAGGGTAAAACCACATGTATTGACATCGTTCGCCGCTGGTGTGACTTCCGTTTAGAATATTTTGGGAGGCTGTAAATGAAGATCCAATGGCTCGGACACAGTGCATTTCTCATTACATCTGATGCAGGGGTAAAGATCGTCACAGATCCTTATCAGCCGGGAGGATATGATGGAGCTATCCGGTACGGCAAACTCGAGCAACCGGTAGATATAGTAACGGTATCGCATGAACATCCTGACCATAACTATGTAAACATGGTACCCGGCACACCGATTATCATCAAAGAAGCAGGCAGGTTTGTTGCTTCAGGTATCGAATTCGTCGGCGTGCAGGCAATGCATGACGAATCGGGCGGAGAGAAAAGAGGAAAGAACACGATTTTCTCATTTACAGTGGATGGAGTAAAGGTCTGCCATCTTGGAGACCTGGGTCACGTGCTTAATCCAGACCAGGCCGCTGCAGTCGGGACTGTTGATGTTCTCCTTACACCGATTGGAGGCTATTTTACTATCGGACCTGATGAAGCATGGCAGGTTGCAGATCAATTGAGTGCCAAAGTCGTGATTCCGATGCATTTCAAGACAAAGAAGATCGATTTTCCAATAGGCCCTGTGGAGGATTTTATCAAAGAGAAACCGAATGTTAAACAGCTTGACTCAACCAGCATCGAATTCCACCGGGACAATCTTCCTGAAAAAAGAAGTGTCATAGTCCTGAAGCACGCTCTTTAGGCAAATCGTGTGTTTATAATCTCGGGGATCCACTAAAATCCCCGAGATAAAGAATTAACATCCTACACTGGAGGTCAATACTTCAGGGCCTTTATCTATTATGAACTTCTAAGCCTTCCCTGGATTTCTATTCTTGATTATCCGGCAGATGGCCTGAATCGTTCAGAATCCTCGGTGTTATCAGGATGAGCAGTTCTGTATCCGTAGTTGTCCTGCTTTTGCTGCGGAACAGGGAACCGATAATCGGCAGATCGCCTAAAATCGGCACTTTTCTTCTGGTATCATATTCCTGTTCTGTTGTTAATCCGCCGATGATAATCGTTTCCCCATCCTTCACTCTCACAGTAGTTGCTGCCGTTCTGCTGCTGAGTGTTGGAAGCCCGGTCTCACGGTCCAGTTCAACAATATTGCTTACTTCTGGAACGATTCTGGTAGTTATCTCTCCGTTGCCGCCGGTCCATGGGGTAACAATCAGCTTTGTGCCAACATCTACAGCCTTGATCTGCTGCACTGGATCTCCATAACCAGAAGAATACTCGACCCTTATAAACCGCTGTGCTCCGATGAAAATATTCGCGCTATGCCCGTTCAATACTGCCATTCTCGGATTGGCATTGATCTTTGCCTTATTATTCGCTACAAGCGCTTTGATTTTGGAAAGAAACTGCTTCGCCAGACCTTCATCGAGCGTCGCATAAGTCAATTCTCCTGTCTCAGAGTTGGAAGAGAACTTTCCATTGTCCCAAGTTCCATCGAGCAGCAGCGACAGATTCAAATCATTGTTGGATGAGACCTCGACAGCCACTGCATCGATCATAATCTGAGGCGGTGCGATGTCCACTTTAGCTAAGTCAGACTTGATTTTCTCAAGCATCTGAGTAGGAGCAGAGACAACTACAGCGTTTTGTTCGCTGTTGACATGCAGATAACTGTAAAGGAATGTCGGCAGAAGTCCGGATGCCGTCTTTGCCTGGACATACTTCATAGGGAAAGATGCTGTACCGCTCATCCTGTAGGTAGACAAGTCAGTAGGAACGCCCTCACTGACCATGTAAACATCTCCCCGTTTAGTCATGGCCAGACCATAAGCGCCTGCGATTGCTTTTAAGACATCTTCAGCAGTAGCCCTCTCGAGAGACATGCTGACCACACGCCGCTCAACTGCATCATCAACAACAATATTAAGCCCGGATGCCTTGGCAATCTCACCGAATACATCCAGCATACCAGCTTTCAGTGCATTTACACTCAGCAGACCATCTTCACATGTGCAGACCAGTTCAGTTTTCTGGTCACTGTTATTGTCCGAAGCGCTGCGGTCAAAAGTTTCCAGCGTCCGGTCGCTGTTGACAGTGATTATAACGCTCTGCCTGTCCTGGCTTTCACTTATATTGTAGCTTGCAGAAGTAAACAACCCGACAGTTAGATTAATCCCTATACCATTTTTAGCTCCCTGAGGAACTGAAGTCTGAATGTAACTTACGGGATATGTGCTTACATCGATGAAATTCTTGACTGTAGATTTTGCACCCGGAAATGTCAGCTTAATGCGCTTACCTGGCTGTTCGTCATCATATGCATAATATGAGTATTGACACTCCAGTATTCCATCAGCTTTAACGGTAATCTGCACGGCATTGCTCATCTGAGATGTGCTGATATCGGTTATGGTAGCATAAGTTGCGCCGTAGGATACTGCCGGCAGCAGGCTGCATAAAATTATAAACAGACTGATAACTGGTCTTTTATTCAAAATGCACCTCAAGCCTGGGTTAATGCTCATTTTCACTCTCATCCCTTCAGTATGTCTCTGCAGTCAGCAAAAGCGCCAGATCGGATGTTACCTGCTGTTTTATTTTCTTACAGAAAAGTCCGCCAACGATTGGAATGTCACCTAGCAGCGGGATTTTTCTTGTGGTATTGTAGTTTTGCGTCTGCGTAAGCCCGCCGATCAAAATAGACTCACCTTGACTAATCCGAAATGTCCCTTCCAGACTCCTTGTATTGACAACAGGAAGCCTGCTCATTGGGTCAATTTCTCCAATGTTGGTAACTACCGTAGTCAGAGACATAAAAATATCGTTTCCGCCGGTCCATGGAGTAACTTTTATTCGGGTTCCTGCTGCGACTGGCTCAATCACATATTCCTTGTAGTAACCGTCTGTAGTTTCAAACTGCACATACTTGTTAAGCCCTGCAAATAACTCTGCAGTCTGCCCGCTTATTACTGCCGCTTCCGAGTCAGCAGTTATTTTCACATCCTGGTTTGCCACAAGCGCTGCGAGCCTTGCGTCAATATCAGATACAGGTGATTCCAGCTTTCCCCAAAATATGTCGCTGGAAGCCGTATTGAATGATATCTCTCTGTCATCCCCTATCCATCTGACTGAAAGCTCTCTGGCAAGGTCTTCAGTTGAAGAACACTCAAAAAGCCTCACGCGAAGCCGTACAGTCCTGCCTGGAATATCTACCTTAGCTAAATCTTCTGTGACCTTCTTCACCAGCGATTGTGACCCAGTGACAATCAACATATTGCGTTCTTCATCTACACGAATGTAATCCAGAAGGAAAGCAGGCAGCAGGTTTCGTGCTTTTTCCGCGCTCAACCACCTGACAGGAATTTCAAACGAAGAGCCTGCTACATAGGCACTGGTAGTACCAGCAAGCATATCGCTCAAAACAAGCTGATCATCCGTTCCGCTAATGACAAGCCCATAACCTTCTGCTAACCGTAAAAGCAGCTCATCGAGTGTGATGTTGAACAGCTCTGCGGTTATTAGCCGGTCTGTGGAACTGTCTACAAGAATCCTTCGGCCTGTAGAACGGCTGACTGAATCTATCAGGTCAGCAAGTCTTGCATTTCTTGCGTGTATGTTTAGTTCTCCATTGGAGCAACTGACTTTAAGCTCACGGTTTGATTCCGCAACATTATCAATACTGCGGCGAACAGTTTTGTTTGGACGTCTATCGCTGGAAATTATGATTATCAAACTCCGCCGGTTACTGCTTGTTTTTATCTGAAATGTTCTGGAATTGCTCGTATCGACCTCAAATTGGCTCGGCACCCAATTTACCAGTATGCTGTTATGAAGCTTGATCGGGGCATACATTGAAATATCGATATCCAGAGAAAAACTGCTGCTACTACCTGGAGGAACCGAGAGTTCTACGTGACTGACAGGATATTTGCCCACATTTGCAAAACTGCCCACCTGTGAACGCGCATTGTAAAGACGGAGTCTCAGCTTACGAGTCGATTTCAATATGTCTGGAGTGTATCGCCAGCCATTCTTTTCGTAGGCATCCCAATCTATATAATCAAGATTGTTAAAATAGTAAGATATGACTCCATCAGCAGTTATGGTAATGCGAACGGCATTGCTCAACTGCTCACTTTTGATTGAGACGATGTTATAGTAAGCGCTGCCTTGCTGTGCCTGTACAGACGTATTAGCAGAGATTATTAAAACCAGCGTAAAAGCCCAGACTCCACAAACAGCTATCCGTAAAATCAGCGTATCACTCCATTAAGCTGAGTTTCGCCATCCAGCTTCTGCAACAGATTCTGCTCATAGGAGTCCGGCAGGTGTCCAGTCTGGCTCAAGATGTGTGGCGTAATGAATATGACGAGCTCAGTATTTACAGTTGTCTGGCTTACACCGGTAAATAACCCTCCAATGAGTGGAAGATCACCTAAAACAGGGATTTTGGTCCTTGTTGACTGCAATTCACTTTGCAATAAGCCGCCGATTATTACCGTATCGCCATCGCGGACTCTGACTATAGTATCTGCACGCCTGCTGCTCTTCTCGGGCAATCCGGTTTTTGGATCAGGTGCGCTCATAACGCTGACTTCAGGGCTTACCTCAGCAATGATAGCGCCGTCACCGCCTGTCCAGGGCGTCATGGTCAGTCTGATTCCAGCGTCGATGTAGTTCATGCTGCCGTAATAGTCTCCACTCGTTTCCACTGATTGGCTGAGGTATCTCTGTCTGCCAACAAATATGCTCGCAGACTGACCGCTTACCGTTGCTATTCTAGGATTAGCATGCACTCTGGCCTTACCTTTTTCAGCCAGGGACCTGATCTGCGTTATAAACTTGTCTGGAAGCGTATCCAGGACCTCAAAGATAATATCTCCTGAGCCTGACGATGTTACTGCGCTCTTTCCTGAATTGCTCCAAAGGAAATCGAACCCCAATTCTTTTGCTGCTGAGTCCGTAAACTCTACCATCAGCACATCTATCATAATCTGGGCAGCAGGAACGTCAAATTGCTCGATATCCTCCCTGAATTTAGCCAGCACTTCTGTCGGAGCCGAAAGTATGACCGCATTTTGTTCCTCATTGACCTTTACATGGTCTTGAAGAAACACTGGCAAGAGAGATTTTGCATTGGATGCCAGCACATATTTTGTAGTAACGGAGTCGATATCACTGATGAGGTAAGATGAGGGGCTGTTAGGTATACCTTCACTGACCATAAAGACGCCGCCAACCTGCGAGTGGGAAAGCCCATAGGCTGTGCAGACGTTTTCGATTATCTCGCTGATCTTTTTATCCGTCAGATGCACCGTAATCTTGCGGCTGACGTACTTATCGCTGCTGTACCGCCCGATGGTGTCGTCAATAATGATTCCCACACCTGTTGCACGTGCAAGTTGTGTAAAGAACTCATCAGCCTGAACACCAACAGCATAAACTGATATTCCATTAGGACCGGTTGTTATCTCTGCATTAGGCTCTGCGGCCGTCGATTCTTCCTCTGCTGACCAGGATATTCCAGTGAAGGATACAACTGCCAACAAAATCATTATGGAAAGGAAAGCAGTTCGAGAGTGAAGGGCCTTACAAGACATTTAGAATAAACCTGTATCGCAGGCGAAAAACGCCGGTCATTCATTACATAGTCAATGGCTGCTTGTATTACAAGTCTCCATTATATAGATGAAACAAGCTGGACTATTGTTCCTGCATTGAGTCATTTATTTAACCGGCTGAGTTATAATTGGACTTTGGATTTAATCTGCAGATAATGGTTAATGACAGCGGGAGAAAGCGTGCCTGGTTCGGAGTCAACTACCACCACACCAGAACGCTCGAGTTGCGCAATTGCCTGCTTGCGTTCATGCAGCACCTCGACTGCTGCTGCTTTTTCATAAACATCGGCTGCACTTTCCGGCGTTCTTCTGGCAGCTTCCAGGATGTTCGTATCTGAAATGGCTACACACATGCACAGGTGGTTCGCGGCAAGAGATCTCAGGTGAGTGATAATCTGTCTCGACGATTCAGGGTCTAAGAGGTCAGTGAAAACAACAATCAAAGAACGTTTCCGCCACCTTCGGGCCAGATACAGAAAAGCTCCTGCATAGTCCGATTCCATAGTAGTCAGAGGGACATTGTACAGCGCTTGCATAATAGCCAATGCCTGTGAACGGCCTTTATTTGGAGGAAGAAAACCATCCACCTTGTCCGAGAACGTAAGCAGACCGACTTTATCATCTCCTGAAGCAGCGACATAAGCGAGCATGAGCGCAGCATTTATCGAGAAGTCCAGCTTGGTCATATCCTCGACCCGGACAGACATAGTGCGGCCAGCATCAAGCAGGATCATGATATTCTGGCTTCGCTCCACCTGGTACTGACGGCTGATCAGCTTGCCTCTTCTGGCAGATGCCTTCCAGTCTACCTGTCTGAACTCATCGTCCGGTACATATTCACGCAGCGACTCGAATTCTGTTCCGCGCCCATAGATGCGTGTCCGACGATTTGCCAGTTCGATGGTGCGTCCCCTGCGAAGCAGCAGGTCGTACTTACGGATATCAAGCAGGTTCGGATAGACCTTGATAGCTTGGGAGGCTGGGATGCGGTATTGTCTGACTACCAGCCCAAGAGGCCCGTTGATACGAAGATATATGTCACCAAAGTCAAAATCCCCTCTGGCATGTGGTTTGACATGATAAGCAATTTCTTTTTGTGCGCGAGGTTTCAGCTTGACCTGAGCAACATTGCCTTCAATGGAAAACAGGTATGGAGGTTCGTCACGCAATTTCAAGTCCAGTTCAGACCTGGTGCGGTTTCTGAGCCGGATACTTATTGCGTTTTCAGCCCCAAGTGAGAGTTTTTCATCACAAATACGTTCTACTTCAACAGCCAATGCTTTGGGAGTCCTGCGGTAATCCACAGCGGCTATTATCCAAATGAAAATTAAATACGCACAGCCAAGCACTATCCCCAGTGGTTTCCCGCCGGACAGGGCAAACGGCAAAGCTCCTAAAACAAGAAGGACTATTAGTCTTGTAGTGATTATCATAAGGCTTGGTAGACCTGAACACTGCCAGATATTGTCTAATTACCTGCTTATATTTATCTATGCATAAATCCTTCAGATGAGCCATATAATAAGGATTGAAGGTTAAATGCTGCTGAATATTGAAATCATAATATACATTAGCCTAAAATGATACGCTCAGAGTCTAACGAAAAGGATTAACCCAGATATACAAATATGTCGAAAGCAGACTTGCATATACATACAGTGGCATCTGACGGCCTGTTGTCGCCAACTCAGGTGGTTGAAGAAGCCAAACGATTGGGACTATCAGCCATTGCAATAACCGACCATGATACGGTCTCCGGGATAGATGAAGCCATTACTGCAGGTAAACGGCTGGGAGTAAGGGTAGTACCTGCCGTGGAGATTAATACGGATTACGGAACACATGAGGTGCATATTCTAGGCTACTTCATTGACTGGCATTCGGAAAAACTCGCCGGACAACTTCAACAACTTCGAAAAGCCCGACTTGACCGTGGACGGAAGATGGTCGAGAAGCTCCAGGCTCTCGGTATTCAGGTCAAACTGGAACGAGTGCTTGAAATCGCCTCTCATGGTTCTATAGGCAGACCGCATCTGGCACAGGCAGTGTGCGAAATCGGCGCAGCAGAAAACATGAGCGATGCTTTTAACAAATTCCTGGTACGCGGCGCACCTGCATACGTCGAAAGAACAAAACTAACCCCATTCGATGCTGTTACCATAATAGCAGATGCAGGCGGAGTGGCCGGTTTGGCTCATCCTGGACAAGTGGGGCATGATGATCTGATCATAAACCTGGTTAAAGTGGGATTGGGAGCAATCGAGGTCTACTACGGAGACCAGGACCCGGCTATTACGAAACACTATCGGAATACTGCCAGAAAGTTCGGACTGATTGCGACAGGCGGGTCCGACGCACACGGACGCAGTCCTGATGGCGGTAGTGGAATAGGCAATGTGACAGTGAATGAATCAGTAGTCGATGAACTGCAGGCTGCCAGCCGGTTTCACCTTTAGAGCAATTAGATATACTTCAGTTTGTTTTCTGTAAAACCGGGAACGGGTGGTTAGCATGCAGGCGTATATAGAATTACCTGACCATTACAGAGCTTCAAGTATTGATATATACCTGAAACTCGATAAAAGAGGTGAAAGGTATGTCTGTTGTAGATGAACCGGCAGTAAAGACAGATAAGTCCCCTTCTTATCCAGAGCTTCCTCCATTGTCCGACAAGTGGAAAACCTTCGTGATCTTAGCAGGTGTAATCCTGCCAGCCGCAGCCCTGTGGTTTGAATATTTAACAGGATTTGGAAGTGCGTTCTTCGTTGATATCCTTCCCACCAGGCTGCACTTTACATTGGTCGCCCTCGTGCCGATAACAAATGCGTTAGCATTCTGGTTTTGTGTTAATAGAAAATCCAGGCTGGTTGTACCCTTGATGTTTCTGCTTGGATTGTCTATTGGCACTGCGTTCGTTTACTCCATCCAGCTTCTTGTGCTTATTCCGTTCTCTTTCATAGCCATCATTGCTTATGGGATCGGACTTGCAGGTCTAAGCCCTTACTTTGCATTCGCGGTTTCTGTAATATGCGCAAGACGGATAGAAAAAGGGATGGAATATGGTAATCCAAAGCGTAAAGCAGCGCTTTGGCTGGGCATTCTTGCAGCAGTGGGAATACTCGGAGCCTGCATTGGAGCCAGCTACTTCACAATGAAGGGGCTTCAAATGGCTTCGTCGGACGATGAAGCAAAAAGCGCGCAGGGAATCAGGCTCATCAGATATATCGGCAGTGAGTCAACTTTGCTCAGAGCCTGTTACGGATTGCCTACTGATACATGGGTCAGCCCAGACAGAATTATGATGACCAACATGGTTGACCGCAACAAGGCTCGTGATGTTTACTACAGAGTAACCGGCAGATCATTCAACTCTGTTCCACCGCCTAGAATTATTGGACCGCGTGCCTCGTTCATTTCGGATTCCAACTGGGACTCGGATGTCGGTGGCACTGCTGTCAACAGCAGGGTCAAGGATCTGTCTTTGATCTCATCGAGGATAGATGGAATAGTCGATCCTGATGGACTTGTGTCCTACACCGAATGGACGCTCGTATTCAAGAACACATCGCCGGACACTCAGCGGGAAGCAAGAGCAGAGATAGCGCTGCCTCCTGACGGTGTTGTATCAAGATTGACCCTTTGGGTAGAAGGAGAGCCGCGTGAGGCTGCTTTCTCGACTAGAGGCAAAGTCCGTGATGCATACCAGAACGTTGCAGTAGTCCAGAGAAGAGATCCAGTGCTTGTCACTACCTGCGGCCCTGACCGAGTGCTGATGCAGTGTTTCCCGGTGCCGCCGGAAGGTGGAACTATGAAAGTCAGGTTGGGAATCACGGCTCCACTGCAGCCCGAAAGCCTATCTGAAGGCACGATGATCCTCCCGCGCTTCATCGAAAGGAACTTCCGAGTTTCCGACAGTGTGAAGCACATGGTTTATATTAAATCTTCAGACGAGTTAGGTTTTTCGGGTGATGGTCTGAATACGAAGAACCTTAGAGCCGCGCTGACTGACCGGGAATTGGCTGGAATAAAGAACGAGATAACCTGCGAGCGCAACCCAAACATCAAAGTAGTAGCTGCATCAGATCCAATAAACAAAGATGCTGAACTTGTGACGCAGGTGATTGAGGAAACCACCCCTACTCCACCTGAAAAAGTGACTGTGGTAATCGACGGTTCAATCAGACTGGCAAATGCCCGAGATGACATCGCTCAGGCATTATCAAACCTGCCGGAAACCTGCGAATTCTCAGTCATTCAAGCTGCAGAGCAGGTAAATGAGCTTGTCCCTATACAGAAAGCAACACCAAAGGCTGTTCGGAATGCGTCTGACAAGATCAGAAGCATGAAATGCTTGGGCGGAGTTGACAACCGGCCTGCCTTGCTCAAAGCTTATGAGTCCGTCATGGAAGATAACGGCACTATCCTTTGGATTCATGGGCCACAGCCGATTGTTTCAGACAACTACAAAGAACAGTTGCTGCAAATATGCGAACGGCAGCCTGGCTCGCTCAAGATCATCTCGGTTGCAGTAGCAAACGCCGAAACAGCATTCTGGCAGACCTCGAACATACGGGAGCAGTTACCGTATTGCCTCGCAGGGGCACTTTGACTGCTGATTTGAAAGGACTGTTCGACCAGTGGAGCGGTAAGCGCAAAGTTCTAACCATCCACAGGTATAAAGACGAAGCATTATTATCGGATGCCAAATTCGCATCACCTCATGTGACCAGGTTGTTTATCAAGGATGAAGTCGAGCGCATCTGCAGCCATGGTGACGACAGAAAACTTGCCGAAGCTTCAGACCTGGCAGCAAAATACCAGCTTGTGACTGCAGTCAGCGGTGCAGTAGTTCTTGAGAACCAGAGCCAGTATGAAGATGCTGGACTACAACCGGTAGACCCCAGCACAGTTCCATCTGCTGTTCCTGAACCAGCGAGCATAATCGCCCTGGCGGCTGGAGCTGCGCTTGTTGTTACTGGAATAAGGCGGAAAAGGTCGTGACATCCTCCTCTGGAAAGTGGTACCATAAGCACTGACCGGAGGTGGGAGATGATAAAAGACCTGATAACAGCAAACAGAAGCTACAGACGGTTTAAGGAGAACGAGCCGGTCAGCATTGAATTGCTGCGAGAGCTTGTTGATCTGGCTCGGCTTTCTCCATCTGCAGCCAACAGGCAGCCGCTCAAATATATACTCGCTGCTGACCCCGAACTGAACGCAAAGATATTCCCAACGCTTTCCTGGGCTGGATACTTAAAAGACTGGCCAGGGCCAGCCGAAGGAGAACGCCCGTCTGCCTACATAGTGATGCTTGGAGACACCCGCATCACGACAGACTTCGGCTGTGACCACGGCATCGCGAGCCAGAGCATCTTGCTTGGCGCAGTGGAGCGCGGTCTGGGCGGCTGCAACATCGCTGCTATTGACCGGGATTCACTCCGCGCAGCACTAAATATCCCCGAACATTTCAAGATTTTGCTGGTGCTGGTGCTGGGAAAACCTGCGGAAAAGGTTATAATCGATCTCGTAGGGCCAGATGGAGACATCCGCTACTGGAGAGATGATCAGGGTGTTCATCACGTACCCAAGCGGGATTTGGATGAGATTATCCTCTAAACGAAGCATATCAAGGAGTGCAGTCGCTCGAAACTGCACTCCAAATCAACTCTAGCCAGGCTCGGCCAGTTTACGGTATTCGTTTTCAAGCAGCCGAGCGATGTCGTGTGAACCTTGACCAACCTGCTTGCCGTTTACCATCGCAACCGGAGCCACTTCTCGGGTCGAACTGGTCATAAAAATCTCGTCTGCAGACTCAAGAAGCGACGGATCAACAGGCTTTTCCTCGACTGGGATTCCAAGAGATTCAGCAATTTCGATGACTGTCGCACGGATTATGCCCGGAAGCACTCCAGAGGCAAGGTCCGGAGTAATCAGCTTGCCCGAGTGATACAGAAAAACATTGGAAGCGCAGCCTTCTGCAACATTGCCGGCATAATTCAGCAAGATTGCATCATCAGCTCCGGCATCGTGGGCTTCCATAAGCGCCAAAATGCTCGGAATATAGTTGATGGTCTTCACAGACACAAGCGGAGAGCGTTCATCACGGCGGACTGAGGCAGTAATCACTTTCAACGGTTCTGCTGGGCCTTGAGTGATAGGATGTACGGTGATGATAACCGTTGGCGCAGTATCTGCGTGAGCCGTAAAGCCGGTAGTGCCGCAACCTCTCGTTACCTGCACGCGGACTCTGGCGTTATCAACCTCAACAGCTTTCACTGTTTCCAGGACAGCAGCTTTCAGGCCCAAGTCTGCCGAACGGGCAGGAAACCTGAGCACTTCCATACCGTGGTCCAGTCTGGCCAGATGTTGATCCAGCTTGAACAACTCTCCGCTGTAGGTACGAAGGGTCTCGAAAACCCCATCACCGCGCATAAAACCCCGGTCAAAAACAGAAACCCGAGCCTGGTCTGCCGAGATAATCTCTCCATTTATGTATACAGGCAAATATGGTTCAACCATAAATACTCCCTTTCTCTTATGTTAACAGCGCGGACAAGCCCGCTTACCTTATCAAGAGTTTCCTGATACTCCGCTTCAGGGACTGAATCAATCACAATCCCTCAACCTCCGTGGAAGTATGCTCGCCCGTTCTTTACTACAATGTCCTGTTCGCCGATAAACGTGTATCCATCTCTCACTGTCAGCACAAGAAACGGATGTGCAGCCAGAAATGCCCACCTTCCTCTGCTGTGAGCAGGAAAACTATCCAGCAGGCAGAGGTACGGTTCATCCTGAAGCGCTTCTATAGCACTTATTAGGTCAGTTTTACATTCAATAATCTTGCAATAAGACACAGTGTAATATTAACCAGACCCAACAGTAGTTCCTTGGAACTGCCGTCCAGAATTGTGGACCTGCACTGAAATATACACTGATCATCTGCACTGGCTGACATATATCGAACCTGATTGCTTCCTGCATATTCTCCGCAAAAATTCCTGTTACATTTGCTCGTTATAAGTGTCCAAGAACTTGGTAGCGGCAAAAAGCCGCTGCAAATACACCAGGAGGTGCAAACAAGATGGAATGTGGTCAGGTTCGAGAAAAGCTGTCCTGTTATCTGGACGGCGTGCTGGATGAGGCTATGTATGAAGCCATCGATGCGCATCTGGAGCACTGCGTAGAGTGCCGCAAGGAGTTGGAAGCGCTTCGGTCGGTAGTAGGACTGGTCTCAGATCTTTTCGAGGTGGAACCGCCGGCAAGCCTCTCGTCGGCTATCCGAAATGCAGTCACTAAAGAGCAGAAACTGGCAGGTTCCTGTGCTTACTACAGGGCTATGATGTCGGAGTATGTCGATGGCGAACTGTCAGCAGACGATGAGGCTGAGATCGAATCTCACGTAGCGCTTTGCGACCACTGCTCAAGAGAGCTTGTCGCGCTTAAGACAACAGTCGAATCTCTGGCTGCGATTGGAGAAGTCGATCCTCCAGCTTCACTTAGAGGCAGAATAGCCGCAGCAACTACCGGAAAGAAGCATGTAGGCATTGTAACGCTCGTTAAGAGCCGAATTGCCGCGCTTACTCTGGTTCCCAGGCTTGGATGGGCTGCGGGTGCTGCTGCTGTAATTGTTTTTGCAGCATGGCTGGCAATACCACGGCAGACTGATGAGCAGCTTGCTGCTAAGGTCGATCCTAATCCTTCCGCTGCAATTACAGAGATAACACCGGAACCAATACCTGTTGCAGAACCAATACCTGTTGAGGTTGATGCTAAAACAGCGCTGAAGAGCGCGGTGTATCGGGTGACATCCTCGCCTCGTGAGCCTGCCAAAACTGCTGCTTCGGCATTAGAAACGGCTGTAATCCGTGCTGAGGAAAAACATAAGACTCCTACCTACGAAGATGCAACCCAAGTAGCTACAGCACCAGTGGAAGAGGTTGAGTCCAGACCAGTAGACGAGGTTGAAATAGAGCTTGCGGAATCATCGGTCATCGATGAAAAAGCAAATGAGGATGAAGCAACCGCAGTTGCAGACCAGCCTCAGCCTAAGTTCATGCGCATCGGCCACAAACCGAATATCAACACTCAGGATATCGAGGATTACTTCAAAGATGTTAAATCCGATGCTCAGATGAAACGCAAATCAGGCAATAGGTTTCGAGTAGACATTATTACGAAGCAGTTCTAGATGAGATAACAGCGCTGTAGGTGTCATGGAGCAGTTACAGCGCAGGTAATCGCGCTAATCAGCAGTTTTGCGGCTGGTTGGCTTTTTTGGGTTTTAGAAGGTTGTTTGTAATCGATAAAGTGGGGTGATTGGTTTGAGAGGGATCGCAAGCGGCGTTCTCGCAATCACGACAATATTGATACTGATGTTTGGGGCAGGATATGCTGCCGGAGCCGATAATCCAGCGGATGCGCTCATCTCTGGATTAGCCAGTATGTACTCCGAGAGCGAGCAAAAAGTTGACGCATCCCAGCCCAGCCGTCCGGCTTTTGAGACATTGCAGGGCAACGGCACACGAGCTGGTTACATCCTGGGGCATGGAAACATCATCCCTGGCAGCGAAAGCATCACCGTCGCCGGATCAAAGAAAACCCTCAACAAAGACTACTACATAGACTACGCAGGTGGAAGTCTGGTCTTTTCTGAACCGGTATCCCAAACTCAAGCAATACGAGCAAGCTACCGTTACGCAGAATCTGATAATGGTGAACGAACTCTAGTAGGCATTCCTGGCCTGTCGCTAGCGCAGAGCCAAAACCTGTCACTGAACCTGACCTATGCATACCGCGCTGGCAGCAGAGAAGCGGGGCAGCCTCTGGATGTCGTGACCTACGGAATCAAGTCCAACACCAGTCTTGGCAAAATCGGTAGTCTGAAGGGAATGATGTACATCTCCAGCCCTCAGAACAGCGGCCAAGTTATCAATCACCTTACTCAAAATGCAAACAACCAATCAGGGCAGCAAAAGGCTGAAAGTGATGAGCTTATTGTCCAGGAAGGCGAGTTCGGTATTGGCGGATTGAAGCTGAAACTCGGCTATCAGGATGTTGGAGCAAACTTCTCGGGGATATCCGCGCTTCAGGATACTCTCGGAAATGACAAAGACGCAATCGCTCAGTTGAACCAGCTTGCCAAAGAGAAGGGCATGAAGCGCCTTGATATGCAGGCAAATATGAGCCTGGGGCAAGGCTTGGCACTAACAGCCACCTCAAACGAAGTAAAGGACAAAGATGACAGCATCATCAACCAGTCTCTTGGATTTACTTCCGACAGGCTGAGGGCCAGCATAACTATGTCAGAAGTTGGCGAAAAGTTCACCCGGTTCAATGATATCAGGGAAGCTGACCGCAATTGGCTGGCAAAAGAGAAGGGGCTGAAGCGGATAGGTATGCAGACCGAGTTGAATCTTGGCTCAGGAATGTCGCTTTCTGCCAGTTCCAACCAGATTAAGGACAAGACAGATGAGATTTCCAGCCAGGCGCTGTCGTTTACATCCAAGAGTTTCAAAGCTAACTTCAGCACAAGCGAAGTAGGAGCAGGATTTACCCGTGCCAAAGACCTGAGAGAAGGCAACAGAGATCAGCTTGCGAAGGAAGTCGGTATGAGCCGCACCAATATGGGGCTGGAATTTGCATCCAAAGGGGCTGCAAAGGACTCTCCCTGGAATAAACTCGGATTCAATACCATTTCTGATGCCAGCGGGGAGATTGCAACGCAGTTTGGCACGTTGAACTTCAGTAAAATCGGCCTGAGCTACTTCCACAGGTCAGTAGACAGCGGATTTTCCCGGCTTGGCAGCCTTTCCAAGGATGATCTCACGCAAATGGCGCTTGAAATCAAGCAGCAATTCGACCCGAATGCCACTGCACAACAGGTAAACGACAATGACCGGAAACAGGTGCTCTCGGAAGCAGGTATCGAGCGAACCAATATGCGTGCTAACTTCTCCGCAGGGTCTATAAACACAAATATGCAGATGCTGGAGATTGGGGACGGAAAAGGCGCCATAGAACGGCTCAACGCGAGTATTTCAGGCAAGAATTTCAGCCTGAGCATAATGGACCAGAGCATAAGCGAGTCATTTGAAAAGCTTGGGCATCTTGCTCCGGTTGAGAAATCTCAGTTCAATAACGAGCGGGGAATGCACAGGACGAATATGCTCGGTTCGCTCAATATGGGTATGGGAAGTCTGTCGCTGGGATTTTCCAAAGTAACGGACAGTGACGGAGCAAGTGTTGTCAAGCAAAGCCTTGGCTTCAAAAACGATAAGCTGGACGTCAATGCTCGGTTCACAGAGGTTGACCAGGAATTCAACCGGGTTGGCGACCTGGCAGATCCTGACCGCGGCTGGATGCAGGGAGAGCGCGGGTTCAAGCGCATGGATCTTACTGCAAACGCCAAACTTTCAAAGCAGGCTAATATACAGAGTTATTATTACAACTCCCGTAGCAGTTCATCTGATGCCGCACGTGAACAGCTTCGCAACCAGTTGAACTATACTACAGGTTTCGGAGCACAGATAAAGCTATTCAGGGACCAGTATTCATCTAAAGGAGCAGATGGCCGCGAAACCGGCTACCTGCACCAGTGGTTCAGAATCGATCACAGCATTAAGACTCTTGGCGGGCTTAATTTCATGGGGCTTCATGACACAAACACGGTTGTCAAACAGGATGGAACAGAGACAACAGCTACCATCACACATATGCACCTTGAGTCGAACAAGAACAAAAAGACATGGGGAGTCGCAGACCGAAAGACAGTAGACTTCGGAGACGGCAGATTCGAAAACACGCAATCATTCAATCTTTCTTCCAAGCTGTCCAGCAAGTTGAACCTGACGGGTGCGCTCACTATGATAGACCGGGACAGCGGTTCCGAGGAAATCCGCTCTTACGGACTGCAGTGGGACATCTCCAAACGGTTGAAGTTCTCCGCAGAGGCGATGGACAAGGATGGAAGCAATGTCGACCTGACAGCAAAGCGGACATTCTCGCTTTCCGGGATTGTCTCAGACCGGTTCCTCATGTTCAGCAATGTGAAGCTGACTGCCAGCCGCGCAGTTGAGGACAGACAAGGCAAGCTTTCCAAGGAAACAGAAGCAATCAAGCTGGAAACCAATGTTTTCAAGGGCAGCTTCATTGCCGAGTATGGCGCATCCAGAGATGTAAACGGCAATCATCCGCTTACTCGCGGCTTTGCATTTGTCAGCGACCGCAGTGAGAACAAGCGGCTGAAATTCGATGTTTCTTACAAAGAGCGCGATCTTGGCCCTGGTAACCCGCTGGACATCAGAAACTACAACGTTGATTACAAGCTTTCGAGCAAGACCAGCTTGAGCTACAACTACTTCTCCTATAAAGAGAAGCAGGATGGAAAGATAGAGCCTGTGGGAGGCAGTTCGTTCAAGCTTGCCACAGTTCTCAAGGGATTCGGCGTCGCAGCCAGCTTCAAAGAGGAATCCAACTTCGCCGCCCGCACAGACAAAGATATGTACGGCCTTTCTCTCTCAGGCAAGCTTGGTTGGGGAGCGCTTTTTGAGGTAGGATACTCGCTTGACGATATTTCCACACCTGGTGGACGCACAAAAGGCCACACTTATAAGGCCAAGTATGACCATCAGATCAGCGCCGACCATTACTTCACGCTTTCCGGCGAGCTGAAGACCTACGAGACCGCCAATGGCACAAAGAAGGACATCCAGGCCCGCTTCGACTTCAACACCTTGTTCAACTAAAGCAAGTTATTAGCTTGCCTTCCTCATTTATATCTACATCAATATAAAGCAATTCCCGTTTATTGGTATAAGTAGCGAACTAACGCTGTAATAAGTGGAGGTATACGTTATGTAGATTGCTCTGCTAGCCAGCGTTGGATTGCATCTCAGAGAAGGCCAGTTGTGTGGTCACAAAACTCAGCTCTCGCTCCAGAATTTCTGCTCTTCACGGCTCATGTGACGCTTGTCGCCAAATGAAAAGACCCGGATGGCAGCCTGGGGCTGGATTGGGCACGCGCTTTCGCATTTCCCACAACCGGTGCACTTCTTCTCATTGACAAACGGCCGACGGACTCCATCTACTTCTCTAAAATGCACAGCAAGGTATGAACAGTATTCTTCGCAAATCAGGCAGGCCTTATCTCCATTCCAGACAATGCACTGGCTGCGGTCGATTACGGCTGTCCCGATGAAAATATGCTGCTTCTCATCTTTCTCGAACGGCTGAATGGCCTGTGTTGGGCAGACTTTGGAGCACAGGTTGCAGTTTTGTGCGCATTCGCCTATCTTTGGAACCAAGATAGGTGTCCAAAGCCCTTCTATCCCTGCTTCTGTCAGCGCAGGCTGGAGTCCGTTGGTAGGACAGACCTTCATACATTCGCTGCATCGGACACACCTATCTAAGAATTCAGGCTCAGGCAGCGACCCAGGCGGACGAATGAGCTGAGGGCTGGACGACTTGATTCCTGTCTCTCTTACAGTCTTGGTTGCCAAGTTGGTATGCACCAGAGCCGCCCATCCGATACCTATACCAATAGCTTGCAGCGCCCTGCGGCGGGTCATATCTGTATCGATCCGATAAGTTGCTGAAGAAGTTGCCGGAATAATACGTGTTGCATCTGTTGGACAAACCTTTGTGCAAGAATAGCAATAAATGCACTCGGGAGCGATGTATTCTCGTGGGTCATCGCATATTGCCGACATCTTACATTCCCGGATGCACCTGCCGCAGTCGATACAAGTGTTTCCTACCAACCGCTTGATAAGTGAAACTTGTGAAATAAGCCCAAGCAGCGCTCCTAAAGGGCACAGGTTCCTGCACCAGAACCTTCTGCTGTAGGCTTCAGCAGCAATAATCGCAATGAAGATTGCAAAAAACACCAAGTTCATCCGGTAAAAGAACTGGTGCCCGTAGAAAAATCCGTTTTCCAGCAGGAATGGAGCGCGTTCTGAAAGGAATTCCGTAGTTCCAAGAGAACGAATGACCAATTGAACCGGCGCATAGACAACAAAAGTCATCGCGCGGGTGATTATTGTAATCGGGTCGAACAGATAAGCAGCCTGGGCTGAAAAAACGGCAGCAGTCAGGACTGCCACGAGGATAATATACTTCCAGCTTCGGGTAATGAATGATGGTTTGCTCGTAGATGAACGCCGGCTTTTGAAAAACAGAGAATTCGCCGCATCCAGTGTCGTACCCAGAGGGCAAATCCAGCCGCAGAAGAACCTGCCTAAGAGCACGGTCAGCAGCACTACAGGAATGCCATACAGAAGCAGGATGGTGATGGTCTTCCGCGCGGCAATCATAGTCGTCAGCCCAACAAGCGGATCGATACGGAAGAAAAAGTCCACCGGAATAGGGGCAGGCAGCCCAAGATTGCCCTCCGAGTCTGTACGTCCGATTGTCAGAGCAAACAAATAGATGAACAGGGCAAAAAATAGTAACTGCACAGCCCGGCGCAGCGTCTGCATATTATATAGCCGCTCACGAAGCGGTTTGGATTTGCCTCGAGGATTTTTGGCTTTCATATTTTATAAAAGACCTGTAGTTACTTCACCATCAGTCTGGCAAAGTCTATTTCACCCAGTTTAGCCTCATGAGCCAGACGGATGTGTTCGATATCCTCTGGTTTCATGCCGAAAAGTGTTGCTCCATAGGCATCGACTGCCACAAGGTCTGTTCCGGCTATTACCTGCCCGACATCTTTCGTCTCTCCAGGACCTTTAGGGCCGTTGGTAAGCAGGATACGGGTGGCATCGAGGATAGTAAGATCGGGTCTGACGGCTGTTGCGAAGTCTGCGATGCTCTGATGCAGCCCATTTGAATGCCATGCCTGCCTGTTCCACATAACACCCATCAGGTTCTTCAGTCCAAGAGTCAGTTTCGTCTCCCCGTGGGTCTTGGCCTTTGGCAGATTGATGAATACATCCGCCTTGAGCACATCTTTGAGGACTTCATCGCTCTTCAGCAGTTTGCCATCAGGAATATCGATCTTGCGGTACATGCTCTGGTTCTGAGCAGCCACAATCCTGACTCCGGCTTTGTCTGCAGTCTTCTTAAGCCCGGTCAGCGCAAGCACCATCTCTGAAGGCTGGTCTATCAGGTGGTCAATGACGAGTATATCTCCGGCTCCGGCCTCTTTGCAGAGTTCGCTAACTGCCAGCAGGACATCAGGATGAGTCGTTGCAGCCATGTCTGGCTCCCTGCCCCAGGCAGCGTTCGGTTTGATTACCACAAAATCGCCTTTTTTCACAAATGCAGACATCCCGCCGAGCGCGGCAACTGCTGCACGAACGGATTTGCCTGCATCTTTTTCCGAACCTACAGCCAGCTTCCCAGGGCCAGTTGTTTTAGGTCTTCTACCAGCCGATGATTCCGGCTGGCTGCCCCCTTTGGTGCTGGAGCATCCGCCTATCACAAACGCTGCAGCAGTGCCTAAGGCTGCAGTCAGAAGGTCTCGCCTGCTTAACTTGTCACTCATCACTCTCTCCTCGATGCTTTCCTCTGTCGGAGCCAGTATGCCTCTACGAAGATTATAACACAGTGCAAAGACGAGTGACGAGCAGCGTGCAATGATGAAACCTGCAAAACTTAGCCTATGGTCTGATGGTTACTGGCGTGCCTGCTGGAATCAGTCCGAAAATCTCGGACATTTCCCTGTTCGTAACGGCGATGCACCCGGCAGTCCAATCCTTTTGCGGTCTGGAACGGCTGCCTTCTCCATGAATGCAGATATTCCCTCCAAGGCGAGTATTCTGCGGAGGAGTTGCCTTTTTAGCATACGCCGAGATAACTGCATCAAGAACGGACCTGTTCACAAGCCCTGATGAAACTGCCCGTTGAGTGTCCCTGGGTGACGGATATGAAATCAACAGAGATCTGTAGTAGACGCTTGCTTCGTTGCGCCTGCTGATGTAATACTCACCTTCTGGAGTGCGGCCGTCACCCCGACGGGTCTTGTGCCCATCAGGCGTGAAACCAAGATACACGGTGTAAGTGCGATACAGCTTCCCGCTGACAAATATCTTCATCTCGCGAGCAGATTTATCTATGAGAATATCATAGCCTTTGGGACGAGGCATAAAATCGTCCTTTGAGGTGATTTGAGAAGGCTCTAGCGGTTCATCTGGCTTCTCATCCATACCTTCTTGAATCTGCAGGCTGTTCGGAATAGGAGTATCGTCCTTTTTGTCTGATGCATAAAGCCCTACAGCGCCTAATGCTATGGCCGCAACAACTATGATTACACCAACCAATAAAACCAGCCGGTGATGTTTAAGTATATGTAAAATGGCTGCACCTCCATCTTATGAAGAGTTAACTGTTTATTCTGAATTAAGCTGAACTATTCGCCATGTTACCACAAATAATGCAGAGTTAGAAGCAAGACTGACCGCAATGGTGTTAAAATATTGCTATCTGTGGGAGATTGATTGCAAAATTGCAGCAGCTAAAATATACTTTAACTATCAAGCAGGCAGGAGGTCGAATTGATTAACAATACTAATGCAACAACAAACGTAGAAAAAAAGGCAGAAAAACCCTTAACCAAATCAGAAACTGTTAGAGTCATTGCTTTAGCTTCTGTATTGGTAATACTTTCCTACATTTTCAGCCTGACTGCTCTGGTTATAGTATTGCTGCTTCTACTGTTCGACTTTCTGATCCTGATTGGTGCAGCCCGATTCGGGCTTGTTGGACTTATGGTCGAGCCGATAAAAGCAGTTTCCAAGCTTGCTTTTTTGATAGCCAGAAGCTTAAACCTGCGTGATGGGCCTGTTTACAACGTCCAGATATCCAGAAAAGAAGCTCCCAGGCTTTATGACGTTGTTGCAGATATTGCAAGACAAGTGGGAGTAAAACCGCCGGATTCAATCGTTCTCGAAAGCGGGTGCAATGCCTGGGTAAGGCTTCGCGGCTACAGAACGGGACGCGGACACTGCACCCTCGGAATCGGCATCGGTACGCTTGTTATCAGTACTCTGGATGAGTTTAAATCAGTTATAGCGCATGAAATGGCCCATGCCAAGCTTTTTGAGCGTGGGTATGGAAACTGGGTCGCAAATGCAATGGCTAGAACAGGCCAGCTTGCATATTTGCTTGGCGATCTGGTCTATAAGGCAAGATCAGAGGATAAAAAGTTCTATCTAGCCCAGGTTTTATGGCAAGTAAACAAAATAATTGCACGTAATGGCAACCGGTTGGTCGCTACATATCGCCGGCAGCACGAATTCGCCGCAGACCAGGTAGCCGCAGAACTATATGGCAATAATAATAACTGCAACTCTTTAATCAAAATGGCTGTTGCCATCTACATGAATAATCGCTTAAGCTGGCAGGATATCATAGCTCAGACGCAGCGTGACGGAAGTTTCTGTCAGTGGCTCTTAACAAAACTGACACCAGAAAGTGAGGAAGAACGCAAAGAAATAGAGCAAAAAGTGCTTTATGGAGAAGAAAGAAGCGAGTACGACACGCACCCAATATTAGCCGATAGGATCGTAAGCTTGCCAGAGACCGACGAAGAAAGCCCTTATTCTGAACCTGCTATTGTTCTGTTCACCAACCCTGATGACCTGGCTATTCGATTGATAAACCACATCGAGCATATTGCAAGCCAGGAACAACAAAAAGACTCACAGCAACTGCAAAAAGCAATCAGGCAAAGTGCAGGAGAAATGAAATTCAACTCACTGCAGTTCTTGGGGATTATTACCGCCATTATCGGCTGTCTGATATTAATATGGACATTTGCAGCATCAAATGAATCTGGCTGGGACATTGGTAGAAGCCTGAGTAATTTTTCTATAGGCGTTTTATGTATAGCCACAGGAATACTACTGATAAAATATTTTCCTCAGCGCGAACGTCTTGTCCTGCCGGTGCCATCATACGCAGACTGGCGCAGAACGGATAATGATATTGAGCAGCGAAAATCCGATATTATCAATTGGTACTATAGGATCTCAGAACAGATGAAGGCTGAGATGCCAAAGGGGTTAAAAGGCAAACGCAACCTGGCTAGATATTGGGGGACCAGGTGTTATGAGGCATTGAGAGTGTGCGATTATCAACGTGCCTGGGCAGCTTCTCAGTTATGCCTGGCAGCAGATCCCAAATGCCTGGAAGGCTTGCTTTCCGCCGGAATCGCATCTCGGTATTTCTTCGAGATAAACGACACTGCCAATGTCTTTGGACAGGCAATCTCCAAATACAACATACGTGGATCTGTTCTATGGGCCTTTGCATGGGCAAGTATTCTCATCGATGAATATGATTATGCAGAAGGTTACCTTTTGAACCTTACCAAGGAATGGCCTAGAAACCCAACACTGCTATCTTTACTCGCTTATTCTCAATGGCGGCGGAATAAGTTATACGAGGCCTTGGAGAACATAAAACGTGCAATAAAACTTGCTCCACAGGATGTAAATTGCCGAATCCTGCTGCTCAGGCTCCTATTAGCCCAAGGCAGACCTAAAGATGCATTGGAACAGATGCGGATTATCGAGCCACTGGCAGCTAATGATGAGGAAGTCATGCTTTGTGCCGTTCAGATGAACCTGCTGCTTGGGAGAGATGAAGAAGCAGACCGGCGGGCTGCTCTAGCTGAGCAAATGCATCAACGTTACAGCATGCTTATCAGGCTCGCACAACTCTACTCAAGTAGTGAACGATACGAAGTTGCTCAAAGATACTGCGAAAAAGTGTGCCAGATGGGATTTTATCCTAATGCATACGTCGGACTTGCACACATTGCAAACGAACAAAAGGACAAAGAAAAAGCACGAGAATATTTGCTAAAAGCACTCGATGTCACACGTGAGCTTCCATTAGATGCCGATGGCCCATTTTCAGTACTTGGCGACGCCTACAACCTGATGCTTTCACTGCAGGAGCCGGTCTCAGGTTGTGAAGGTTGGACAGTAACTATTGACATGAGAGATTCCCCAGCTAAGGTAGAACGAGTGTCATTCCTGCTGGCTGCACCCAGCTTCGAAGATGCCCGTGCAATTGCCTGCGAGATTTATGCTGCTATGCATCCTGGTTCTACATTGGAAGACTGGCGGACAAAGTGGGAAAAACTCCCACCGGAAAATCAACCGGAAGGTTTGACGCAGCCAGGTGTACACGGCATGCATATCGAGTAGCGGCAAGCCTGGTCATTAATTATTCTGGTTCCACCATTTCTCCCATTTGGCTTTGTCCTGGCCGTAGTTATGCCCTGTGATCTGCCAAAGTGACCATGCAGCCTTTGAGCGGACCGTAGGGCTTTCGTCTTCAAGCCTGCGGATGAGCGGCATTACAGCATTGAATCGCTTGTGCCATCCGAGCCAGTAGACAGCTTCCCTGCGGACGTTCGGATCATCATCGTGCAGTGCATCAAATATCCAACCTTCCACCGATACCTGGCTTCCGTTCTCTGCAATGTAACCAATACTTCTGACTACTTCCTCCCGAACCTTAGGGTCTTTATCGGAGTAAGTATCCTGCAGAATTTTAGAAATTTCCCATGGATCAGTGTTTGGTCCGCCGATCCACCGCAGAGATTCAACCGCAGACCGACGGACTTCGGGGTCGGTATCCCTTAATGAGTCCTGTAAGAGAGCTACACGAGGATCAATGCCCACTCCAAGAGCCAACACAGCAATGGTCCGAACTGCTGGATCACTGCTTTTCAGATCTTTCTGGATTTTCTCCAATGGCCTGCGGCTGATTATATGCTTCAATGCATCTGTTGTGCGTGTTTTCACTGCAGGCTCGCTGGTCCGGTAGATTGAGAATAGTTCTTCGACTGCAGGTTCGCCGATTTGAATTAAAGCATACATTGCCTGCTCTGCTGGAGTTGTTTGGTAGGTGCTGCTGATACTGCGGTCCTGGTGAATGTCGAAACTGGTGAGTTTGGCATCGTCATCTAACATCGCAATAAGATCTGGAACAGCAGGTTTGGCCTCAAAACCAAGTTTTGCCAGGTTGAAAGCTGCGCGGCCTCGTTCGGCAGCGTCTTTTGAAGATAGTTGATCGATCAACCTCTCAACATCCTTTGAAACGGATGCCTGAGCTGACAATTTTGCTTCCGATTTGCCCTCTCGATTGGCACAACCGACAGCACAAGCCACCGCCAAACAGGCTATCACTGCGAAAGTAATTAATCTCACGGTAATCTCTCCTCTACGGAAGCCAAATTTAAGCATTACACTCAATATACGCTTGCCTGCCAGAAGATGTTACCGGAATAATGTGGGAATAACTCAGATTAACTGCGGAAAATAGCAGCCACAGCATAACACGCAGCGCCTGCCCCTGCGCCGATGTCTCCAAGCTTCTCCGCTGTCGTGGCTTTGATGCTCACCTGATCCGGTGCAACACCCAACGATGCGGCGATCTTTTCCTGCATCTCAGATGCCTTATCAGCTATCTTCGGGCGTTCTGCAACCAGTGTCGCATCCACATTAGCCACTTTCCAGCCTGCATCTGCAATAAGCTTTGCTGTGTGCTCAAGAAGTACCAGGCTGGAGATACCCCGGTACTTGGGATCAGTATTGGGAAAGTGCCTGCCTATATCTCCGAGTACTGCAGCACCCAAAAGGGCATCAGCTATGGCATGAAGAATAACATCCGCATCCGAATGTCCTTCCAGCCCAACTTCTCCTGGAAACTCGACGCCACCCAGCACCAGCTTCCGGCCTTCTTCAAAGCGGTGTATGTCGTAACCAAAACCTGTCCGAAGCATTGAATTGATCTGCATACTATTTAGCCTGGTTTCCATAAAGTCTTGATCGAGCGGTGTGGTGATTTTAATATTATCGTAGCAGCCCATAACAAGCTTTACCCTGTGACCTAACCGTTCTACCAGCGCTGCATCGTCTGTTGCGTAGAACCCGGTTTTCCTTGCCTCGCTGTAGGCACTTTCAAGCAGGTTTTTGTCGAATGTCTGAGGTGTTTGGATGCTCCACAGGTTGCTGCGGTCAAGGGTAGATGCTACAAATCCATCTGAATCCGCTGATTTGATCGTATCGATTACAGGAACAGCAGCAACGGCAGCCTCGAATTCCTCGGCAGCGCGTATTGTGGCTACTATTGTTTCGGGACGGACAAGAGGACGCGCACCGTCATGCACTGCGACGATGTGCGTTGAAGGATCGAGCACGGCTAAACCATTCTCGACTGAATCCTGGCGGTGGTTGCCTCCTGCAACCACCGCTCTTAATTTGCTGATCCCATAAGTATCCGCTATCTTCCGTGCATCGATAATCTCGTGCTTTCCTACAACAAGCACAATGTCATCGATCATCCTGCATTTTTCAAATGCCAGAAGTGTGTGCGCCAGAATCGGCTTACCCGCAACTTCAGCGAATACTTTATTGGATCCTCTACCGAATCTTTCTCCTCGGCCTGCTGCCGGTATAACTGCGGATGTTCCGCTCAAGGTTCATGTCCTCTTCCGGGTTTTCATTGCTCATGTTGGCAAAGATCATCTTGCCAGCGGCAGTCTGCAATACACTGGTTACTATAACATCCAGAGTTTCACCTGTATACTTCTTTGCTCCCTCGACAACGACCATAGTGCCATCATCCAGGTAGCCGACTCCCTGGTTCTGTTCTTTGCCTTCTTTGATAATCAAAATACTCATCTCTTCTCCTGGCAGAACTACCGGTTTCAAGGCATTTGCCAGTTCATTTACATTGAGCACTTTGACTCCCTGCAGGCCAGCGACTTTGTTCAGGTTATAATCGTTAGTAACAATCGCGCCGTTCAACTCTTTGGCGAGTTCGACCAGCCTTCCATCAACATCCTCAGCATGTCCTCCATTACCTGCCTCGTATGTCTGTATTTGCAGGCTCATTTCCTGCTGCATTCCATTAAGAATGTCCAGACCTCGCCGACCTCTTGCGCGCTTAAGCGGATCACTGGAATCTGCTATCTGTTGTAGTTCCTCAAGTACGAACCTGGGTATAAAAATCGGCCCTTCTACAAATCCAGCTTTACAAATGTCGGCAATACGCCCGTCTATGATGACGTTGGTATCTAATAATTTAGGTCTGAGAATGTGTGATGCAGCAGATTTTCCTGAAGTAGATGATCCGCCGCCTACATATATGCGGAACTGCTCTTTCATAGATAACGCAGCCGCTACACCCAAGTAACAAACTACAACAGCAACAGCAAATATAACCCATGTGGGCGGTCTAAAACTGGATCGGATAAGCACGGTCAATACCATACCGATTATCAATCCGACCGCAACCGCTATCTTGTCCTGATCAGACATAGTATCAAGCCCACGCTTGAGGCGCTGCAGTTCAGCACACAACAGTGACCAGAACAAGAAACCTATCAGAGAACCTCCGATGCCTAAAGCAAGCATCGGCAGGAATCTATCGGTTTCTGGCACTCCTGCATCCGGTGGAGATGACCCCCAAGGCCATTGCCCGGTGCTAAGCGCTTCGACATAGGTTTTTGCTAGTATCGTTCCTCCAATTGCACCAGAAAGGATGAAGATAAGCGTGAATATAGTCCACAAGGCGCTTCTTGACATAATCTACTCACCTCCTTTCTTATACCAGTAGATGTATGAATGATTATGTGGTACTTAATGTACACTATACCTGAGCTTTTTTTCAAGTTTTACCATGTGATGTTAGCAAAACTCTACATGAAGAATTTCAGCTATTGATCAATACCTGCAACTCAATAATAACTTAAGATCATTTAATAGTGTATCATAATTGTTACTAAGTCAATTATTAACTGGGTATATTCTGCCATGGTTGTCCATTGGATATAAACCTGATTGACAGGGAAAAGCATTCGTGCTAGACTTCCGGCAAATCTATTGAGGCTATAGTGGTGATTCAGCTGGTTACAATAGAAAGAATGCAGCGAGAAGATATCCCTCGCATCATGGAGATAGAGAAGCAGTGTTTCACTACTCCCTGGCATGAGAGTGCCTACCTTACTGAGCTTGTTAACCGCTCAGCATATTATGTCGTTGCGCGTGTGGATGATAAAATCGTTGGCTACTCTGGGATGTGGGTTATCATAGATGAAGCTCACATTACTACCATCGGTGTAGACCCCAAGTACCGGGGAAAGAAGATTGGCGAGCAGATATTGATCGCTATGCTTGAAGAAGCGCAACGGAGAGGTGCTCGCAGGGCCACGCTGGAAGTGCGGGAAAGCAATCATCTTGCACAGAACCTTTATCGAAAGTATGGATTCATCCCTGCTGCCATCCGAAGAGGTTACTACAGCGATAACAACGAAAACGCCGTAGTGATGTGGGTGGATGACATGTTCTCTCAAGACTACCAGCATATGTTCAAAGATCTGAAACAACGGATTTATGAACAAGCAGAAACACTTGAGCCTCAAGAACCTTCTACGAAAGTGCCGGGATGAAAATACTTGGAATAGAGACAAGCTGCGATGAAACAAGCGCTGCTGTTATTGAAGATGGCAAGACTATCCTTTCCAATGTTGTAGCCTCTCAGATCGACCTTTTCCAGCGGTTTGGCGGCGTTGTGCCTGAGGTTGCATCAAGAAGGCATGTGGAACTGATAAACCCTGTTGTGCAGCAGGCATTGGATGAATCCAACAGCACGTTCCAGGACATGAGCGCAGTAGCAATAATCAACCGCCCTGGACTTATTCCAGCGCTGATTGTCGGAGTGTCCGCTGCCAAAGCCATAGCCTGGGCAGCAGGGCTTCCATTGATTGGTGTTCATCATCTAGAGGCGCATATTTACGCTAATTTCCTCGTTGAACCAGACCTTGAGTTCCCATTTGTGTGCCTCATAGTCTCAGGAGGGCACTCGGATATCATCTACATGACCGGACACGGTCAGTATAAGATTCTGGCCAGGACTCGCGATGACGCAGCAGGTGAAGCATTCGATAAATCTGCACGCGCAATGGGTCTGGGGTATCCTGGCGGGCCTATAATAGACAAACTGGCGCAGGAAGGTAATCCCAAGGCAGTCCATTTTCCACGCGCAAGAGTCGGGGATACGCTCGATTTCAGCTTTTCGGGGCTTAAGACGGCTGTAGTTCGGTATATAGAGAAAGCCGGAGAAGACATCAACATCAACGACGTTGCTGCAAGCTTCCAGCAGGCTGTGGTAGACGTGCTTGTAAACAATACCATGAAAGCTGCACAGAAAAAGGGAGTGTCACGAGTGGTCATAGCCGGTGGAGTAGCTGCAAACCGAACACTCCAGAAGCAGATGAAGGAACGGGGAGCTGAACTTGGCATAAAAGTGACTGCACCGCCGCCAAAACTCTGCACAGATAACGCCGCTATGGCTGCCGCAGCAGGCTATTACAGGTTTATCAGAGGCGAAAAATCAGGTCTGGATTTGGATTCCTACGCATCAGAACCGCTTGGAGAACGAGAATATATATAAGCAGGTTTTTGATCTCTAACCCGTCGTCGGACGCTTGAATTTCCTGTCCAACTCCCAATTAGTCAGGCTGATGATGATTGGACGGCCATGCGGGCAGACAAACGGGTTCTCGGACGCAATAAGCCGCTTCACCAAATCTTCCATCTCTGCCATAGACAGCGGATCTCCCGCCTTAATTGCCAGCTTGCAGGCTGTAGTGATCAATACCTGCTCAGGACGTACTACCAGATGCCTTGTTACGGATATATCCACAAGTTCCGCAATGATGTCTCTTAGAAGCTGCTCCGCTTCATCTGCCTTGGCATGAACAGGCACAGCACGGACAACAAACGCATCTCGGCCAAAGACCTCGATGTCGAACCCTATGTCTCTCAAATCGTCCAGCCGCTCGCCAACTACAAGACCTTCTCTTCTGGAGAGTTCCAGGGTAATTGGCACCACAAGCCCCTGCATGACTGTCCGGCTGCCTTCTTTGGCCTTGGTAAGTTGCTCGAACAGCACCCTCTCGTGAGCTACGTGCTGATCTATGATAAGCACTCCATCCTCACATTCTGCAAGGATGTACATATTGCGTGCCTGACCGATTACCCTGGCATTTCGCAGCCTTACAGGTGTTGGAAGCTCGATATCATGAACTGGTGCAGCTGGCGGACGGATCGACTGAGGCTCTCTGCTCCACTCGAACGGATCATCCTGACCGAAAAGATCGGCCATCTCACTTCTTCTCAGCACAGCCTGTCGGAAAGCGGCAACATCGGTCTCATCAGGCGGAAGAAGAGTACCCTGAGGAGGCGCATCCTGGCGGTCTGTGATTGCCGGACGAAAAGCTTCGTGTCCTTCCGTCACTACAGGTATCGCGCCACCGGACATGAGTGCATCACGTATTGCTCTTGAGAGGGCCGAGTGAGCTTCTTGATCGCTTGAAAACTTAACTTCAGCCTTGGTAGGATGCACATTTACATCCACAAGCCCAGGGTCGATATCTATGAAGATAATCAGAATTGGATAACGCCCCGGCTGGATGATCAGATCTCTGTAAGCTTGGTCTGCCGCATGTGTGAGCGTCTTATTTCGGATGCATCGACGGTTGACAAAGAACACCTGATGAGCGCGGTTAGCCCTGGTGAACGATGGCTTGGACACAAAGCCCCAAACCTTAAGAGATGGAACCTCAAACTCAATCGGCACAAGCTGTTTAGCTACATCCCGGCCGAAAACCGCCGCAGCAGCTCCTATAACATCGCCGGTTCCGGTGACTGATATCACTTCTCTTGAGCCATGTGTCAGGCGGAAGCTGATGGAAGGATAAGACAGCGCAAACCGGCCGATAAGCTCCGTGATATGAGACAACTCGGTCTGTGCAGAACGCAGGAACTTGAGCCTGGCTGGTGTGTTGAAGAACAGTCTGTGAACAGAGATAGTGGTTCCCTGAGGAGCGCCGACTGACTCCAGGTTGGTAATAGTCCCTGCTTCTACTTCCAGTTTTGTTGCTGCCGGCTCGGAGGCATGTTTGGTAACAATCTCCATAATGGAGACTGATGCAATCGATGGCAGAGCCTCACCCCTGAAGCCAAGCGTCCGAATAGCAAAAAGGTCTTCTGCAGTGTGGATTTTAGATGTGGCGTGGCGCTGCAAGGCTACAACGACATCTTCACGCGTCATCCCCCGGCCATCATCTGTCACTTTGATGAGTTCCTTGCCACCATCTTCGATATTGACCCAAATCTTAGTCGCACCAGCATCGATGGCATTTTCTACCAATTCCTTGACAACGGAGGCAGGACGTTCAATAACCTCTCCTGCAGCAATGCGGTTGGCTGTATGCTCGTCGAGCACTTGTATGCAATTGGCTTCTGTGGTTACTTCAGACATACGAGATACTGTCTCTGTGTTTACTCCAAACATGCACAACGAGGAGGAAGTAATCTCACCTTCCTCCTCCATTCCACTGCCACAATTATATCACATTTGAGCCTGCAAACAAAGCAGACAAGCGGTTTGTGAGAAGTGACAAGTGATGAGTGATGAGTAACGAGTAGCAACACTCCCCTCCTCATCACTCATTACTCGAAACTCGCAGCTTACCTTTACCTTCGGGCCCTCTCTCGGGAGGGATTGCAAATCCCTTGGCTATTCTTCCGGATTGCATAGTTCAGTATATCCTCATCACTCATCACTCGAAACTCGTCACTTCCTTACCCCACTCTCCCAGTTGACACAAATTGGCTCATCAGTATAATGTAAGAGTCAGGGGGAGTCGCGGGCGAATAAAGGAGCACGAAATATGGATCAGGAAAAGCTGATTCACAGCCTAAAATTACAGCTTCGTATTGAGCGGACCGCGATTCTGCTCTTAACGTTAATTCTCCTCGGGCGATGGGCCTATGGGAATTTCCATACCCGCTACTTCGCCATTTATGTCAACAATAAGCCTGTAGCCTGCTTAGCTACACGCGAAGCCGCTGACCAGGTAATAACCCAGGTGAAAAGTGCTGTAGCAGGCGCAAAAGCAAGTCAGGTATCCTTTAAAGAGAACGTCAAGATCAAACGAGCGCCTCGAGATGCGAAAACCCAATCCGAAAAGGAAGCTATCAAGTCTGTTTTGGGCAAAGTGTCGCTTCGAGTGGTCAAATGGGCAATCCTTCTTGATGGTATTCCTGTAGTGGCAGTAGATTCGGAAGAACAAGCTGGTGACGTGCTGGAATCGGCTAAAGAACGGTTCGGGAGTATGGTAGAGAACCTGATGGAAGAACCTCACTTCAAAGAACAGGTGACTGCAGAAGAAATGCCGGTAGACCTGGCGATTTATCGCCCTAAGACAGAAGAGGCGCTGGATTTGCTTGTATTGGGTGGAGGTCCAGAAGGTGGAGTCTATGTAGTGCAGTCTGGAGATGTTGCCAGCCGTATCGCTGCCCGACACAACATGAGCCTAACAGAGCTTGAGGAATTGAATCCCGGTAAAAACCTTGCCAGACTTCAGATTGGCGAAGAGGTTCGTGTTTCCAACACCAACAACTCAAGCAAACGATCTCTGACTGTTGTGGTTCGAGACCAAATATCCCGCACTGAACCGATTCCTTACCGCACTGAAAGCATATCCAGTGTTCAATTGCCTGCTGGCAGAGAAAGAGAACTCTCTCCAGGCAGAAATGGTCTGAGACACGTTGTTGTTGCGGTTACTTATGAAAATGGTATTCGCACCGGCGAGGAGATTGTCGAAGAAACGATTATCCGGGAAGCAGTTCCGCGCAGGGTAGCAGTTGGGATAAGTCCAAGATAATCTATTACTGCCGACATATGACACCTGCTGCAACAGTGATTATCGCTTGTATATTAGCTGCTTCTGTTCTCGCTCGCTTCGTTGACGTTGGACAGGAGTAATGTTATAAATAATCTATAATAGCGCCGCCAGTTGGTGTGCGCTTTATCATTTTTTGGTTCTTTGTTGTTAACATGAAAACAACACGAACCGTCTGATATTCTGTGTACTGTTAAATCTGTTGATACAGATCAACCAGGACATGCTTTTTGCATATCGCACTTAAACGATTGACGCGGGAATGGTGCATTTTTGATGACAATCCGCGTATTCGTAAAAGGAACGAACGCAACCCCAACTTACTGCCTGAAATTGGCATTCTGACCTGTAGTTATGCCGACAGTAGGGCTAGTTCTAGGAGATGGCTCAGGAATGTTAAAAAGACGAATCAGCTTGATTCTGGCTGTGGTAGTGATTGCTGTGCTTGTTATAGTCGCTACCGCAAGCGCAGAACCAGGCGTAACCAGTGAAGACCTGAAATACATTATGCCGCTTTCTCAAGTCAAAGCTGGCATGAAAGGTTACGGTCTGACGGTCTTCAAAGGCACAAATATCGAGAAATTCGATGTTGAAGTAATCGGATTACTCCGAAAGGCAAACAATGGCAAGGACCTGATCCTTGTCAGACTAAGCGGTGGGCCTGTTACTGAGCGCGGCGCAAACATCATGCAGGGCATGAGTGGCAGCCCTGTTTATGTAAATGGTAAGATAATCGGCGCAGTTGCCTACGGCCCGGCATCATTTGCAAAAGAACCGATCGGAATGCTTACCCCAATAGAGCATATGCTTGAATCTCTTGACCCAAACCTGCCAGAAAGACCTTCCGGTATGTCGAGCAAGGTGGCTTCACTGGATACCCCAGTCAAGATTGGAGATGATACAGTCTCCAAAGTGGAAATCCGCAGGTTCGGAGCCAGCGGAACTGCCCCCAAAGGCACTTTCGTTATGACCCCGCTCATGACACCACTTATGGTCAGTGGTGTAAGCAACCGTAACATGGGCAAGCTTGCCGAAATACTTGAGCCTTTTGGCCTGGTACCAATGGCTGGGCCTGGCGCCAAAGCTGACCCTGTCGATGTTGACCTCGTACCGGGATCGGCAATCGGTGTGTCTCTGGTTACAGGAGACATAGACATGACCGGTGTTGGAACCGTCACATACCGCAGAGGAAGCAAACTGGTTGCATTCGGCCATCCAATGATGGAAATCGGCCCCATTGATGCGCCTATGTCTACCGCCTATGTTCTGGAGTCATTCCCGAGTTACAATGTGTCATTCAAGCTGGCATCCCCGATGAAAGTCGTTGGACGTATCTTCCAGGATAGACCCTGGTCCGTCGGCGGAGAGATAGGTGTTAAACCTCAGATGATTCCAGTGACAATAGACGTAGATGACAAGGCTATTGGCAGAAAAAAGACTCTGCACGTTAATATAATCAATCATCCACTGCTTGTCCCGGAACTGCTTATGCACGTAGCCGGAACAGCTATCACAGAGGTTCATGGAATACCGGGTGATGCAACAGCCTATGTCGATCTAGTCGTAGAAGCCGACCAGGTAGGCAAAATCGAACGTAAAAATGTCTTTTTCAATCCTGCATCGATCGAAGCTGCTGCAATAGATGACCTCAGAGGAATAATTGGAATACTTACAAGCAATAAGTTCCAACCTCTTGATGTCAAATCCGTTCATATGTCAGTGCAAATTGAATCCGGACGGAAGACTGCCAGCATCGAGCGCATTTTCATAGACAAGAGCAGGTATGAGCCTGGCGAGATGGTCAACGTTGGCATTGAACTGAGACCATATAAATCGCAGCCGTTCATCAAGACAATGCAGATTCAAGTGCCGGAGAACGCACCGGACGGCAAGCTGACATTGCGTGTTGCTGGCGGTATGGTAGGCGGCGGTGAAGCGCCTGTGATGATCTCACCTAATCCTGATGGAGACGGTGCTGCCATTACACCAATGCCCGGCGGAATAGCTGACAATATAAATCAGATGATTAGCAAGTTCGTTGAGCAGGAAAAGAACAACGAACTGATAGTCAGACTGCTCCTGCCAACTGGAGCCATCTCCATCTCAGGAGAGAAATTGACAAACCTCCCTGACCCAATAGCGAATGTCATAAAATCTCCAAGAAGCACTGGACTTAAGATGGAGCGTGATGAAGTAAAGGTCGTAGAGCAGGTAGATTATATTCTTACTGGTGCACAAAGCCTTCCCATCACAGTTGCACGTCAGCGTAAGCTGGAGAAACGACAGCAGCAAGGTGATAAAAGCGGACAGGAAGCTCCTCGCCCAATGCCTGAGCCAATGGTAGAAGCAGAAGCTGCTCTGTTGGTCGATGACACTGCCGACATTGCTGCGTCCGTTCCATTTGGTTTCTTTGATGATGCTTCTTTCGTCCAGATGACAAGGATTCCTACTCCTGCGCCCGAAGGTGCAGGCCCGTCCGAAGCTAAACCAGCAGAGCAGGCTAAACAGGAACAGAAACCTGAAGAAAAGAAGGCTGATGAGAAAAAGGAAGCTGAAAAGCCGGTAATCAGACAGCCCAATATCTGGACACAGAAAAGTCTCCAGGACTTTGGTCCAGGCTCTTTCTCTTCCACAGCCGCTACCAATGCTGATGATGTCAGGCTGGCTCCGGCTTTCACCAAGCTTTCGGATGTTCCTGAAGAGATAGTCTGGACAGTTCTACCAATTGGCGGAGGTGACGCACTGGTAGGAACAGGCAACAACGGTATCGTGTATCGCGTCACCAGAGAAGGCGCATGTTCTTCTTTCTTCTCAACTGGTGAGCTTGAGGTACACAGCCTTGTTCAGGACTCCAAGGGCAACATCTACGCTGGGACATCACCGAACGGCAAAGTCTACAAAATCAGCCCTGATGGTCAGGGAGAGCTTGTGTTCGATGCTCCTGAGAAGTATGTTCTAGCATTGACTGTAGACAGCAGCGACAACGTTTATGCCGGTGTTGGCGATGCCGGAAAGATTTACAGAATCACTTCCACAGGCGAGTCAACCACTTTTGTTGAACTGCCGAACCCATCTGTTATGGCTTTGACGGTTGACGGCGCGGGTAATGTTTATGCAGGAACCGGCAAAGGCGGTGTAATCTTCAAGATATCGCCTGCTGGCGCCATTACTCCACTCTACAACGCGCCTGAAGATTCCATCACCAGCGTAGCAGTAGACAAGAATGGCAACGTGTTCGCTGGAACCGGAGTCGGTAAAGGGAATATCTATGAAATCCCGGTATCCGGCGTTCCGAAGCCGATTCTGGACAGAGCTCCAAGGGCGCTTTCTATGGCCATTGACCGTGAAAACAACGTCTACGTAGTGTCCGACGAGCAGATATTCAAAATCCTGCCTGACGATACCGCAATGGTACTCGATACTGACCGTGCTGCTGTTCAGTTCACTGCAATAGCTATCAGCCAGGACGGCACCTTACTTGCAGGAGCCGCCAACAGAGGCGCTTTGTTTATTGCACCTCCGGTCACTGAAGGTACATTCGAGTCTACCATACACGACGCGGGAGTTCCTTCGAGATGGGGCAAAATCAACTGGATAGCTGATGTTCCGCAAGGTTCCACAATATCGTTCCAGACCAGGACCGGAAATGTGGCAGAGCCGGATGAAACCTGGAGCCCGTGGTCTTACTCGTATTCCACCTCTGCCGGGCAGAATGTGGCAAGCCCAGCAGGCCGTTACATTCAGTATAAATGCACTCTAAACGGTGCAAATGGTGCTTCTCCTGTTCTGAAGCAGGTGTCTGTCGCTTATCTGACAGAAAACCGCGCACCGAAAGTTACTATCAACGAGCCTCAGCCTGGCACAATCATCGCCAGGAATTATGAAGTCAAGTGGAACGGAACAGATCCGGATAAGGATGCCCTCAGCTACGACCTGTACTATTCTGCTGATTCGGGAAAGAACTGGCAGGCTTTAGGCAGCGGATTGAAGCAGCCTAAGAACGAAGAAGAACAGGCACCACCGCAGCCGCAGGAGCCGCCGCAAGGCCCACCGCCGGAAGGTGGATTCAACATCGAGATTAGAAGTGATGGTCCACCTAACCCTGAAGAGATTCTGGCTCAGTTGAAAGCTGAACTTGACAGACATCCTGAAATCCCTCAGGAAATCAAGGACAAGATGCTTGCTGAGGCACCTGCCGCGCTGGCCCAGGCTATAGCACAGGCCCAGGCTGGTCCGCCTCCTGACCAGGAACAGCAACCTCAGCCTGCACAAGAGGACAACGGCGAGAAAAATACTACAAAGCAGACTACATATAACTGGGATACAACCAAGATTCCTGACGGTATCTACATGATTAAGGTTGTGGCCAGTGACAGAGTCAGCAATGCTGTTGGATACCTGACAGACGAGAAGATAATCGGCCCAATCATAGTGTCTAACACACCGCCCAGAGTAGCTGCTTTCAGAAGAGAGCTGAAAGTCAATGCTGACAAGACTGTAAGCGTGAATGGCTACGCTTATCACAACTCTGTTCCCATTATTGGGGTCCAGTATAAAGTAGATGACGGCGAGTGGATGGCAGCCATACCTGCTGACGGTCTTTTCGATTCTTTGTCTGAACCGTTTACAGTGGCAACAACGGTGCTTCCGGCTGGTAAGCATACGATTACTGTCAAGGCAATCGATGCGGCAGGCAATTCTGCTGAAGCCAAGGTTGATGCTGAGATAAAAGAGCAAAAACCGGAGGAACAGCCGGAGCAGAACGCTGAGTAACCATCTCAGCAATAACTGGTAATGCATAGAGATTCCCGAGTTGTGAGGTTTAACTTATCTCCAGCTCGGGAATATTATTTTTGAGAGGTACCAGTAAGCCCTGCTTCTGCGTATGGTTCTCCCTAACGGCGCCCATGGTTAAGCCATCGGGCGCAAGAGATGGGAGTAAAACCCAGGCGCAGGAGTAGGGCGTTTTTTTATTGGTTATTGGTTAAAACCCGCTGGACTTCAATATAAGGCTGACCTTCTGCGGTCCTTCGAACAATGCCCGACAAAGTAATCTCTTTACCATAGTCATCTGTTGGAGAAAGCCCGCTGCTTCCGGTTACATATATACAGCCAGTGTCGTCTTTTATAGCCCAATCTGACCTTGTTACCGGCGGCCCTAGCCTGCAGGTTTCATAATTTGGATCAGGTCTCCAGCCAAGGTAAGTCCCACTGATTTGTACCACTTGTCCAATTGAGGTATCGATGTTCTCGATTATCCCTCCGATTGTCGCTGGCTTTACTACCGGTTCACCACTGCCTATGGTCAACTGTGTCCTGACGGGAGTTGGCCGAGGTGGAACAGTCGTTAATTGCGCGAAAATATTGTAGGCACCGGGAGGAACCTGTTTACCATCATTGTTGACCTGAGACCAGGTTTCTTCGAACACCCTGCGCTCTCCAGGCTGCAGTGTCAGAGAAGTAAACGCCTGGGTAAAGACCTTGCCTCTGGACCATCTCCAGACCTCCCGCCCGGTACTCTCTGCCCATATATCATACCTTTGACCGGTCGGAAACTGTAAAGTCAGCGCCTCTCCAGTCCGGTTCTCTACTATCAAGCTGATCCTTACAGGTTCACCTAACGCATACCGGGTTTTATCCGTACGGACGGCGCTAATAGGCTGAGATATTATTTGTCCACCATCTTCATTCATTCTGGCAACCTGAGTTATATAATAAGTTCCATCGGCCTTTCTGGAATCCATCAGCAGGACTGCTTGAATAGTATCTCCAGGCTTTAGATAGTATGCTTCCAGATTATCGACAGTTGCAGGATCATTGAAATCCACTGTCCCACGACTGGTAAGGCTGTATACAGGTGTTACACGAAGCGTTTCTGATACAACAGGAAGCCTTCCTTCAGCAATTGGCGTTATTCCGGCCAACTGAAGCCGAACATAAGGAAAACCAGCCCGGTCCACACCTGCAATCTGTGCAGTAAAGGGAACAGTCCTTTGATTGTCAGCAGATGTCTGTAAGATCAGTCCGGCTGCTGCCCCAATCATCAACAAAACAAGCACAAATGTCTTCATAAGCCAGTCCTTCGAGGAGATCACTCTAATCTTACCACAAGCACAGGCGCAAATGATGCCTTGCATCCATTTATTTTCATTCCCGAGCAGCATCCGCTGCCAAACAGTTTATCTATCGGCTAACCCTGATTCTCTTAACATCAACATATAGCCCCTGAGACCCCTTGAATAAAGTACCTTCAATGGTAATATCTTTTCCGACATCCGAGTTAGGATTGATCTGCCCGGCTTTATATGGAACGTAGATAACAGAAGACCTGGAAATCTGCTCTTCTTCGATGCGAATGCGCGTATTCAGTATTTTGTCTGAATGATCCATCATGAATCGGGCATAGACCACGTACCATCCAGGAGATTGACGCGTCCCTTTTGTATCCGTCTGCGGCCAAACTATTCTTATAACCTCTGTTTTACCAGGGTCTATCTTAATTTCCCGATTTCTTATTGTGGATGGGTTTGCCTTGGTATAGCGCCACACTTCCTTTCCGGTGGTAGTAGTGATCCAGACATCGTAAAGCGAACCAGTTGCAGACTTGTAGGTCAGCCGTTTGTCTGTGTCATTATACAACTTGAATGTTATTTCGACTGGCTCCCCATGCTCATACCGCTCTCGATTGGTAGACAGTTGAATCTGCAACCCGTCCGATCTTCTAGCCCATTTCTGCCCATACAATGCTACTCCAACCATAAGAAGAACTAAGACTGCAATGGCTATTACGACTCTACGCATAATCGATCCCTCTTTCTTGCAGAACTTGGTGGGAGACATGCTGTTTCCCCTGAATTAAAGACGCATGAAGTGGCTCATTATTAACAGCCTGCAGATTCGACAGCGTTATATATGAGAAAACAGGAGAAAGAGGGATTGTCTTCAGGATTCAGCAGCGGATTTTTTAGCCTGATCCCAGATTTCGTCCATCTCTTCTATCGAGAGGTCACTGATGGACTTACCGGTAGACTGAGCATGCTCCTCGATTGCGGAAAACCGGGTCTGGAAGCGGTCCAACATCTCACGCAGGGCTTCCTCGGGATCAACTTTTGCCCATCGTGAGATATTGACAATGGTAAACAGCAGATCGCCTATCTCGCTCTTTACCTTTTCGCGGTCACTGGACTCAATAGCCTGCTCGAGTTCGCCGGTCTCTTCATGGAGTTTATCGATAACTCCCTCCATATTCGGCCACTCGAAACCTGTTCGTGCTGCACGTTTTGAGATCTCAGCCGCGCGCATAAGGGCAGGAAGGCTTTGAGGAACGCCTCCAATAGCCGATGTAATTTGTTCTCTTCCGGGTTCTCTGGATTTAATCTCTTCCCAGTTATGAAGCACATCGTCGACGCCTGAAACTTCAACTTCTCCAAAAACATGAGGGTGTCGGCGGATTAACTTCTTCCTGATACGCTCGCAGACGTCGGCAATATCATATTCTCCATTCTCAGCCGCAATCTGAGCATGAAGGAGTACCTGTAAGAGCACATCTCCGAGTTCTTCTTCGATTTTTGCTGGAGATCCGTGGTCAATCGCGTCGATTACTTCGTAAGATTCTTCAATGAGGTACTTTCTAAGGCTTTTATGGTCCTGCTCACGATCCCAGGGGCAACCATTCGGACTTCTAAGTGCTGCAACCACTTCAACCAGAGCACCAAACTCATCTTTTATACGTTCAGACGTCACTTCAGCCCCCAATCTGTTACCCTACGGAAGCTCAGGCACGAAAACACTCGTCAGATAATCAAATTCCCTGTGGTCAAGCTCAAAAAGCGGAATTGTTTCTACCTTTGCCCCAGGACCGCCTCCGCTATAGATAACATGCACCTTAAATTCGTCGGGATAAACCTCCATCAGCGCAAGTTTTACGGAGGAAGCAATTATGCGGTCGTATACCTGGTAGATCAGGTTCGGACAGTCAGGTGATGGCGGCACATCATCTATCTCGAGAGCATCGATAAGCTTAAGGCCCTTACCGACAGGTAGGATAAGGGCCTCTAAACATGCCTCTATAAAGCTCTGTGATCCAATTACCCGGACAGTTATGCCCTCACTCTCAGCCAGAGTGGTAATAAGAGCAACCGAACGCTCCGCTATAAGCGGATGGCCGGGAACAGCATAGGTGACATCACCCTGCCGTGCTTCTTCAAGTATACGGTTTGCAATCCCGCTGTAGACTTCATCAAAGCTGGATGCTGCTTCGTAAATACTATCAAATGTCTCGAAATGCAATCCACGTTCGGCTATCTGATAAGCCGCTGGATGCTGCCGCGTTCTTAGAAAGAGCTTCTGGGCCGACTCAAGCGCCTGGAATGCTGCGGCTGACATCGCCTCCAGGTCAAGCGGCCCCAGGCCAACAATCGTTATCAACAGACTTACTTCTTCTTATCGCCGGACTTCTTGTCCTTGTCTTTCTCGCTGAAAATACTGTATTTCTTATCCTTGATATCTATCTTTGCGCTTTCACGCCTCTTGGCAATCAAGTTCGTTACATCAGTCCGCTTCTGTCCTTCATTGAATGCCAGCATTTCATGGATTGAATCCTTGACCTCATTATATGGCTGGACTACTTCACTCTTTCTGTCCAGAGCTTTCACGATAACCCAGCTTGGACCATCCTGAGTAGTAACCTTGAAAGGCTCACTGCACTGTCCGACCTTCAATTTGAATGCGGCATCGACCAGTATATCTGGTACGCCAGCCCGACCGCGCCAGACAGGACCAAGTTTACCACCGCTCCTCTTAGCGATTTCATCATCTGAGAGGTTCATGGCAACCGTGGAGAACTCGGTTCCACCTTTGATCTGCTGATCAGCCTTCTTGATCTTCTCTTCAGTCTTGCAAACTACAGCGCCTATTTCAACAGTCTCAGGCTTCGTGTATAAGGTACTCTTCTTTTCGTCGTAGAACGCCTTGACATCTTTATCAGGGATTTTGACACCTTTGGACACGATGTTAATCAGTGCCTGCCGGACATACAGTTCTTTCTTATACTCTTCAAGAGTAATTTGGCGCTGGTCAAGTAACTTGGACAGGTTGCCATCTTTCTTAATCAGGTCTAACTGCCGTTTTATCTGGGCTTCTGTAGGCTCTACTTTCTTCTCTTTGGCCATCTGAACAATCAATTTCTCGTTGATCATCTGGTCAAGAACGTATTGTCCTATAGGAACATTGCTCCCAGGAATGGGAGTCTTTTCGAGCCTATTATAAAACTCATCTTTAGATATTTTCTCGCCGTTGATCGAGACGAATGTGCCTCCGTCTCTGCCGCATCCCGATAAAACAAGAGCGGCAAGGAGGCCAGCGGCTGTAATTAAGGCCAGCCTTCTACCAAGCATACGTATTTCTGCTCCTCTCTGGCATATAATGTGAGGGTAAAACATTTTTAACGAAACAACGCGACATCTCGCTGTAAATAGCCTCGCAGACGCAACACTGCCTGTGTGTGTAATTGATAGACTCTCGACTCAGAGACTTCAAGGATCTTACCAATCTCCTTAAATGTGAGTCCTTCATAATAATAAAGCGTAATGACTAGATTCTCCCTGGGCGGCAGCCGATCGATAGCGGTCCCAAGGACCCGCTTCATTTCAATTATCTCGACTTCCGCCAGAGTATCACTTGACTCGTCATGAACAACATCAGCCAGATGTATCTTCTCATTTCCCTCGCTGGATAGAACAATGTCATCCAATGAGAGCAATGAAGCTCTGCCTGTATCAGCAAGCAAGGAGTGGAAATCATCAATTTCCATTCCGAGCGCTTCGGCCACCTCTTCATCGGCAGCCGGCCTACCTAACCGTCCTTCAAGTTCCAGATACGTTCGCTCAAGCGTCTTAACACGCTCACGTATTGATCTGGGCACCCAGTCTTCCTCTCGGAGCATCTCGAGAATCGCCCCTCTGATGAGTGCGATTGCATAAGTCTCGAATTTTACATTCCGAGAGGTATCGAACTGATCAATAGCTTTGATAAGCCCAATAACACCTGCGCTGATAAGATCTTCACGGTCAACATTCGGAGGTAAACTTGTTACTACTCTGCCCGCTGTTATCTTCACCAGGTAAGCATATTGTGTGATGAGCGCATCTCTTGCTTTCTGGTCTCCCCAAACCTTGTAGCGTGACCATGCTTCAGCCAGTTGTGAAGACTGCATCCAATCTCTCCATCCACCGGTTGTGGCATCTGTGCATGAAATGCACAACTAATATATTGTTCCACATCCCTTTGTGCTCATGCCAGTAATTTTACTTGGAATACAAACTGGACAGTAACACGAGCATCATGTTAGCCGACCTAAGATCAATTGTCAACACAGCACAACTGTAACACAAGCGTATAGCATTGTCTTTCACTTGAGCCAAATAAGCAAGTAGACTAGCTTATCCAGCTAATTCTATTACGCAGGCTAAAGCGCAAACATTCCCGTACTTGTTGTTGATCTTCAGATTTCTACTATTAAAGATAAGTTAAATAATATTCCAATTGACGTTTATGACTGTTTCTGATGCTTCTTTGGCTTGTAAGGTTGCAGTAACCTCTGTTATATTAGTATGGGTCAGAAAACGCGCGTTGCACCGGAAGGAAATATTATTTATATGCTTCTTATAATTAGCATTATCATCATGGCACTCATATTTGACTTTATAAATGGGTTTCATGATGCCGCTAACTCTATTGCGACTGTCGTCGCAACTAAAGTATTGAAGCCAGTCTGGGCTGTCGGTTGGGCAGCTTTTTTTAATTTTATCGCAGCATTTTTATTTGAACATCATGTTGCTGCAACCGTTGGCAAGAATGTAGTAGACCTAAATCTTGTGGACGAATATGTTGTCATGTGCGCGTTAATCGGGGCAATAGCCTGGAATATAATCACCTGGTTAGCTGGTTTACCTACGAGTTCTTCTCATGCTTTGATTGGCGGATTAGTAGGAGCTGCTCTTGGAAAAATACCATCCGTCGAAGTGCTGGAGTGGCATGGTATCACAAAGACAGTTGTCTTTATCTTCGTATCTCCAATGCTGGGGCTTGTTCTCGGATTGATAATCATGACTATCGTAGCTTGGATATGCCGAAATAAAGCGCCAGGCCGTGTGGATAAATGGTTCCGGAGCCTTCAGCTTTTTTCAGCAGGAGCATATAGTCTTGGGCATGGATTGAACGATGCTCAGAAAACAATGGGCATTATTTGGATGCTTCTCATTGTGGCAGACCCAGCCAAATATACAGACCACCTGCCTTACTGGGTAATCCTGTTCTGCGGGGCTGCTATTGCACTGGGAACCATGTCCGGAGGATGGCGTATAGTAAAGACTATGGGAGCAAAGATCACCAAGCTCAAACCACCTGGAGGATTCAGCGCTGAGACTGCTGGCGCTATCACGCTGATTGGAGTATCTTATCTGGGCATTCCTGTCAGCACTACCCACACCATTACCGGAGCGATTGTCGGCGTAGGCGCTACAAAGCGTATGTCAGCCGTCAGATGGGGCGTTGCAGGCCGTATAATCTGGGCATGGGTGCTTACTATACCTGCATCAGCAATAATTGGCTGGTTATCTTACATGACAGTCAAACTGTTTATTTAGCAATTGTAGACCGAACCGGGCATAGCGCAGTTAATTTAAGGAAATTGATGGAATTATGGGACTTAGACTATTACCTAGAGAAGAGAAATTCTTCGACCTGTTCTGCGAACAGGCTGAGGCTGCCATTGAAGCTGCTCAGCTTCTTGTAGATCTTACTAACAACTTCACCGACATCGACAATAAGGTGATTGCTGTCAATAAAATAGAGCATCAAGCTGATGTAACTGCTCATACTATCGCTGAGAAACTCAATCTGACGTTCATCACTCCTCTAGATCAGGAAGATATTCATGACCTGGCAACAGCGCTTGATGACATCGTTGATTATATTGATGCCACTGTCGAGAGAATGGTGCTTTACAAAATCAAGCAGCCTACCGATGACATTGCAAAACTTGCTGAAATCTTACTTAGAGCAGCTAAAGAGACAAGCATTGCAGTCTCACAATTGGCCACATTCAAGAAGAAACCTAGAGCCATAAAGCAGAGTTGGATAGAAATACACAGAATCGAAAACGAAGGTGATACTGCCAGCCGCGCTGCCATCGCTCATCTTTTCGAAAACGCGACCGACGCTATCGAGATAATCAAGTGGAAAGAAATCTACGAACACGTTGAAACGGCAATAGATAAATGCGAGGATGTAGCAAAAATCCTAGAGCAAATCGTACTTAAAAACTCTTAGGTCTGGCTGCTTAGCCAACTGATATAATAGTAAGATAGTTTATATTTAGGGCCGGGAGGTGTTCCGGCCCTTTTTATGTCTCTATTGGGTCATTTGCCATGCTTTAAGCCATACCGCCACGCTGAACTTGATTCAACATCTCCTAACAGCCATGAGACCCTGAAACAAGTTCAAGGTGACGTCGCACCTCATGCTGAACCTGACACGTCATGCAGAACTCAACATGTCAAAGTCGTTATGCCGAACTTGTTTCGGTATCTCTTACAGAGTAGCAGCATAAAAAACAAGGCCGAGGTATTACTCCTCAGCCTTGTTTTCATTGTTTACTATAGAAAACTGACTGACGTCAGTCAGTCTTTGTTACTCTTCTCCAGCCAGTCTCTTCAGCTTCTCCCACTCAGAATCGACCCACTTCTGGATCTCCTCGATTGCCTTCTCTCCACCTGGCTTAAACAGGTGGCGATAGCGGGTCTGCTGTTTGAGATAATGCTCTACAGGCTTCTTCTCTTTCGGCTTGTAGGTAATCTTATACTCGCCGTTTACAACCTCGTAGAGCGGCCATACGCAGGTATCAACCGCATCGCGGCCAATCTGGATTGCTTTCTCACTCGGGAAAGCCCAACCCAGTCTGCACGGAGCAAGCACATTGACGAACGCCGGTCCGCCGCAGTTCAGAGCCTTCTGGAACTTGGTAATAAGGTCGTTCCACATACTCGGTATACCTTGCGCTACATACGGAATGCCATGCGCTGCCATGATTTTGGTAAGGTTCTTCGGGAACTGCTTCTTACCAGGCTCTACGCTGCCTACAGGGCTTGTCGTAGTTTCACCAAACTTCGGTGTAGCGCTCGAACGCTGGATACCGGTGTTCATATATGCCTCGTTGTTGTAGCATACATAGACCATGTTGTGTCCGCGCTCCATAGCACCAGAAAGCGACTGGAAACCGATATCATAGGTTCCGCCATCGCCGCCCAACGCTACAAACCGTACATCCTTGTCTTCATACTTGCCCTGCTTCTTGAGCGACCGGTAAGCCGTCTCAACACCGGAGACCGTTGCAGCCGAGTTCTCAAACGCGCTGTGAATGAACGGAGTCTTCCACGCGGTATACGGGAATATGGTTGTAACAACCTCAAGACATCCCGTAGCGCTTCCAACAACAACCGGTGTCTCACCTGCTGCCATCATAAGCATCCTGACTACGAGCGGAGCAGTACAACCGCTGCACGCCCTGTGGCCGGAGCTGAATCTCTCTTCAAGTTTCGATAGTTCTTTTATATTCGCCATTTTAGTCCCTCACTCCGAGGTACGTCACAAGCGCCTTATCTCCGGTTGCTGCAATTCTCTGCAGGTCCGAGTAAACGCTCTTGATCATTTCAACGTCGATGTCGCGGCCTCCCAGCCCGTAGACATAATCCACGGTGATCGGCTTCTTCTCCATATCACATATCGCGTTACGGACTTCGCCAAAGACAGGGCCGCCACGTCCCGCAAGTCCATCTGACCTGTCCATAACCGCCACAGCCTTGCACTTGGCAATGGCTTCAGCAATCTCCTCATACGGGAACGGTCTGAAGACACGGATCTTGAGCATACCAGCTTTCACACCCTGTGCTCTAAGCTCGTCAACAGCGATTTTTGCTGTTCCAGCGGTCGATCCGAGTACGACAATAGCGTAATCGGCATCTTCCATCTTGTACTCTTCAAACAGACCATACTTTCGGCCAAACTTTTGCTCAAACTCAGCCGCAACTTCGAGAATATACTGCTTCGCGTTGATCATCGGCTCAGCAATACTTCTTCTGTGCTCGAAGTAGTAGTCCGTGAAGTCAAGTCCACCCATCGTAATCGGTCTGTCGATATCAAGCACTGTTCTCTCAGGTTTATAGGTACCGAGGAACTTGCGGACATCCTCATCAGACTGGATTTCGACTACTTCCATAGCATGGCTGATGATGAATCCATCCATCGTCACCATTGTCGGGAGAAGAATCTCAGGATGCTCTGCGATTCTGATAGCCTGGATCAGGTTATCGTAAGCTTCCTGCGAGTTCTCGCTGAAGATCTGAATCCATCCGGCGTCACGGGCACCCATAGTGTCCGAATGGTCGCCGTGGATGTTGATCGGCGCAGACAAAGCTCTGTTAACCACCGGCATAACTACCGGCAGTCTGAGTCCGGCGCAAATATATAGCATCTCCCACATAAGTGCCAGACCTTGGGAGCTTGTTCCTGTCATTGCTCTTGCACCGGCTGCAGAGGCACCAAGTGTTGCACTCATAGCCGAATGCTCGCTCTCGACCGCCACGAACTCTGTATTTACCAGCCCATCAGCGACGTATGTCGAGAAAATCTGTACTATTTCTGTTGCAGGGGTGATAGGATACGCAGCAACAACATCCGGGTTTATCTGCCGCATTGCGAGTGCAACAGCTTCGTTTCCCGTAAGTGCTCGCTTTGTCGCCTTCCCCTGAGCCGCCTTCGCGGCATCATCCAAAACTTTTGCCAATGTCATTCCTCCTTGTGAGGAGTGGAAAGTGTAAAGCGCAAAGTCAATCTATTCTAACTTCGCACATTACTAATCACTTTTCACTCGTCACCCTTCACTTCGCTATAGGCTCGCTCGATGGCCTTAAGATTGCCCTCAATAACTTCCGGCTTATTGCGGAATTTCTTCTCAAGCTTCTTCTTAGTATCTTCCATCAGAGTCTCATAAGAGAGGATTCCGGTAACCTTTGCCAATGCACCGAGCATTGGGGTATTTGGAATGTTTCTCCCAATCGTTTCAACTGCGATGGTTGATGCATCAAGCGTATACAGCTTGCGGCCGTTCAGGTTGAGCTTACTCTTCAGCTCCGAGGCCGGCTGATTGGTGTTGATGATAACTACTCCGTCCGGTGAAAGCCCTGCCGTGATATCCACGGGACCGATCAATGTCGGGTCTAGGACCACAACTACGTCCGGATTCTTTACGTGGCAGTGAAGCGTGATGGGCTCGTCGCTAATCCTGTTGAACGACTGCACCGGGGCGCCGGTCCTCTCCGGGCCGTACTCAGGGAATGCCTGTATGTACTTGCCCTCTGAGAGCGCTGCGTCACCCAGAAGCAGCGCTACCGTCTTCGCGCCTTGTCCACCTCTTCCGTGCCAGCGGATTTCTGTGAGTTTTCCCATTATCCTGGCTCCTTGTTTAGCTCCTTAGGTATTGGGTGTCAGGTGCTAGTATATGGATGCAAGTTCCAACACCTGACACCCAGCACCCTACACCTGCATTTACATTTCCCGACGCCACTCAAGCGCCTGGATGAGTGTAGCCTGATCAGCATAGTCAAGATCGCCTCCAACAGGCATACCGTGGGCAATTCTCGACACCTTTATGTCTGTACCAAAGGTCTTCTTCAGCAGATCGGCAAGATACATCGCTGTTGCATCACCCTCTATAGTCGGGTTAGTTGCGATGATCACCTCTTTTATCTCATCCTGCTTGAACCGCGCCAGCAATTCACGGATCTTAAGCATCTCCGGGCCAACACCGTCCATCGGCGAGATAACCCCGCCCAGAACATGGTAAAGGCCTTTGTATTCGTTAGTCTTTTCCATTGCCACCAGATCCCGAGGCTCTGCAACTACGCAAAGTATGGATCTGTCTCTTTTAGGATCACGGCAGATATCGCACGTATCTTTGTCTGTGAAGTTAAAACACACAGGACACATCTTGATGTGCGTCTTCACATCTGCAATGGCATCAACAAGCCGTCGGCTTTCTTCTTCCGATGACCTTAGTATATGGAACGCAAGCCTCTGCGCAGACTTTGGGCCAATGCCGGGAAGCTTCTCTAGTTCCCCCACCAGCTTTGCGAGTGGTTTTGCGTAATACATTCGTTTTTCTTTCTCTCTTGTACAGGACGAAAGGCCGCGCGCAACTGATGCACAGCGGCTTTCTAAAAGGTCAGTCAGGTATCTGGCAATCAATTACCAGACACGAAACCAGCCCCGCATCCACTCACATATAGACCGGGGCAAACCTTCAATATCGACCGTCTATATTATATCAGAAAGCGGTCATTTTTAGAAGGGCTAGACAAATTGGATATGAGATTTCGATAAACCATTACATCAGGCAGCAATCAACCGAACTCAACGAAATTCTAAACTCTACGTCAGGTTGAGTGATAATCCTTTTTGGTAAACTATAAATACAGCATTGCTGATTATTGAGTTTTACCAATTGAAGCTAGCAAGCATCCAGAGTTTCTGAAGCTCAATAGATGGAGGTCATATTGAATAAAGGCGTATTGGGTTTGTCTAGAACGGTGATCCTGCTGGGGTTCGTCAGCCTGTTGACGGATTTATCTTCTGACATGCTGATACCGTTGATCCCAATCTTCCTTACGACCACCATTGGAGCGCCTGTATGGGCTTTAGGACTGATTGAAGGCGTTTCAGAAAGCATCGCAAGTATTCTGAGAATCTATGCGGGGTGGCTTTCTGACAGATTTGGCCGGCCCAAGCTGCTTGCTACTTCCGGTTATGGATTATCTTCATTTGCCAAGCCGTTTTTGGCAATCGCGACAAACTGGTTCCACGTATTTGCAGTCCGAGTTGCTGACCGGTTCGGTAAAGGTGTGCGCTCAGCCCCAAGAGACGTCATAATAACCGAAACAACTGCCCCCGAGATAAGAGGCCGGGCTTTCGGATTCCACCGGACTATGGACACAACAGGTGCTGTTCTTGGCCCGCTGGTGGCATACGCGATTCTGCTTGCTTTTCAGGGAGACAATGGAAACGCTTACCGCACAGTTTTCCTGATTGGCGCTGTGCCGGCACTGGTTGCAGTCGCCATTCTTGGTATTTTTATCCCTGAGAAACCTAAAGAAGCCCGTCCCATGCAGCCTCCAAAAGTTAAGTGGAGCACGTTTAGCAGGCAATTGAAACATTTCCTGCTTATCGTCGCCGTCTTCTCTGTAGGAAACTCGAGTGACGCATTTCTGATAATCCGTGCAACTAATGTAGGCGTCGAAGTGGAGAATGTTCTCCTGATCTATGCCTTGTTCAATCTGGTATCAGCTATATTCTCTCTGCCTGCTGGTATTGCTTCAGATAAGGTGGGCAGAGGGCCGCTTTTATTGTCAGGATTCATTGTGTTTATTGCGACTTATCTTGGTTTTGCGATGGCTTCGACTCCTCTTGTAGTCTGGATACTTTTTTCAGTCTACGGACTCTACGTAGGGCTGACTGCAGGGGTCTTGAGAGCTTATGCTGCGGATGTAGCTCCTGCTGAACTTCGCGGCACTGCGATAGGCGCATATTATACGGTCGAAGGGATATCTCTCCTGGCTGCGAGCACTATCGCCGGGTTGTTATGGACATACATAAGTCCTTCTGCCCCATTTTATTACGGCGCGGTAATGGCTCTATTTGCCTCTGTTCTTCTTCTGTTTCTGATGCCAAAAAAGAACCATTAGACGGGTTACATATTGAAAAAATCACCCATTTTTGTGTTTATAGCAAACTGACTGCACCTTTAACTGCGTAATCTATTTGGTACAAACTCTACCGTTATGGTAATATGCCAAAGGAAGCAGGAGGTTATGCCATGTCCGGATTACTTAGATTGATTGTGTTTGGAGTATGTCTCACTGTCTTATCTACCATAGTTTTTGGTGCACCAACAGGGTTGCCTGAACAGACAGTGCCTCAGCCTTTTGGCGTTAATATTCATTTTACGGGTCCAGACTACAACCAGATTGAGCAAATAGCCAATTCTGGAGTGAAGTTCGTTCGTATGGATTTCACCTGGGCAGATGTTGAAAAATCTGAAGGCAGTTACGACTTCAGCGCATACGACGGATTGATGGAAGCGCTGGAATCCAAAGGGATCCGCCCGTTGTTTATTCTGGACTACGGAAATCCGCTCTATGACAATGGAGTTGCGCCTTACACCAAAGAAGGCCGGCGAGCATTTGCTGACTTCGCGGGCGCTGCAGCAGCTCATTTCAAAGGTCGTGGAGTCATTTGGGAGATTTGGAACGAGCCTAACATCACTTTCTGGAAGCCAAAACCAAGCGCTGAAGATTATGTCGCGCTTGCCAAAGCCAGTTCAGAAGCCATCAAGACAGCAGACCCTGAGGCTCTGGTCGTTGGTCCAGCAACAGCCGGATTCGACATGGGCTTTATCGAAAAGTGCTTCAGATTTGGGCTTCTTCAGTCTATAGATGCTGTTTCTGTCCACCCGTACCGCAACAACTATCCAGAAACGGCTATTTCGGACTACCAGCGCCTTAAAGAACTGATCAAGGTCTACGCACCAGAAGGTAAAGAGATTCCTGTTATATGCGGTGAATGGGGCTACAGCACCACAGAGCATTCTGAGGAAACCCAGGCGCAATACGCTGCCCGCATGATGCTTGTTAACCTGATGTCAGACGTCCGGCTCACCATTTGGTACGATTGGCAGGATGATGGGTCAGATCCCAAAGAGCGCGAACACCATTTCGGAACGGTCTACCGAGACTTTAACCCTAAACCAAGCTACACAGCCATCCAGACGCTCTCGAATATGCTGAACGGATGCAAGCTTGTAACCCGCATGGGCGGTCAGCCTGATGATTACCTGCTGCTTTTCAAAGGCCCTGAAGGTTACCGTATTGCTGCGTGGACCACTGGAAAGGAACATGACATTACGCTGCCTCTCGACGTACCGAAGGTCATCGTCGCTGCCATGAACGGGTCCAAGACCCAAACAGACTTGCCTGACGGTAAATTAAAGCTGAAACTCTCGCAATCACCTGTTTATGTCGAGGTTGGAAATTCTAAAAGGCTTGCTCTTGAAGAAGCAGTCGTCATCAAAACGGTTGTAGATGACAAGTGGCGATTGCAGGATGTTATAACGGCAACAATAAACAATCCGCTGTCCAAGGCTGAGGTCAAGGGAAGTATCACCATCACCATCCCTGGGCAGAAGCCTGAGAAAAAGCGGTTCAGCGCGTTCCCTGGCAAAAGCCACACGCTGACATTCAAACCAAATATACTTTGGGACGGCCGGTCTGCTGTCACCGCAGAAGCAGTAATTGCATACGATGACATGGAACCGATGCAGCCCAGGATTATAGACCTTGGCACATCTCATCGGATATATGCAAAAGCAGGATGTCCATTGGGAAGAATTCTCGAATTCCGCATATACAGCCCAATGAAGTACCGGGTCAAAGGAAAACTGAGGCTGTTTGATGTAAAAGGGCTGCAGCCTGCCAGCCTTCGTACAAACTTTGAGGTAGAAAGCCTGTCAGTAGTTGGCTTGACATTAAATGAACCTGCTCCACAAGAGTTCTCATTCGGTTATGAACTGCTTGACGGCACAAACAAGGTTATTTTTAAAAGTCCCGTCTTGAACTACACAGTTATCGATGGTTTTGCGGTAGCTCCTGAAGGGGAATTGCCGCCTGATTATTGCGTAGTTGTAGACGGTGATGAAAACGTCGCTTGTAAAGTCACAGCCGAATGTGCTAAACGTGACACGCCATATCCGGCTATTCCTCCAATCAATACCTGCAAGTTCTGGTATGATATCGACTCTGGCTCCCGGTTCTTCAGACTATCTCCAACCGTGGATTTGCCTTTGCCTGCCAAACCGCTGGAGCTTGGGTTCTGGCTTTACGGAGACAGAAGCGGAAGTATTGCACGGTGCAGGTTTATAGACTCCAACGGACAGGTTTTCCAGCCAGAAGGAGTTGCTATAGAATGGCAAGGGTGGCGTTATCGGACTATGCCGCTCGATGGCACTACTTGCAGTTGGTGGGGAGGTCCTGCAGACGGCAAGATTCATGGCCCACTGAAGTGGGACTCTCTATTCCTGCTCGATACACTCGGTAAGGAAACGAAAGGAACAATCTACCTCGGCCCGATGATGATAGTATCTGAGCCGGAGGAGACTACTGAATAGTTCATTGCAGATATAAATAACAAAAAGCCCGACATCGAATAGTGAATGTCGGGCTTTTTATTGCTAATACTATGAAACCTCGTTAGAGTTGTCTATCTCCACGGAACGTCATACTGTTTCTATCCCATTTACCAATCCACTTGACATGACCATCTACGAAGGCAATATTGTGACCATCATTATGCGGTCCAGGCCAGACAAGGCCACAATCATTATTCGCGGTAGTGTTTTTGGAATTTCCCTGTCCATAATAATAGCGCGGAGGATCATCTTGCTGATTGTCATTGGAAATTCCTGAATCCTGATCGTGAGTATATACAGTCGTATTATCTTCAACGTATGACTTCCGCAGCTCATAGAAGAATACCATCTTAGATGGACTTGCTACATTGGCAGGTTTGAATCCCATATAATAAGAACGTTCATTGGTATGAGGAGGTGTAAACCACCAAACAATGCCATAACTATAGAGTTTCTTCTGCTCAGGACATCTAAATACCCGTCTATCACCAGCTTTTGGTGCACTACCATATTTAGCTTTCATATAAGGAGCTATTCTTTCTGTCCAGCCAGTTATCACACATGGCCCAGAACTGGTGTTAACAACGTAAGATTTACCCCACTCTACACCCAGGTATATTGGAGGTGGTGTTACTCCAGACCAATCATCCGCATACAGCAAGGCTGCCTCTGTTATCTGCTTCAGATTGCTCTGACAAGATGCTCTTTTTGCAGATGCCTTGGCACTGGCAAAAACTGGAAACAGAATCGCTGCCAGTATGGCTATGATGGCTATAACCACCAGCAACTCAATAAGAGTGAAGCCTTGATCTGAGCGCTTCCTACTCACAGAAAATCTCTGATTCATCTTGACCCCCTATTCCTCTCGCAACTATTATGAAATCCAGCGCGAGTTCGTCAGTCGATAACCTTGTGCGTTTGTATAACAGCCATGCAGACTGCTCTACATGAATTTATAGCCCAAATTGCACGTATTATCAATCGGCATAAAGAACTATTATTATATAATCCAAAAGTATTACGTATCCGTGTTTTACCTTTGGACTACCCCATAATAACTTCTACCTCATGCAGTTTTTGATCGCTGAAATCAGGAAGAATGCTGTTTGAATGGCTTTTCCTGCCATCTACCGTGATTGATCTGACACCTTTCTCTACTCCGTATGGGTTCTTTACCCAGATTCGGTATACAGCATCACGAAACGGCCTGATGACGGTAAATTCCGGCCAGTTCGATGGTATGGTAGGATCTATTCTAAGCCCCTTGTAATCAGGACGCACCCCACATATCCAGTCAATGCAAGTTCTCCATACCCATGCTGCAACACCGGATGTCCAGGTAAACATACCTTCACCAGGATTTCGCGAACCAGGCCCTAACACATACTCTGCATGAACGTAAGGTTCAGCTTTGTACCTATCCTGATCTACTGCACGAAGGCTGTACAGTGTTTTCCGCAGGATTTCGTAAGCACGAGTGCCTCTACCAAGTTTGCATTCTGCGATTATCGCCCAACAGGCTGCTATGGTGTTAATGCCTCCGTTGCTCCTGATTCCGGGAGGATATCTGGTAATAGTACCTATCTGCGGTTTAGGACGGCTGTAAGCAGGAGCAAGCAGTGCAGGTCCAAAAGGAGTATCGAGTCTAGCTCCAACAGCATCCATAGCTGACAAAGCCCTATCAGGTGGCGCAATACCTGAGATCACAGCCCAGGACTGTGTAACTACATAAATACGCCCGGTGCTGTCGGTTTTTGTGCCGATTCCCAAGTCACGGTCATCTATTGCCCGCATATACCATTCACCACTCCAGACAAACTGGTTCAGCTTGCCTCTGATCGATCTGGCCCGGCTTGACCATAACCTTGATCTTGTCTTGTCTCCAACTCTTTTTGCAATCTCAGCAGCATTCAGAAGCGCCAACACTAACATCTGGCTGGTCAATATGCTTTCTCCCTGACCTTCTCGACCTGCCTGATCCAGGTCTTCATCCCAGTCGCCAGGGCCTAAAAGCGCCAAACCTCTTGGACCTGACTTAGTCAACATATATTCTACGGCTCGCACCAGATGATCGTATACTGAGGCCGGAGGTCTGCTGTAATAAAAAGGTATCCGTTCTTCGAGAAAACTCATATCTCCTGTCTCTCGCAAATATGCATCAAGAGCAAATATGAGCCACAACGGGCCATCAAGATACCCCGTCCTGGTTGCAACATCACTTCTCAGTTCCCAATAGTCGGGCACGCTGCCATCTTTATACTGGTGCTTGATTATATTGCCAAGCCGGATTCTGGAGAATTCGTAGTCCATCGGAAGCGCTCCCAACAGATCGAAACACGCATCCCTTAGAGCGATTTTTGATGAACCACCGCAGTAAAGCGACTGCATTACAGGCAGACGGGCCGCTACCCAGTTCTGATAATTATCCCAAATATTGACTGCCCGGTTGAAATCTGGATCAGGAGTATCTACAGTAAGCTTCGCCAGGTATGTATCCCAGTAATGCACAACATCAGCCAGTTTTCTCTCTACTTCACCAGGCTCTCCGTAACGAGCTGCTATACCGGATGGGTCGCCTTCATGCAGCGCAACGCCAACCAACACATCAAAAGATATTTTCTCCCCTGGAGGAATGGAAAAACGCACCTGCAGGACACCTACTGCGTCTTCTCCAATAGCCTCCGAGTTGGTACACGTACCTTTTTCGACTACTTCAGGATTACTTATCTGACCAGAATACCCAAAAAACGCTTGCCTGCTGCAGTCAAATCCATCCACTGGAACTGTAAGAGCAATAAAGGCATACTTACCCCAGCTTTGGTTGGCATTCATGGTCTCAGCAATGAACTTCGCTCCTCCTGCAGGTCTCATCTCCTGTATGACCACACTGGCAGGGTCAGGCCGACGCCAAGCCCGCTTGGTAGCAACTATATAGTTATCCTGAAAGGTCGATTCGTTGAACAGGTTCCATAACTGCCGTTCTTCGAGGTCATCAGTGTAATTGCCAGCAACCCATTCCACGTAAGTAAAGATAGAAATCTCTGCCTGCGTACTTCGAGTATTTTCTAGTGTAACATGCCAGATTTCCAGGTTATCATCAAGCGGAACGAAGTATGCAATCTTACCGATAATCCCCATATTTTTGGAAATAATGGTAGTCAGCCCAGGAGAGTGTCTGCATTCATAATACTCAGGTGTTCGCTTCACAGGTTGCCAACCAAGGCTGAAATACTCTCCCGTCTGATCGTCTCTTACGTAAATATATCGCCCAGGACGGTCTGAGACAGCAATATCCGGGTCTGCTCTGGTAATCCTGTCATACGCAGGACCGCCGACAAAGGAATACCCTCCTCCGGTCTGCGAGACCAAAGCGCTGTAAGCCCCGTTTGTCAGATAGTTGATCCAGGGCCGTGGTGTATCCGGCCTGGTAATGATGAACTCTCTACTATCATCGCTGAAATGACCATATTTCATTTACTCATGCTCCCCTGGTTTACCAACTGTAGCATACCCATCTATTTATGGGTATGCTACATAGACGGATAACTGGAGCATAAAATGGAACACATCGGACATCACAGACACGAAGAAAGAATTGAACACGCTCCGGCTGTTGGAGCAAACCATGAAGAACACAGTGCCGATATTTTCAGGACCAGGTTCTGGATCGTTCTTGCATTAACGGTTCCAGTCCTTGTCTATACCCATGAGATACAACAATGGTTAGGCTTCACTCCGCCAGATTTTCCAGGCTCAGATTACATCCCGTTCATCCTCGGTTCGATTATCTACCTGTACGGCGGTTCTGTTTTTCTGGCTGGTGCAGTCGATGAACTACGTGCCAGACAGCCGGGCATGATGACACTCATCTCGATTGCAATCACTGTCGCGTTCGTTTACAGCTTTACAGTAACGCTTGGCCTGCCGGGAATGGCGTTGTACTGGGAGCTATCCACGCTTGTAGCAGTAATGCTGCTCGGTCACTGGATAGAGATGAGGGCAGTCGGCAAGGCACGCGGAGCTTTGGCAGAATTGATCAAATTGATGCCCGATGATGCTGAACGAATCACTGACTCTACAGTAGAAGTAGTCCCTGTGAGCGCCCTTAAGCAAGATGATGTAGTGTTGATACGTCCCGGCGGCAAGATTCCTGCAGATGGGGAAGTGATAGCAGGCAGCACGCACGTTAATGAAGCAATGATTACCGGAGAATCCCGCCCGGTATCCAAACAGCCAGGAGATGAAGTCATTGCAGGCACTGTCAACGAAGAAGGAGCTATCAGAGTCAGAGTTACAAGAACAGGCAGTGATACCGCCTTAGCCAGAATCATGCAGCTTGTCGAATCTGCTCAAAGCTCTCGTTCATTAGCACAAAACCTGGCTGACAGAGCAGCTTACTTTCTCACTCTCATTGCAATAGGTGCGGGAGTCATTACATTCGTAGTATGGACACTTCTTGCCCCAACAGTAGGCTTTGCTCTGGAACGAACTGTCACAGTGCTGGTTATCGCATGTCCGCACGCGCTGGGGCTTGCAATCCCGCTGGTTATCGCAATATCTACCACGCTTGCAGCCAGAAACGGGCTTTTGGTTAGAGAAAGAACAGCTTTGGAACGAGCAAAAGACCTAAACATGATAGTCTTCGATAAGACAGGCACCCTGACCAAAGGCGAACATGGCGTAGTGGCAGTCCATGCTGTCGAAGAAGTGGATGAGACCAGTGCACTTCAATTTGCGGCGGTTGTGGAAGCAAACTCAGAGCACGTAATCGCCCGTGCAATAGTCCTTTCTGCACAGGAAAGAGGGCTCCAAATACCTGAAGCCAGCGAGTTTAGAGCGCTTCCCGGACAAGGTGTGGAGGCAGAGATAGAAGGCCATAAGCTGAGTGTAGGAGGACCCAAGCTGGTAGAGTCTCAAGATATAACAGTGCCAGATGCCCTTGAACGCAAGGTAGAACCTGATAGGCAGGCTGGCCGAACTGTAGTCTATCTGGTTGCAGATGGCAATGCGATTGCGGCTATCTCTCTGGCTGATGTAATCCGGCCTGAATCCTATGAAGCAGTCCGAGAGCTTAAGCAGGAAGGCATGAAGGTTGCAATGCTGACTGGAGACAGTGAGGAAGTAGCCAGTGCTGTCGCCAGTGAGCTTGGTATCGACGAATACTACGCCGAAGTCCTGCCGGAAGACAAGGCGAAGATGATTCAAAATTTAAAGAACCGCGGTATGCGGGTGGCAATGGTCGGAGACGGCGTAAATGATGCTCCTGCGCTCCTTACTGCCGATATCGGGATAGCAATAGGCGCTGGAACGGATGTAGCAGTCGAAGCAGGCAGTATTGTGCTTGTGCGTAACGACCCGAGAGATATTGTTAAAATCATCCGATTGAGTAAATCCAGCTACTCGAAAATGGTCCAAAACCTTGCCTGGGCCACTGGTTACAACGTAATTGCAATACCTCTGGCTGCTGGGGTGCTGGCTGGTTATGGGATTATACTTCCGCCTGCTGTTGGAGCGATTCTTATGTCGCTCAGCACTGTTATTGTGGCTGTAAACTCTCAATTCTTGCGCAGGCTGAAGATGTGACCAGTAATAATCTCAATCTCGCGGCCCAGGAAGCAGTTTTTCCATCAAAATGACATCCAGCCATTGGTCGAACTTGTTGCCAGCTTCTTTGAGCACTCCAACCATTTCAAATCCGCACTTTTCATGCAGCCTGATGCTGGCTTCATTGCCGCTTATGACCTGCGCTATCACTGCTCTATATCCCAACCGCTCAGCTTCACTTAAGAGATAGTTCAGAATCGCCTTACCTATGCCCATGCCCCGGAATTTCTCATCGATATAGATGGAATCCTCCACGGTAAACCGCCATCCAGGGCGCTCGCCATAGCGGGAAAGAGAACCCCATCCGGCTACCTGCCCATCCACTTCTGTTACAACTACCGGATACCTGTCTCCATGCTCAGAAAGCCACCTGTGCCTGTCTTCAATCGTCTTTTCTACCATATCGAAGGTGGCTGTCGAGGTTCTTATCGCGCAGTTGTAGATTTCGGTAATGGCAGGAACATCCTCACTAGTAGCTGGCCTGATGATTATCTTGTTCATTATCACAGCGCCTAAAACTATTTCTCGTGCGAATTGCCAGACTCGATTTTGTATAACTCTCTCAGACCTACAATCGTCATAACCCGGAGCACATTCGGCTGCACTCCGATAATCCGTGGTTGTTCCGTATGAGGCGAAAACGCAGAATGTACCTCCACCAGAACCTTGACTCCTGATGAATCGAAGTAGCTTACTCCGTTGAAATCGAGAATGGGAAGTTTACCAAGCTGACGAGCGGATTCAACCAGTGCCTTATGAAGCGTCTGTGCGGTATTGAGATCAACTTCACCACTGACACTAAGCAGATTACCTTCTGCTACACAACTAAAAAAGGGCTTGATGTCGTCTGAACCGAACAATCTGACTGCCTTCCTGTGCTTCTATCTTCTCCGATGCAATACTTGCCAAACGCCAATATATCTCATTATGAAGCTGCCGGTCAAGATAAAAAATGCCCGACAGAGCCTTCTACGGGGAGGAATCAGCGGCTGTCGGGCTTTGTCGGGCAGTGTATTAACCTCTGAGAAATGCACCTGTTTAACATCGTGAAGTATGATGGAGTTGGAGGTCTACGGGCGGCAGGACCACCCCGATAGTCCTGCCGCCCTGCTTCTCACCTCCCTATCCCCGATCCAAACTCCAGCCCGATATATCCTGGCTCTGCTCTTGGAGGAGGAACATAGACGGGAACACCAGATAGAACCGTAATATACAGACTGGAATTATCACCGAACATAACGCTCGGTTCAGGACCGAAGATTATCCCCTCCCTATCCTGGCTCTTTGGCCAAGACTTGAACTGACTCTACAGCGCAGCGGTAAGCTTTGAATGCCTCAACCACTGGACAACTCAAAACCTCAATCAGGCTTGTAGCCTTCTGTTTACTGCCGAGATATTTATACCCGGCAGGCAGGCATTCAAACGTAATTTTAGCCTTACCTAAAAATAATTTGCTTAACATAAACGGAGAATCCACTCGGCGTGATATAATAGTATGTTATGACAAAGTATGATGTGATTGTAGTCGGTGCAGGGCACGCTGGATGTGAAGCGGCGATTGCGGCAGCAAAATTGGGCTGCCGTACGCTTGTGCTCACCATCGACCCGGACAAGTCTGCACTGATGCCCTGTAACTGCTCCATCGGCGGACCTGCAAAGGGACATCTTGTGCGTGAAATAGACGCTCTGGGCGGGCAGATGGCTCTTAACACCGACGCAACATACACACACATCAGGATGCTGAATACGGGCAAAGGCCCAGCAGTAAGGGCAATCCGGGCACAGGCTGATAAGAAACTGTATAGAGCTGAGATGCAGAACAGGCTCAAGGATCAACCGAACCTCGAGCTCAAGCGCGGTATGGCCGAAGAACTGCTTATCGAACGGACTCTATCCGGCAAATCTCGTGTTGCAGGTGTCAGAACAGCCGAAGGCGAAGAGTTTTCTGCACAGACAGTCATCATAACCACCGGCACGTTCTTGAATGGTCTGATTCATATCGGCCAGACGAGTTTTCCAGCCGGAAGAGCTGACGAACCGCCTGCAAACAAACTCTCAGACAGCCTCAGAGCAGCAGGATTTGAACTCGGCAGGCTGAAAACCGGCACGACAGCGCGTATTGACAAGAAGACTATCGATTTTTCCCGCGTGGAACTGCAGCCGTCAGACCCAGAGCCGCTTGCGTTCTCGTTCAAGACTCCGCTTGTGCCTCGGGAGGGACTCCTGCCATGCTGGCTGACATACACCAATGAGCGGACTCATCAGGTAATCCTTGCAAATCTGCATAAATCCGCGATGTATAGCGGCAGGATCGAAGGCATAGGGCCGCGTTACTGCCCGTCTATCGAAGATAAACTGGTAAGGTTCCCAGACAGGGAACGGCATCAGGTTTTCCTTGAGCAGGAAGGTTGGGATACTGACGAAATCTATGTTCAGGGAATGTCTACCTCACTGCCAGAAGACGTGCAGCGGGAGTTTCTGGCAACTATCCCTGGATTGGAACATGCAGAAATGCTCCGGCCGGGATATGCCATTGAGTACGATTTCGCTCCGCCGACCCAAATCAAGCCTACGCTTGAAACAAAGCTTGTGGAAGGCTTGTTCTTTGCCGGACAGATCAACGGGACTTCCGGTTACGAAGAAGCAGCAGCCCAGGGACTTATGGCCGGAATCAATGCTGCTATGAAGCTCCAAGGGCGGGAACCGGTGATTATCCCAAGAAGCTCCGGCTACATCGGCGTTATGATAGACGACTTGGTAACGAAAGGTGTAATAGACCCATACCGGTTGCTTACATCTCGCGCCGAATATCGGCTGCTTCTAAGACAGGACAACGCAGACCTAAGGCTGACACCTACAGGCAGAGAGATAGGTCTTGTGGATGATGACCATTGGAACGATTTTCTGCACAAGAGGGATTCTATCAACCGGGAGCTTGACCGGCTGCGGACTACGTTCATCAGACCTAGTGACCGCGAAAAGCTGGACGAGCTTCGGATAGAATCGCTTGGAAGACCGACAAGTCTTGAAGAAATCCTTCGCAGGCCAGAAATCCGCTATTCTGACATAACCAGAGTATCCCGCAACGGCAGGTTGAAACCGGATGCCTCACAACAAGTAGAATTGATGGTCAAGTATCATGGCTACATCGAGCGAGAGCTTCAGCAAGTAGAACGGCGCCAACGGATAGAATCCAAAAAACTGCCTGAAGAGACTGATTTTGCAGCAATCAGGGCGCTTTCAAGAGAGGCTCAGGATAAGCTTACAAAGATTAAACCTGTCACTCTCGGGCAGGCTTCTCGTATTCCCGGCGTTACTCCGGCAGATATAGCCGTTCTGGCTGTATATTTGGAACAAAAAAGTAGAGAAACAAGGAACCCTGCTGACAACTAAGCAGTCTTTATATTAGAAAAACTGAATATTGTGGAAGAAGCAGATTAACTGCTCGACAGAACAACTTAATACTGATTCACAGAAGCGGCAGGCAAACAACCTGCCGCTTCTGTTTGTTATATCGTGTCTGACGGATAAGCGCTCTAATTTTCATCTGGATATCGAAGCTCGTATACCGGTTGGTCTGAAACTCGGAAACGCTTCTTTGGATTAAAACGGCTGATGGCCTGCCTGACATGCTCCCGATTCAAACCGTAACGTGCTTCAAGCTCGTTCCAAGCTCTCGGAGAGTCGAATACCTCACCAAAAACATAAACTTTCTTACCTTCCAACAGGTGTTGGGCAATCCGTTGTGTTAACCAGTCTATTCCTTTGCTCTTATGCCGAATCATCACCTGATGAAGTGAAATCGTCTCTCGTTCTGCAAAATAGGGCAGGTACACTTCCATCTGAGGCATATAACCCATTCCTGTAACTATCACCAATGAGTCCGTAGGAGTATTTGCCTTCACCTTTTCTGCAATAAGAATCGACGCATTGGTCTCTTTAGGTATTTTGGGAAGTATGTAGAACCACAGGTTGATTATCCCAAGGCTGACAGCAGCAATAATGGTTACTGTAAGAACGAGCCGCCTGGCTGACCCCGATGAGCTGTTTACTACCACCAGCATAACCAGAGCTGCAGCAACTGGAATCCAAAACGGAAAGAAACCAGGAGTCCAAACAGTAAAGAAGGCAGCATAACTGATAATCCACGTTACGGCAAGCACGTTGAAGATGAACATTGGGTCTGTTCTCTCTTTTAGTTCGCCAACAGATCCTCCTTTATAACCTCCTAAGAGCCTCTCATGAACCCGACGATGCCGCTGCCGCTGACAATATCCCAGAATCCGGTCTGTCAGCCCCAGTAGCACGAATAGAAAAGAAAAAATCATAATCACATCAGCCGCAGCAATGAGCATGAAAGAAAATTTCCCCACATTTTCCGGCACTTCTGCCAGAAATACATGCCTTAGAGCATAATAGTCCTTAGGCAAGTTGCTAATTATATCGAAATCCCACCATACCCCTAATTTTGCGTAGGTCAACGCCCATGCTACAGCCTCAGAAACAGTCTGAGTATCACGCAGTCTTATCACAAGAGAATATGGGATTCCAGCTACAAGCAGTAGTGACAAAAACACCAATCCAACAAGCTGAAATCTGGCTTTTAGATTTGTCGGAGCCAGCATTACTGCCGCAATGCCGACAATCAGGAATAGACCGTGACTCTGATGCAGTAGAACAGTAATGCCCAACATCCCTCCAAAGCCTGCTGCCGACCATGAAGAACCTGTTTTTGCCATTCTGTAAGCAAAGTAGAATGCACCCAGGAGCGGTGTTATTGGAGGAATGTATGGCCGGCCGTCTGTAGAGGCTATCCACCAACCAAACGTCAAACCCAATACTGCAGCAGATACCGCTGCAATTGCCGTTGAATATCTTCCTCTTGAGCCTTCCGGCGCGGTATCGAGTAACATCCTTCGAAGAACCAGGAACAAAACAGACAGCCCCAATGCTCCTGCTAATGCATTCATCACCTGAAGCGCATGCAGAGGGTCGATTCCTGGTATAAACAGCCTTAGCGCTCGCAATGAGACCAATCCTGCTCCATTGAATGCCAAATGATGAGGATGAAACAATGTAGCAGGGCCAGATTCTTCCGATAAACGGATCATGTGGGCATAATTTACGGCATCAAATGTATAATTACTGGTGGGGGTTGCGAGATAAATTGCGGCAAACACGCAAAATATCACCGCTGCAGCAATCCAGATCCGCAGTCTCACTAAGGCCACTCCAAATCTACTCCAGATTATATTCCTGAGTACCCGAAAAGCAGCCTGATCTAACCAAAAATCGACTCAGGTGGACGACATCTCATCCACCTGATCTGTAAAACTATTGACTTATCTGCTTTAGAGGATTGTTGTGTGCTGCCTTTGTGGCCTGTTCAGCAACTGCCACTGCTGTAATGCCATCTTCCAGGTTAACGCGGAGTTCATGTTTTGGATCATTGACTGCAGCGACGACATCCAGCATCATCGCTCGCACCAGGTCCCCGTAGACTTCTACTTTTGGCTTCGTAATCTCCGCAGTGCCTCTAATACTGGCTGATACATCATATACCTGGTCTGATGACTCAGCAGCAAGGGGAGACATTTCTTCTACAGAAAGCTCCAATCCCGGCAGACTCTCTTTCAGGATTGCCACACCTTCCTGTGAAGTCCATCCAAAGAACGATGCTGAAAGCGGAATCCATCCCGAAATCTCAACCTCACCCAAGTCAAAAGCCATGTGAAAACTTGTAGTTTCCAGAACCAGCGGACGAGAGAATGAATGCCAGTAAGTGCCGATGACATCGTTTTCGAACTTTACTGCAGCAAACATCCGGTCTTCCTGTTCTTTGTTTCGCCAGACTGATAAGCCTGTTGCCTGAGCTGGCTTAGACCCGAGCATCCATGTGGACATATCAAAGAAATGCACGCCGTGCTCTATGAGAATCCCTCCAGCAAGCTCCTGGTCCCAGAACCAGTGTCCAGGAGGCACTGTTTCCTGTGTCGCATAATTACGAAGGTCTACACGGCGCGGACGGCCGAATACTCCTGCTTGGATGACCTTACGCATTCCTTCAACAATTGGGTTGAACCGGAGCATGAAGTTGACTGTTGCAACCACACCAGCCTTTTTTGCTGCCTCAGCTATCCTGCGACCATCGGCTGCTGATGTAGCTATCGGTTTTTCGATTATTACATGCTTTTTTTTCTCGATAGCTGCAAGGGCCATGGGGACGTGTGTTGCAGGTGGTGTAGCTATTGATACTATCTGAACATCAGGATTATCTAACAGGTCCTGGTAGTTTTGGTAAAACTTGAATTCCCCGGCTGATGCCGGAACACGTGCGGGATTTTGATCACTCCCGGCTACTATTTGAATTTCTTCTAAAGAAGACCACTCTCTCATCAGAAAGTAGCCGAAACCTCCCAGGCCAATTATTCCGACTCCAATCTTGGCATTATTCACTGAACAATCCTCCTACAGTGTCTGCTACCTGTCTATGTATACCCTACTAACAGGCATTTGGGCCAATGAATCTTATACTACCTGGCTTTCTAATAGCAAGCAAACAAAAAAATTTTCTAAAAGGGGTTGACATAACGGCTGAGCATCTGTTAAATATATAGTGTAGGGAGCAAGCTTCCTGCAGATAACAGCATATAGACCACAACTTAATATCGGCTACAACTGAATAACGGACAACTGAATAGACAACCTAGCGCCGAGTCTCCGGAATATTGGAGATCGGGGGAACCCGAGATTTGGGGGCGAATCCTTGTAGTATTAAAGGAAGGGCAGCTTCCGGTCCTAGCCCGACAGCTAACCTCGTAGGCGCGGTGGAAGTCACCTTTTTGATGTACAGGCCGCAGCGCAAGTTGCGGCCTTTGGCATATCTATCACCTCTCCTTTCCATCTCCAGAAGGAACTGCTGCTCTATAAGTAGTAGTAGTTTAATGTACATTCATTCTGGAGGATGACTTGAACAAGCAGCAGTTAGAAAAGCTCGAGCAAAGAATAGAGTCAACAGCAGACCAGCAGTGCAGAGGCAATCAGAGCATCAGAAGGGAAGACCCTATCACCGGCAGGCAGGTAATTATCAATCCGCTCAGAGCTGCACGGCATTTTGAAGTATCAGGTGAAGCTCCACCAAAGGTTACTCCAAGAGATAACTGCTTTTTCTGCACAGGGCGGACTCCTTCTACCCTTTTCTACTTCGATGAAGAAGGCCAGTTGGTAGTAGAAGACGAAGATAAGTCCCTGCAGGCAGCAGCGGAATACTGGAGCCAACCGGGAAAGACCCCCGGAAAGCTGGGAGACCATTACGGGCTTGTCGGCGCACTTGGAGGCACGACTTTTCCTTCCGAATGGAGGTCTAGAACCTTCTACAATCTTACTCCGGCGCTTGGAGCCAACGAACCTGGCAACTGCTACGTAACGGCTGTTCATCCAGACTACCACTACCGGGACCTTGCAGACATGCCAACAACAGTAGTTGATTCAGTGATAGCATCCTGGCAGGTGCTCGAGCGGCTGGCTTTAGAAAACGGGCTTGTCGCTGTGCCTTTCATCAACGGAGGACGTCGCCCTGAATCCGGACAAAGTGTAAGCTGCTTCCACAGCCAGATCTATGTTATGCGACCGCCAAAGCTGTACGAGACAATCCAATCCCGACGCAAGGCCAACGGTTGTGGTGTCTGTGAAGTGCTGAAAGACGGAAACTTCACCATAAAACAGCTTGGAAACAGCCAGAAAGTATGGCTTGGAGCATATCCAGCGCCTGCACGTAACTACAGCCTGCTGGTTTCGGTTCAACCTGAAAAAGAAACCTGTCCGGCCAGAATCTCAGATTTGACTGACCAGGTGCGAAAGGACTTTGCAGAAGCCCTCAAAACGGCAATTCAGATGTATCGCCAGATATTTGGAGAAATTCCGGCGTATAATATAGCTGTAAGGACCGGAGATGTAATAGGCCATCTTCATGCAGAAATCATCCCCAAGACCCGCACTAACATCCCTGCAGGTTTTGAGGATGCTGCCTTTGAATTCTCTCTCTCAGAACTGCCGGAGAGGTTTGCTTCGCTGGCCCGGAAAGAGGTTTGAGTTATCCGTGGGAATAATGTCTGCGGGAGGTGTGCGCTTTGTCCAGTAAGAATCCCGGTGAATTGATGGTTGAGGAATATAAATCACTCAGGCGAGAGCTTCTGCAGCTTGCTGCAAGCATCTCACGCTGGCATGTAACAGGGTTTGTTGCAGCCGGGATTGCAATAGCCCTGGCGCTTTTGTCTTCAGGTTGGGTTGTTGCGGCAAGCGCGCTCCCGGTAATTGCAGGATGCCTGTTCGGCATTATCCACGATTTGACATCCATACTCAGGATAGCCGCATACATCCAGGTCTTTCATGAGGGACATGACACGCTCGCACTGTGGGAAACGAGGCTTGAAGGAATCAGAGGAGCCAACGTATTTGTTCCGCTGCGGCCTTATATGACGCCAATCCTGTCGCTCCTTTGGATAGGGCTGCTTTGCGCACTTATAGCAGGACTCCTTCCATTTACAATACCAGTCTTTGGCAGCAGGCCATACTGGTTGCTATCGATTCCAGTTGCCTGGATTATATTCTGGCTTGTCCTGCGCCGTAGTTACCGCGCTTTCGATGCTGGAGGCTTTAAAGACCAGACAAAAAACGCATTTTATGATAATCTGAGACGGCCAGGCGGTAATGCTTAGGTCATCAACATTCCGAGTTCTATAGAAAGTAGTCAAACAATGCAGGTTGCTGTGTTAGGTGCAGGAAGCTGGGGAACTGCCCTTGCTCTTCTTCTTGATAATAAAGGAAACAACGTCCGGCTTTGGTCGAATGAGCCGTGTGTAATCGAAGACATTCAGGCCAACAGGCAAAATTCGAAATATCTGCCGGGACATCGATTTTCTGACGCGGCAACTGTCGTAGATACAATCGCCGAGGCAGTAATCGGGGCAGAGGCTATTGTAATGGCTGTACCTTCCGGTGGTGTAAGAGAAGTCTCTGCTGCACTGGCAGATATTATCAACGAAACCCAGCTTTTCGTAAGCGCAGCCAAAGGACTCGAAAGCAACACAGGGCTTAGGATGTCGCAAGTCCTGTCAGAGACGCTGCCGAATATAGCAAGACAGTGCGTTACCTTGTCTGGCCCGAATTTCGCTGTCGAAGTTGCGCGTCAGGTCCCAACAGCAACAGTTGTGGCATCTCTTGACGAAGAACGGGCAATACAAGCACAGGATATGCTGGCTTGCCATTATCTGAGAGTCTACCGCAGCCTGGATGTTGCAGGAGTCGAGCTTTGCGGAGCCTTAAAAAATGTCCTGGCTATAGGTGCTGGTATATGCGACGGTTTGGGGTTTGGCGATAACACCAAGGCAGCTTTTGTAACCCGTGGAATTGCCGAAATTATGCGTCTGGGAGAAGCCCTGGGCGCTCAACCGAAGACTTTTATGGGACTAGCCGGAATCGGCGATATTATGCTTACCTGTTCCAGCCGACTCAGCCGTAATTTACGGGTTGGCGTGGCTATAGGAAGCGGTATGACGACAGAACAGGCTGTTGCAGATGTCAAACAGACTGCTGAAGGTGTTCATACCTGCAAAGCTGCTTATGCATTGGCTACTTCTCTCGGGATTTATGCCCCCATAACCGAACAGCTATATGAAATCCTGTTCAATGGTAAATCTCCCATGGAAGCTGTAAAAGATTTGATGCTCCGTGAGCCAAAACCGGAATAATCTTACATCCACACAACCATAACCAGGCATATCAAAACATCACATCGATGTATCGAGACTATTTTGCCTCACTTATTCTATTTTTCGTCTCGGAACAAACGTTCCACATCAGGCGTATATTAAATACAAGCCCCTAATAGGGCATAATCCTATGGGCACGCTTGCTAACTTGGAGCTGTTCCGTTTTTGCCAGGCTACAAGGCCAGGGTGGAGGCTGGACGGGACTAGAAAGGTGAAGGCGATGCGTTGCAAATGCGGTAATCAAATCGATAACGTACCAGAGCACCTTGTTGATCTGGCTACGTGGGTATGCCAAAAATGCACAAATACTGCTCCGAAACCTGCACCAGTGATTGAGCAGGAAGACGAGCCATTACGCAAGCGTATAGCTGCAAGGCGGTCTAGCAAAGCTGCCTAGCTGCTGATCGTTAGCGATGAAATCGGACCCTCTCGTGCCAGCGGGAGGGTCTTTGCTTTGTACAAGCTCATGAATATTCATCCCTTGTTTTCCCTGATTGTAGTCTAATCGTCTAAATCCATTGTTTATAGCCCGCATGGTTCAGAAAAGCTTTCATAAGGTAAAAATAGAAAGAATCAGGAACAACTCCGGAATGTAAATCGATTGCATTGAGCCGGAGAGGTGGAGGAACTATTATGCCCCTTGTAACAAGTAAGGAGCTTATGCAAAATGCAGAAAGAGGCGGATACGCGGTCGGAGCGTTCAATGCAATAAATATGGAGACCGCACAGGCAATTATCGGGGCTGCTGAAGACGAAAAAAGCCCTCTTATAATGCAAATCACGCAGACAACTATGAACTATACGGAGCCGGAAGAATTGGTGGCTCTCGTATTTGCTCTTGTAGAGAAGTCCAAAGTACCCATTGCCGTACATTTGGATCATGGCCGGTCTTTTGAAATCTGCATGAGATTTCTACGGTTCGGATTTACATCAGTAATGATCGACGGCTCACTACATGAAGATGGTAAGACTCCAAGGAGTTATGAAGAAAACATCGAGATAACAAAAAAGGTTGTTGACGCAGCCCACGCACTTGGTGTATCTGTAGAGGCAGAACTCGGACGATTAGGACAGATAGGCGCAGAGATTGAAACAGGTGATCCGGGAAAAGCTCTTACAGACCCTGAGCAGGCAAAAGAGTTCGTAGATATAACAGGTGTTGACTTACTTGCTGTTGCAATAGGTACTACTCACGGCCTGTACAGAGGCACTCCGACCATTGTTCATGACAGGCTGGAAGCCATAAATAAGACAGTCGATGTTCCTCTTGTAATGCACGGAGGCACAGGCGTGCCGGATGATGCAGTAGTTAAGGCTGTGCAGCTTGGCATACGAAAAATCAATATAGATACGCAGATGCGCGTGGCTTGGTACGATGCTACCAGAAAAGTCATAGAGGAAACAGAGAAGGAATTTGCCAGTCTGGATGAACTTGGACAGGTGCGTAAATACGACATCCGTAAATTGCTGGCTCCAGCACGTCAGGCTGTTCGAGACACAGTCAGAGAAAGAATCAGAGTGTTCGGTAGTTCAGGAAAAGCGTAGTTGATAAAAAAAAGCCCGCCTATCCTTGGCGGGCGGGTTCCAAAACTGATCTCACATGTTTTGGAGGAGAAAAGGATGCTTGTTGCGTTTCTAATTAAGAAATGTGCAAAAAGCGTGCCAAAGCATGTGAGTAAGTTTGTACAAAATGAAACGGAACGCCGCTTCTGGGCGAGCTGGTTGAATCAACAGCGACGTTCCGTGTGCAAAAAAGAGGCCCAGGCCTGGTAGCGACCGTCTCAGCAATCTGCCATACCGTCCGGGCCTCGTGCTAATGTAATTATTGCCTGCAAAGCCCCCGCACTATAGTCCTGCTGCAAAAACTCGTACAAATGCGGGGGAAATATTTTCTTACTTCTGCTGCTCTTCGGTAAACTTCTTAATAAATGGAGTAACCAAATCAATGGGAATCGGGAACAGAGTTGTTGAATTATGCTCTGCTGCAACTTCCGTAAGTGTCTGCAGATATCTAAGCTGCAGCGCTTCAGGATGCTGACTGATGATATTTGCCGCGTCAGAAAGTTTCTGAGCCGCTTGAAACTCACCTTCAGCATTGATAATCTTCGCGCGGCGTTCTCGTTCAACCTCTGCTTGTCGAGCCATTGCACGTTTCATGCCTTCAGGTAGAACCACATCTCGAACCTCTACTGCTGTTACCTTAACACCCCATGGCTCGGTTTGTTCGTCTATGATAGTCTGCAACTGCTGGTTTATCTTATCACGCTCTGCAAGAAGATCATCCAACTCAGACTGGCCTATAACACTCCTCAAAGTCGTTTGAGCAATCAACGATGTAGCCCGAACATGGTTCTCCACCTTTATCTGCGAGTATTCCGCATTCACTACCTGGAAGTAGACCACAGCATCAACAGTGACTGGAACGTTATCAGTTGTCATCATCTCCTGTTTCGGCACATCCATAGTCACGATTCGCAGATCTCTTATATACAGTGTGTCGATTATAGGCCAGACAATTCTGACTCCAGGCCCTTTAACTGAATGGAATCGTCCCAGCCTCAACAGCACGCCTCTCTCCCATTCTTTGACGATTCTCACTGAGTTTATAGCGACAAATATCACTATAATCGCCAATACTCCTACTGTAACCACAGAAACCGGCATTTTATTCCTCCTATGCTTCGTCCTCTTTAACAACCTTGACTGTCAGTCCGTCAAGCCCGACAACCCTTACCAGTTCACCTTTGTTTATCGGTTGGTCCTCTGTCTGTGCTGTCCACCAACTTCCCTCCAGAAAAATCTTTCCTGTTGGTGCTATATCTGTTTTCGCCGTTACAATCCTTCCTATTATGTTCTCTTGACCTGTCACTACTGGCCGCCTCAATGCTTTTGCACCCATACCAACCAGGAAAATGAAGAAAGCAGCAGTTGCAACAGTCCCAACAACAAGTACTGTAATTGAAGTCCGTAAATAAGGTGAATTTGTGCCAAATAGCATAAACGCTCCGAAGAAGAACGAAATCGCACCGCCAACGGAAAGCACCCCGTGACTTGCAACTTTAATATCAGCAATCATCATCCCAATTCCTGCCAGAATCAGTATTAGACCAGCATAATTGACCGGCAGTACACTGAGCGAATACAGAAACAGGATGAATGCCACTCCGCCTACTATACCAGGCAAAGTAACTCCAGGCGTGTTTATCTCGAAGATGATGCCATAAATCGCAATCAGCATCAGTATGAATGCAACTTCAGGATCAGCCAGATAATGCAAGAGAAGCTTATACCAGGGCATGGGATAGCGTTTGAGTCGTGCATCTTTTATTGCCAGGGTTACTTCGCCGCCTGGTATCTCTACCTTCATGCCATCGGCTTTTCGCAATACTTCCCGTTCATTTTCCGCAATAAAATCAACTACATTGAGCTTAACAGCTTCAGATGCAGTAATATTTGCGGACTCTCTAACAGCCTTTTCTGCCCACTCCTTATTTCGTCCACGTTTCTCTGCTATTGCCACGATGTATTTAGCAGCATCGTTGGTCACTTTTTCCATCATAACGTCGTTTTGATTGTTTGAATCACTGGGAGATGATCCTCCAGTACCAAACAAAACAGGATGTGCGGAGCCTATGTTCGAAACCGGAGCCATTGCTGCCACATGTCCGGCCATAGTGATAAAAACACCTGCAGAACCAGCCCTTGCTCCGTTTGGACTTACATATACAATGACCGGAACATTGGTATTCAACATTTCTGTCACTATGTCTCTTGTCGAATCAACCAGCCCTCCCGGTGTTCTCAGCTCAATCAGCACGGCAGAGGCATTCTCCTTCTCTGCCCGTTGAATCCCGAGCTGTACATATTGCGCTACTGTTGGCTCTATAGTGCCGTCAATGGTCAATACATGTACGGTCGCAGGCTGGGGAGCGGCAGATATGGCGGAATTTATTAGCCAAATGGCAAGAAACACTACAGCAAGTATCTTGATTTGCATAATATCACCCGATACTATTACGAGTTAGTGTGTTAAGGAGTTCTAAGCATTAATTACACATGTTATGGCCATTTTCCTTCAAGATTTTGTCTAGTTGACTTTTCATATTGCAGGGCTTAGAATTTCTTCAGATAATCCCCACTTAAGGAGGATCCAAAGTGATCAAACGTGGCATTCTCTCTACATCCATAATTGTGCTCATTGCCTGCATGTTATCTTTTGCAGGCGCTGCAACTGTTCAGCAGAAAGATAAAGCTATTGAGCATTTCAACAAGGGAGTGCAACTACATAATAAAGGTAACACCAATGCTGCAATAACCGAATACCAGGCCGCAATAAAGGCTGATCCAAAGCTGGTTCCGGCTCATGTAAACCTTGCAGCAATCTATCTCAAGAAAAATGACATAGATGCAGCGCTCCCACTGCTAATCAAAGTCACAGAACTCGACCCTAAGAATTCCCAGGCTCCATCCGAGATTGCCCGTATTTATCTGACGAAGGGCCAAATAGACAAAGCAGTCGAGTATGCACAAAAAGCCATTAAGCTGAATCCAAAGGACTACGAACCGCATTTTACGCTCGGTATTGTGGCCATAAAGAAGGAAAATTTCGCAGATGCAGCGGCTCACTTTGTAAAATCGTTAGAGCTTAATCCTAAAGATACTGCATCCCGCCAGAATCTTGCCTACTGCTATATGCAGACTAAAAAGTATGATAAAGCATTAGAGCAGTATGAAAAGCTTCTGCAGGCATCTCCAAATAACCGGGAGTTCCGCAATGCTGCGGGAAATGCAGCAATTATGGCACGAAAGCCGGACTCGGTAATAAAGCACCTGGAAATCATACGCAAATCCGATCCAGACAATGTGCCGATGCTTATCTCTCTGGCAGAGGCTTACGATCTCAAGCAGCGACCTGCCGATGCCAAAGCTGTTCTTGAAAAAGTCCTGACTTTGGACAAAAAGAACTTCACAGCACTGTTCAACCTTGGCCGATTGGCTTACCTGGCTGGAGATTTCAAATCTGCAAAACAACATTTCTACAATGCTTGTGCGGCGGATCCTCAGAATGCAAATGCCAAATGCAATCTGGCTCTCTCTGAGGTCCAGTTGGGTCAACTGGAAGATGCAGAAAAGCATTATTTATCGGCACTGAATATCGACTCTAAGAATAATGCTGCATTAGAAGGAATCGCCTTAGTCTACCAACAACAGAACAAGCTGGATGACGCATTAAAATATCTAAAGCAGTTGGCCGCGCAGAATCCAGATATTGTGGACATCAACCATAAGATAGCCAATATTTATTATTCGCAGAAGAACTATGCTGCTGCTGAGAATGAATACCGGGCTATCTTGAAAAAGAATCCGAAAGACCAGCAGGCTCTGCAATCTGTTATTCAGCTTTTCCGCATTCAGCAGAAGCTGGATGCAGCAGCAGCGCTGCTCGAAGAAGTACTGGCAGCATCTCCTGAGGATACATCTGCACCAGTTAAGTTCGGTATGTCGCTTACCGACCAGTTAGCCGGGCTGTATGTGGAACAGATGAAATTTGACAAAGCCCTGGAATTATACCAGAAGATCATTGACAAAAATCCAAAGAGCAGAAGAGGCTACGAAGGACAGGCTCATGTCTACCAGCGCCAGGGTAATTACCAGGAAGCTATCAATATGTGGAGAATGATCCAGAAAGTTGAGCCTAAGAGCCTGGATCCTTATCACAGCATTGCTGCTATTTACCTTTCTCCCCAATCACCAGACCAGGAGAACAAATATGAGAAAGCTCTGGCCGAATATAACGCTGCTCTTAAAGTAGATCCTGCTGACAAAGACTCACATGAAGGGATTTTGAAAATCTACCGTGAGCAGAAAGAATTTGACAAAGCTATTGAACAACTCAAGCACATGGCAAAGATAGTCCCACTGCCTGAAGCGCCTGCTGATGTTCCTGAGCGGTATGCTCCGGCCAGCTATGAGGAGCGGATATTAAACATACTCGTAGAAGCTGAAAGGTACGACGAAGCAGTTGCTGGATACCAAAAAATGATCCAGCAGAATCCGAAAGCTCTTCGCCCTTACCTCGGCATGGCCCTTGCATACGAAAAGCAGAAAAATTACGAACAGGCAGTCGAACGGTGGAGGATTGCCCGACAGTCATTTCCAAATGAAACTGACCTGCCCCGAAGAATGGCCGATTGCTACAAAAAATGGGGCGACAGCCTGAAAGAAGGCGGCGACAATGAAGGGGCTTTGGAGAAATACCGCGAAGCCGCTAAGTCGGATGTAAAGAACATATATTATCGCAAAACCGTTTCAGATCACCTTATTGCAATGGGAAGGAAACGTGAGGCTCAGTTGGAGCTTGAACTGGCCTGCAAAATCGATCCACAAAACACTCAGGCTTACAAGATGTTAGCTGAGTTCTACGACTACAACCTTCAGGTAGATGAAGCAATAGAAACCTACGAGAAGATTGTTAGAATCGATGAGCGCAACATTGGTGCTCGTAGGAGTCTAGTAGAGCTTTACAAGCGCAAAGGCAACTATGAAATGGCTATTCAGCACCAGAGCAAGATACTGGAGATAAGCCCTGATGCTGATAACCCATTTGCAGTAGCACAGCTCTTGGCAAAAGCAGGCCGGATTGATGAAGCAGTAGCTGAATATCGGGACTACATAGACAAGAATAAAGAGTCTTCTCTCACTGTCAGGTTCGACCTTGCCGCAATGCTTGCTGAAAATGGCAGATACGATGAAGCCATTGCAGAATACGATGAACTGGCCAAAGACGGACGGTTCAAGACGGATGTCATGGCCAGAAAAGCCGATGTATACCTTAAACAAGGCAACTTTGAGATGGCTATGGATCATTGTAAACAAGTACTCGCGGAACAACCGTCTAACAACGCTGCACTGGATATCATGAGCAAAACTTACAGGCAGCAGAATAAGGGAAATGAATGGCTGGAGTTCCTGAAGCAGCATATCAAGGAATCCAAGCATCTTCAACCGTATAAGTATTTCCTGACCGAGTATAAAGCTGCCGGTAAATTTGAGGAAGGTATGACCTTTCTGGAGACTCTGATCGATGAACGCCCGGATGATAGAAGGGTTGTTGAAACACTTGCTCAGGCAATGGCAGAAGCAGATAATTTCGAGAAAGCTGTCGAGTTATACAAAAAAATGCTGAATCCTGATGAGCGGCGAAATACTAGCGTCTACCTTTCACTTGCAGGTCTTTATGAAAAAATGGGCAAGGATGAAGAAGCAGTCCAGGAGTATCGGAAATACCTTGCACAGTTGGACAGCCCTGACCAGCGGATAAAACTCGCTATGCTTCTGGAAAAAATGGGCCGTAACAACGAAGCACTGGTTGAATACGAGCACGTTATAAAGATAAGTCCTAATAACGGTCTTGCACAAGATGCAGTAAAACGGCTAAAAACCACATTGGGGATTAGTGAAGCATCTGAAACACGAGAATAGCACATCAAGACTGCTTTAAGCAGACGAATATAGAAATCTTACATAAGGACCAAAAAGCAGAACAGGGCGGATGGAAAGCTTATCCGCCCTGTTCAGTAATTATCAGCAAAATCCTCTATTCCGGCAGTTCCGAACCCCACATTGTATTTATAAAATATGGCTGCAGGCTCTCTTCAGTTGCTGTGGCAATATTTATAGTGTTTATTTGTCTTGCAACCTCACTAATCAAAACAAGTCGTGGTTCAGGAGGATGTCCGTTACCTACCTGATAGCTGGCAAAAGCCCTGATAGTGACTTCTGTCGTTTTTGCACTTACTGCAAAAGCTGCAGAGGCTACAGCAGCGCAGTGTTTCATCACCTCAGCCCTCGATACCGGCACAGCTGGCTCTGGCAGCGCAAAAGTGATTGTCAATGCGCAAGACCTTGGGTCTAACTGCACGTCCTCGATTACCAATCGACGCTCAACTACAGTGGAATAAGTTGCCAGTCTTGTTAACAGGTGTCTTTCGGCAACTGTGCCTAAAGGTATTACTTCCGGGCTGACTTTTTGATCCAATGGACTAGGTATTTTATCTTTGGTCGGATCTTGCGTTGGGTCCTGGCTTACAGAGATTACTTCTGGAGTAATATTCTGTTTGGACTTCTGCTGAGATGCGGGATGATTTCCTCGGAGCACCCAACCCAACACACCAAAACCAACAAGTGCCAGCACAGCAATAGATAAAAACACTACAATCTTGTGGATGTTGGTATCATGTGTTCCACGACCTAAAAATGCTTGAGTCCAGGTTCCGGTAGTAACGTCTGGAGACTCGCGCCGGAGTTTACTTAATCGAAGTTGCAGACGCTGTAGTTTTGCCGAGTCAAGAGTATTGCCAGGTTGTAGTTCCACAGCCATTGTGTACCACTTAATCGCTTCATCCAGATTACCCGCGCTCTCATAAATATCACCCAATACAGAATGAATCTTCGCATCCGACGGGTATAGTGCCAGTGCTTCCGTGCATTTATCGATTGCTGCATCAAATTCCGACCTGACACGATGAAGGTTCGCCTCGGACAACAGCTTGTCTACACGCGCTTGAACAGAAGGGGAAACTCCTGACGCAATCGGACGCCCACACCTTGGACAAAACGCAGCACCATCATCTATGATTACCTTACAGTTATCGCAAGCTTTCATACGCCAGTGTGTCCAAAACCGCCGTCACCTCTTTTGGTCTGGGGTAGAGAATCGGTTTCAACCAATTTCGCTCTGGCCACCGGACAGACCACCATTTGCGCAATACGGTCACCTCTTTGGATGACAACAGCTTCGTCTCCTAGATTGATTATAACCACTTGAACTGGTCCGCGATAGTCCGAATCTATTGTTCCAGGTGAATTAACAAGCGCAAGTCCATATCTCAGAGCTAATCCACTCCTGGGCCTTATCTGCGCTTCATAACCCTCAGGCACAGCAATTCGTATTCCGGTCGGGATTAAGGCGCGCTCACCGGGCATAAGAGTAAAATCCTGCGGCACAGCAGCCATCAAGTCCATCCCTGCCGACCCTGCAGTTGCGTAAGCTGGCAGCGGCAGGTCTTGCGCATCAGGAAGCTGTTCTATAAGAACCTCTACTGCATCATGCATTGGATACATATCCTGCCAAACTTCCTACAGATTATTCTGTGCTCTTAAATTCTGCTCTGCTTCTTCTGCTTCCGGACTGCCGGGAGCTACTTCTGTCAATCGCCGCCAAAGTTCAGCAGCACGCTCAGGGTCTTGACTCTCGTTCAGCAGATATCCCAAATAAAGCAGCGCTGTGGTATCGTTAGGGTCTAACTCCAGTGTGCGTTCATACTCCCTGCGAGCCTCTTCAGGCTGGTTAAGCTCCTCATAAGCAATAGCAAGATTACAGTGATAAGACGAATTTGTTGGATCAAGAGCCACCGCGCGGCGAAACTCTTCTACTGCCTCATCAAACTTTTCTTCATCAAACAACTCGCTTCCTTTACGATTGTGTTCCGCCGCTGGACTCTCGACTTCCTCCTCAAAATCTGACGACTGACGCGCATAACCACCTGTGCTTGTCCGTTCTTCCGCATCCCACTGTCTTTGCATACGCAGGTTTCTGCCAATCATTCCCTCAGCGCCGATTTCTCGACCACAGTAACGGCATCTTGGCCATCCTGCAACTATTGCTCCACCGCATGATGCGCATTTAGACGTAAGTGATGTCCCACATTGCGGGCAATACGACATCACCGACGAATTGGCTCTTGCACCACACATACTGCATTCAGTAGTTGCTGGTTTCGTCTCGGATCCACAGTGCGGGCAATATGATGCGCCCTTTGGCAACATCCCGGAACATACCGAACACACATCCTGTATCTGCGCACCGCAGGCCGGACAAAATGTATAATCAGCTGTAATCCCTGCCCCGCACGCAGAGCATTTGTATTCGTTATTATCTACCTTTGATGATGACATCTGAGTTCCTCTGGGTTGTTGTTCTATTTGATCATCTTCATCTGCTTGCCGTGCGGCTGCTAACAACTTTTTAATCTCAGCCGCTGCCTCCTCAAATTGAGGCTTCCAATACGAAGCGAAGTATACCGTGTGCTTATCTTCTTCACCCGGTTCTGGTGTGCCGATTACAAACATTCCTCCAGTAGGAGTTGGCTCAACAGAAACGTCACTGATATCTGTGAAGAGATAAGAGTATACTGCCACACCCTGCGTTGGGTCTACTTCTCTAACTACAGCAACCCGACGTTCCGAAGCTATCAATGCCTCTCCTATTGCACCAGGTATGGATACAATAATCTGCTCACCAGGGGCCATATTTCTGCGAAATGCGTTTTCGAGATCTGACGAAAGATACTGAATGAGGTTACTTTTTGCCATTTATCACCTCAGGTATACTGTATTACATCACAGGTGTCCGTGATGCATTTGCCTATAAACCTCAAATGGAGCCGATAAGTTTGTTTATCGGCTCCATTCTATACTATTTTATTGCTTCCCTACCACTCTAATCTGATTAAATTCAGTAATTTTCAAGCCACATAAAGCCAGAAATTACTTAGTTCATAGCAGCAGGAGGCATACCGGGCTGCATTGAACCTCCCTGACCAGCACTGCCGGCAATTAACTGCTCATGCTCCTCCGCAAACTGCGGCGGACACTTCGGCAGCTCGAATATGAAGCTGGATCCCTTGCCGACTTCGCTTTCTACCCAAATCTTACCGCCATGGGCTTCTACAAGGTGTTTTACGAGATACAACCCAATTCCAGTTCCGCCTACCTCTCTGGTATCGCGGTTATCGATCCTGTGGAAGCGATCAAATACCTTGGCAAGGTGTTCTTTGGGGATTCCCATACCCTGGTCTGAGACCGAAATCCTTACCAGATCACCATCAAGCTCTGCGCGGATACGGACTTCCCCACCTTTAGGCGAGTATTTGATCGCGTTGTTAGTGAGGTTCGTCAATATCTGATCCACCTTGTCTTCGTCAGCTACTATGACCGGTAGCTTATCCAGAATATCCGTTACCAGCTCATGCTTGTTCGTGTAACTGCGCTGAACGCTTACGACTTTCTCGATCAACGGCTCTAATGTTACAGGTTTCGGGTTCAGATCAAGTGCGCGTCCGGCTTCGATTCTGGATACATTGAGCAGGTCGCTGATAAGCCTTGTCAGTCGGTCGCATTCGGTATCGATAATCGTGTAGAACTCACGCACTGTCTCATGGTCAAAGGCTGATCCGTCCTCATCCTGTAGAAGTGTGGAAATAAAGCCCTTGATGGAGGTCAGTGGTGTCCTAAGTTCGTGAGACACGGTAGAAACGAATGCAGTCTTCATCCGCTCGATACTTCTGATCTCGGTAATATCATTGAAGATAGCAACGACGCCGATTACCTGCTGATCGTCTCCTCGAACAAGAGCACTCTGCACCTGATAGATCTTCTCATCGTCTTCATCTTCCGGAAGCCGGACAGAGACTTCTTCGGCGACCTCCGAAGACTCTTCAAGAGACGAACGAAGTATCTCCTTGACTCTATCCTGCAGGATAACATCCTCATAAAGCCTGCTGGTCACATCACCATTTTGAATACCAAGCATTGTTCGCGCAGAAGCGTTCATCTGCATGATTCTTCCGGATTTGTTGACCATAAGGAGTCCGGCGTAGACGCTCTCGATGATGCTTTCGAGTTCTTCTTTTTCTTCCAGAACTTCTCGATACATCGCAGCGCTTGCAATGACCGAAGCAGCATTCTTCGAAAGTCTGGTCAGGAGGTTTACGTCCTCCTGTATAAACACATTGCCATCTCGCTTGTTAAAAACATGTAAGACACCAATAGGTTTTGTTTCTATAACCTTGTTGGTGTCCTCGTCGCGTTTTTCGATGACCAGCGGCACACATACGCCGTTATGGATATTGAGCAGTCCTACATTCTCTTTAACTGTTCTTGGATCATTGACCGCATCATAGAGAATGACAGGCCTCTGATCTCGATATACTTCTCCGGATATTCCCTGAGTAGCCCTTACGCGGAACTTTTTGACTTCTTCATCTGTCAGTCCAAACGCAGGTTTAGATGCAACAAGCTCTCCATTGTCTTTATCAAAGAGCATGAAAACGCATTTTTCAGCCTGCAGTATCATAGCAACTCTGAAGACCAGTCTCTTCAGTGTCTCTTCAAGTTCCGTGAGGGATGCAGGTCCCTCCGTGACTTCGGAAGCGCGAACCTTGTCCTCAAGCTGCTTGTTTGCCCGTTCAAGAGCACTAATAGCTACCCTTTTCTCATCGAGTTCTCTCTCAAGAGCCTCGATGCGCGCTTTTAGGGACTGTAATTCCTGATTGTCCAAGACCTCTACCTCACTCATTTCAGCCAGCTGAACCTCTTACTCAGCACAACGTTGGCAGACGCGCAGGCGGGCTGAGGAACCCACCGGATGCGCGGCTGCTTGGGGGAAATTACCGCGCTGAGCATCGAACCGTTTAGACCAGCTTCAGCAGAATCCCCTGCCCGGTTCGTACGGAGGAACTATCTCAACAAATGAATTATAGCATGCGATCAAAGAGCCGGTCAACGGCTGAGCTGATTCCGTGTAAAGGTTCTAATGCTGCTGTTCTCCCCTTACTTCACATGACTGGCATCATGAAAATTTCGTTCCCAATTTGAACTGGTTAACAGAACATCTCTGATTACAGCCTGAAGGAAAAACCTTGCTAAATCACCTGAAGCTGACATTACACTCAAATCAATTTGATAACAACCAATGCAGTATCGTCCGTAAGCTTGCCTCCTGAGAAATCTCTGATGTCATTCATTATTGCATCTGCAATTTCTTCCGCTGATAACGCCGCATGTTCGATTAGAATCTTTATCAATCGTTTTTCTCCATAAAGCCCATCCTTACCACGGGCTTCCGTCACACCATCAGTAAAGATTACAACAACATCATCAGATTCCAGAAACTCTTCCAATTCCTGAAATTCGGCATCAGGGAAAACTCCTGCTACAGGCCCTGATGATCGTAGCTCATGTACTGTACCCATTCTACTGTGATAAACAATTGGCGGTGGATGGCCTGCGCGTGCTGCCAGTAGTATATGTGTCCGTGCATCGTATATGCCGCAGAACAAGGTTATGAATCTCTCCCCTGGCATTTGAGTAACAAGAGATGAGTTAGTATGAGACAGAGCTTCTCCTGGAGAACCATACTCAAGCACAAACGACCTCACAACAAACTTAGCCATTGCTGCAAATTGAGCGGCAGGAAGTCCTTTGCCTCCAACATCTCCTACCACGAAACACCATCTGTCTTCAGATATCCTGATAAAATCGTAATAGTCACCGCCAAGCCGTCCTATTTCTTCTGCAGGTTCATATCTGGCATCCACGCTGATTCCTGGCACTTGCACAGGCGGACGTGGAACAAGAATACGTTGCAGCATCCGTGCTGACCTGGCTTGGGCTTCAGCACGTTGTATCGATGCCACAGCAGGACCTGCAATACTGGCAACTACAACTGCAAAGTTAGCCTGTTCCTGATCCAGTTGTAAAGCTTGATATTTATCAAAACTCACTGACATAACTCCAACAACACCTGTAGGAGTTTCCAATGGGATAATAATGGCAGTATCTGCTTGAGGCAAACCCTGAGCTATTGCTGTGCCTGGAGGCAGGTTCCCATCCTTACCAATTACTATTATCCTGCCTTCCCGTGCTGACTGGCTTACAAGGCTTTCAGCATTTGCTTGTATCCGTCCAGGACCTCCTGGCACAGGAACACTCTGCAAGACCTGGCCAAGAGATTCATAAATCCATAGTCTCGCTTCGCCTCCCAATACAACAGCACATGTTGAATAGACAGCCTCTGCAACATGAGCCGGACTTCCAGCCAGAGAGATATCCGCTGCCATGCGGTTGAGTATTTCGAGATTATTTATCCGCCTTGTAACCGCGATTGCCATACTGTTGAAAGCCTGGGCAATCTCTCGCAATTCTGGAGTAGAAGTCATCGGCGCACGCACATCATACTGTCCGGCAGCCATACTCCGTATAGCTTTTAGCAGCGAATACAACGGCATTGTTATGAATGAAGCGAGAATATAGGCCAGCCCCAGACCAGCAATGGCAGCAATCGCTACAGATGCTATCCCCATATCTTCTGCTGCTCTGTAGTTGCGTATCGTATCAGAAGTGTCAATCTCCTCGACAACTACCCCTATAGTCCGGTTGTCAGGCCCAATGATAGGCACCGCACCCCAGGTTGTATTCCTAACAGGACCTATAACAGGCCGCCCGGTTCTCAGTACCATTGAAGCAATGGGTGTAACAGCAGCATGGGCATCCTCTTCAGAACTTGCAACAATTCGTCCCTCTGCATTGATTATATGTACTGAGATGACTCCGCCTCCTGATGTCATCTCAACTAATTCATCCAGCTCACGCTGGTCCATATCCAGCAAATGCGGTTCAGCAATTCTCGCAGTCTGTTCTGCATCGATTATAATGCGCTCTCGTACCATATTGGTCTGGGATGAGCGCAACCCATTAAGCATGAGTATGGATGTCAGCCCAACAGCAACAAGAAGCCCCAGTGCGGTTAGAACGGCAATACGCGCTCTAATACCCATTATTACTATGTGAGCCTCCGAATATCGTACTTGGCCGCACTGCTCGACCTTATTCTTAACGTTCCCGAGCTGAAGCAGGTAAGCAGTTTGTTAGACCTGTGTCAATAATATGATGATACCCGATGCAGTAGTGTTTCCAACTGGCAATCACTGAAAAGAAAGTGTATCAGGGTTATTGAGGTCATAAATGAGGAAGCGGCGGCCCAGAAAAGCAGGCCACCGCTTACATTATTGTTTTCCGAAAGAATGATTGTATTCTTCGGCTTGAAAATTAGAATCTGACGACGTTATAACTTATTCCCAGCATCAGATCATCGAAATCGATCAATGCAGCATCGAGACGCAGCTCATTGGTCAGAGCATAGCGAATTCCGCCGTTGAAATGCGAATCGTCATCTCCATACGGAGCGCTGAGATATTCGACCATACCTGTCAGCTTGGGAGTAAGGACCCACTCCAGACCGACAAATACGCCATCGAAGAAGCCGCTGCCAAAGCCAAGATAACCGCGCAGAGGCTTGGACTCACCGCCAGCAATCTCCTCAGCGGCAGCAGTCAGATTCTTTGCAAACAGGATGTACAGACCGGGGTCATCATCAAACTCGCTGGTTGCATCAACTACACCGATGGTAATTGAAGGCCGATCAGCCGTCTCGGGAGAAACCCGATACTTGGCGTTGATAAAAACCTCAGAATCGTCGTTGTCCACAATACCGCCGCTTATAGACAGATTGGGAAGGATGCCCGTACCGATGGTGAAGAAGTTTGTATCGCTGTCACCGTCGCCCTGGATAGTATGGAACGCCGGAACCCATGCGCCCACCGGGAAAATCAGATCATCCGGCACCTCGATCAGTCCACTGGTGCCATAAATGTTAGGTGCTGCGGCAGCCGGAACGATCACCGACAGAACCGCGACTGCTACGAGAGCAGCAAAAAAGAGTCTCTTCAAAGCTAAACCTCCTTTTTGTCCTCTGCGAGTCTCAGATGATCTTTCGCTGCACGAGTATCCATGTTTCCTCGCACTGCTGGTAAATCCTCTGATTGCCTCGCTTACTTTGAAGACTTCCTGAAGCAAGCAGACGTAATAGATAGCGCTATATTGCCGAGGTTGCGTCATCTACAATGATATTTCGTAATATACAAGCGGTCTATTGGCAGTTTTCGAGGTTTATTAGAGGTTATACACAGTACATAAACAAGCCGAGGTATCTCCTTATTCGAGGGGATGCCCCGGCTTGTCTAGCACTAAATTAGAAGGCAAAACCAGTGTAACTTATACCGACTGTGAAACTATCGAGGTCTACAAGACCTGCATCGATTCTGAGCTGATTTGTCAATGCATAACGAATACCTGCGTTAAAGTCGGAACCGGTTATACCTTCATCCACATATTCAACCATCCCAACAAATCTGGGTGAAAGCATCCACTCCAGTCCTACAAACACTCCTTCATACAGACCTGAGCCAAAGCCAAGATAGCCGCGCAAAGGTACTGATTCATCATCTGTAATATCTTCGGCTACTCCAGTCAACCCTCTTGCAAAGAGGATATAAAAGCTGGGATCGTCATCTATGTCTGATGTTACATCAACCACACCAATAGTAATCGATGGACGGTTGCCTACTCTTGGCGACAGCCGATACTTGGCATTAAGAATAACCTCAGAATCGTCGTTGTCTACAACGCCACCACTTACTTCGAGATTCTCTGTTATTCCAATCCCTACCGTAAAGAAGTTGAAGTCAGTATCGGTACCAAGAATGTCCACATCAACTATTGTGTGAAATGCCGGAGCAATCGTGCCTGTAGGAAGCACCCTGTCATCCGGAACCTCTATCAATCCACTAGTACCAAAAATGTTCGGTGCTGCAGTGACTGGCACAACCACCGAGAGTGCTAATACACCCGCAACTAACGCGGTCAAAACTACTTTCATCAACGCTTGCCCTCCTTTATTTCCTTTTGAGGCGCTACTTACACGATTTATGTACCCAACCATCGAAACCAACAAACGAGTATGTCAATAACACCGCGATTTAAAGCACATTTGCACATAAATTTCCAGTAATTATTGGGAGACTATGTTCAGTTTGGTAAGCACTTCAACGGCAAAACGGTCTGCCTTGGTCTGTTTATAGCGGCCATTTCTGCCTTCAATGTGATCGAGGTAATGAGAAAATTCATGGAGGAAAATTGCAACAAGCAGATGCTCAGGACAGGTAAATTTCTCCACACGCAAGCGCTGATACACTACTTCCCTGCCCTTCGAGTCCAGCTTTTTGAAATACTCTGAGGTCTTAAAAGGCACTGAAACAGGATATTTATTCGTTCTATTGATGCGAAGCCTGATCAGCCCGCCATTTGGCGCTTTTGGACACCGCCGGTAATACGTGCCTGATATCGCACGCTTCGAGCCTGCAGGACAATATTTGATTTCCACTACCAGTTCACTGTGATTGTAATTATCTACAGCTTGCTCGAGCAGAGCTTTTACATCGTAAACTGTCTTGTTATCAACGTACATGAGGGCGATAAATGCTGATTCCGATAATCCCAAAAACAAATGCCAGCACCAGGCTGATGGGAAACGCCTGTGCTGCCGACGGCCCAATCAGCACTGATGATTGAGTAGTTATGTCACCTACGGTCACTTTGGATGCCTGAACCAACGTGAAGAATGGAGTCAGGGCTGTAAACATCAACGCATAGGTTCCTGCAAAACCAGCAGCAAGTGCAAGCCTGTTTAATGGGCCTTTGACCGTTTTGGCAGTAACATATCCGCCAGCTACCATTGCAGCCGCAGGAATTAGAAGCAGAATATATGCCCAGCCTGGCACTGGACTACGTTTATCGTCCTCAACTCGACCAGACAGCAGACCAGATCGAAATCTGAACCCATCATCTATCGCCGGAGTTGTTCCAGCCTCACCATTAAGTGTAACACCGTGGGAAAAGTAGTGGACAAGCCCGGCAGCCGTTGGCAGTAGTGTTGCAGCAGTACTTGCTGTAATCTGCTCTGAACCTTCATCTTCTCCGGAACCTCGCCCCAGGCTGATTCCTGCAAAAGCAGCTAAAATCAGCAAAAATACTACGTAACTGATGATCAAAGAGAACAATGCTCCACGCATCCACGCTGGCCAAAACGAATCTCTTCTGAACATCCCATGCCATGCTCTGACAGGCCCTCCAAACGCACCTATTCCACCAAAAATCAACCCGAACATCAAGCCATGCAGCAGTGTGCTTGCAAAATCTGGAACGAGTTTAGTGGGAAGTGCTCCCAGAGTAGGCGACCATCCCTCTATCTCAAATTGAGGAAAACCGATGTTGGCACTTGGGACCGAAATCAACATTCTGACAGTAACCAGTATCGCAGCATAGATTATTGCAAACAATGCAGATACAGCAAACCGGCTGGTTCCTTCAGACCTGGACAACTTGCTGCTAATCAGCCCTCCCAGAATAGCCGTTACTGCAGGTACGGCTGCCCAGATAGTAACAGGCCAGAAAACACTCACCTGTGTGTTGCCCATTGCTTCAGACACACCTTTGCCTACTATCTGAATATGATGGATTGCGTAGTAGTTCAGTCCCCACCGGATAAAAGCCTGAGCTGAAGTTTCACGCACTTCCTCGGTAGTTCCAATAAATGCTAACCCGAGCATCGACAATGCTGCGCTCAAAGCATATCCCAGTATGACAGCCGCTACTGCTCCAGCCGCAGCTCCAAAAGTCAGCTTAGGCCATTGGGGAGAGGTACCAGTTCCAGTTTCCAACACCAAGCTCCTAACTAAACTGACAGTTCACTGGTCAGAACCGCCAGCGTATGTATCTATCTACAGAAAGCACTCCTGGTCCGGAGAAAACCAACGACAGTGCCATTGCTGCAAGGGCCAGAGGGAACTCAAAACCACCTTGTGCAGCAAAAAAACCTTGTGACCAATGCACTGCCGCCATTGCAACTATCATATTTGCTACTAATAATAAAGCAGCAACGCCTGTCAACAGACCTATGAAAACTGCCAGCCCGCCAAAGAACTCGACAAGAGCAACTACCCATGCCCAGAACGAAGCTGGCTGCAAGCCAAGGTCACCAAGAAAACCTGCAGTACCGCTAATCCCGCCTCCATCGAATGCACCGAATAATTTCTGTGCACCGTGAGCCATAAATATGATCCCAAGCACTACTCTGATTATCAATGGAGCCCAAATAGCGGCTGGCTTTAGATGATCAGACTGATTTCTAAGCATAACATCTACCTCCTGTAACACTTCATTCTTACCCAGGAAGCGGCTTAGCTTAATATTTACCGTATTTCATCCTGACATCCAGCATTGCCAGGTAGTTTTGAAGAGGCATCCCGATAAATGGTGTGTTGCTGGTGGTAAAGAAAAATCCGCCTCCGGGCTTACCTTGAGCCAAAGCCCTCTTCGAGTCCTCGATGACCTCTTCAACTGTTCCACTATGGAGCATCCCACAGTGCACATTTCCACAGAGCGCTACCTTATCGCCTATCAGCCGCTTGACTTCACCAAGATCCATGCCTCCCTGAGGGTCAATAGAATGCAGCGCATCCGGCTTTGTGGATATGATCTGGTCCAGCACCGGCATTATATTGCCATCAGTATGTTTGATAGCATACATTCCCATCTCATGAAAACCTTCGGTCTGTCTGGCAAGATACGGTGTAACAAACTGCGAGAACATCTCAGGTGACAGAAATGGCCCAGTGTTGAAGCAGTAATCTGACCACATCAGCACCACTTCAGCACCCGCGTCTCTGAGCGGCCTAATATAGTTAAGCGACGCATCAACCCCTCTGTCCAGTCTCTTTCTAAATTCGTCGGGAGAATCCATAATTTGCCCAACAAGATCCATCATTGTCTGACCGGAGGGTATCGCCAAAGTGCCATCCGAACCAACTGCAACCAGCCGGTCGTTACCCACCATTTGCTTGACTAAACTGACTGTTTTCGCCAGGTCTTCTGGTTTCGATGGTCCATAAGTGACAGATACTATCGAATAATCCAGCCGTTCAGCTTCCGCGACATAAAGCTCAGCGTTCTCATGTAGAAGACGGTCACGTTCAGTTGGACTAGCCTGATCCAATTCCTGCTGAGTCAAATGCTTTCTGCCAAGCAGTTCCTCGCTGAGCTGAAATTGCAACTCGAAAGTAGGGACAATATCATCAGGTTCTTGAAGCTTGAAGGCCGCGATGGCCCGTTCTTTGGGTGTCAACGTACTCTCCTGCGGTTTGTTATTACGAGGATTATACCACAGCTTGTTGCCATCGGATTCTATTTTAGAAGTCTAATTTTTATAGTAATTCCAGCAACATAATGCCTATTAACTGCAATACTAGACTGTAATATGCAAAAAGGCCCAAAGCAGTAGACCTTGGGCCTCTAATACCAACGGCTAATAGACTTCTTTATACAGCTATGTCTGCATCCACCGTTCTTCCATAGCCAGGATTGCGTCCGGCTGCTGCAGGAAACTATGGGTATCCTGTATGATCTGAAAATGCCTGATTTCCTCACTTGCCAGAAACTGCAGCAGTTTTTTTGCTCTTTCATCTTGAACCTTGTCTGCAGCTTTGGTATAGAAATCGTAACCTCGACGCTCCATATCCATTGCCACCTGATAAATCTGCAACCGTTCATCGTCAGCAATACTGACTTCTTCATACTGATGTGCAAACTGCTCAAAAATACCGCGAATTCCATTTCCGGCATCAGAAAGCGTCGTTTCCTGAAGACTTTCAGGATCCCATTTCTTGATTCCGGCAATTACTTGCGAGAAATCTTTGATCAGCTCTATGTGCTTTAGTTCCTCATTAGCTAAAAACTCGAAAGTAGCTCTGGCTAGAGGACTGTCTACAGTTTTTTTACCTCTTTGAAGAATCTTATGGCCTTCGATCTCATTTGCTATAGCAGCTTCCATGATTGCCTGAGGATCATTGGGAATATTTTGCATGGTTTCGGCCTCCTGGTGATATATCTACCTGAACAACTATACCCATTCGGCAGAGCTTTAAACGTAGACCACTAGCAGGTCAAGATGAAACCGCTGGTGGCACAATTACTCCGCTTATTCGAAAAGCGACTGCTGCTTGTTAATGTTCTTGCCAAATGAAAGTGATAACATACTGGCAAGCATACTGGCATTCTTTGCCGCCTTTCCCTGGTAGTGGTTGTTGAAGAACAAATAAGTAACTTCCGTAGATGATGCTAATCCCTCTACTTTGGGAACCCATTCCTGAAGCTCATCTTCGTTGTAAAGATAGTTGTAACGCTGCCATGCGTGCTCATGTTTCCACCATTCATGGCTGTTACGCCCATGAAATCGAACATAGCCTGTTTTTGATGTAGAAATTGCATCTCGCGGCATCAAATCACGCAGTTCAGGCTCATCTACTGAACAATACCCGAAGTCAAACTCTCTCAATAGTCTAAAAGTTTCTATGCTTACCCATGCAGAATTTCTGAACTCAACTACTACAGGAATATCTCGAAGCCATTCCCGCAGTAAGTATAACCTGCTTATTGTCTCAGATGATGGCTTGAACTTCCACGGAAATTGAGCAAGAACACACGCTAATTTACCAGCGCTGACAACTGAATCTATAGCTTGAATGAAATACTGACAGGTATCTGGGTCAGGAGTCTCATTATGGGTAATGTCCTTGTGTAGTTTTATGGCGAATTTAAAGTCTGACGGAGTCCTTTGCACCATAGAACGAAACGCTGCCGCTCCAGGGACAGTATAGTAAGTGGAATTTATCTCTACCGCAGGAAAATGTTCAGCATAATAGGACAACATGTCTCGCTTACTTATGTCAGCAGGATAAAAATGTCCCTTCCAGTCTTCGTAACTAAACCCGGATGTGCCTATAAAGATCATCTGCTAATACTACATCTCAATATCTACACGCACAACGCCCGTAGTTACCTGAATATCCGGCACAATCTTTTCGGGCATTCCAGTTACCACAACTCTAAGCTCATAAGATGTATTAGGCTCAAGCTGATTGATGCAGTATCCACCATCATTATGTTCCGGTATATATGCCGTGCCTACTGTATTTACAGGCGGCCTTTCAACTGGCGGTGAAGACCATGGAACATAAACAGGAGAACCATCCGATTTCTTTATGTAGATTGTGGCACTTTCCACAGGTATACCGTTTCTGGTTACTTTCCCAATAATAGATGCATACACAGGCGGTGCAGGTGTGGACACGCATCCTGTCCTGCTCGGATTTGCATGGAAAGTAGGCCAAGGTTGAGCCTGAGGAGTATTTATGTAGGCAGCATCAAACTCAAGCCGATATACCCCGGCTGAGCTTGCAATTATCACATCTACCTTACCATCACCATCGATGTCATCGATAGTAGGACTTGACGCTATGATCGAACTGGCCCCAGCAGGAGCACACTGATAAGCCCATGCAATAGGCCCATAATAATGTCCATCATTTGCTATATGAGCATTTCCATCTCGATATATGCAAAACAGGAATCCCGTAGTTGTAGCAACAAGAACCTCGGCTTTACCGTCGCCTGTAACATCACCAACCACCGGGCCACCTTGCACTTTGCAATCATCAGTAATACCAAGTTTTATGCCAGTCTCCCATCCAGCTACCGGTACACCTCCGGCTTTGAATGCATACACCCTGGCGTTATCTGCCCCGAAGATAATGTCTAATTTACCATCATCATCCAGGTCGGCCAGTGCAGGTGATGACCTTATAGGACTGTCTACCGAATACCCAACCCACTCTCCAGTTCCTCCGTAGTAAACATACATTTTACCGTCATCAGAGCCAATCGCTACATCATTGCGGCCATCACCATCAATGTCACCTATAGCTGGAGACGAAAAAGTCCTCAAGCCTGTGTCTTTAGGCCATCCGGGAGTATATAGCGGCGGATTGACATGATCACCCCAGGCATCTCCTGGGAATGAGAAAACTTCGATGCTGTCATTGCTGCCTACCAGCACCTCTGGAATACCATCAGGGTCTCCGTTTATATCGCCAATTGCTACGGATGATCCGTTTATTGCGGTTCCGCTGCTGCCTGTCAAATTCCTCCAAAGGCAGGAGCGGTTTGTCTGAGTGACCTTCTCCCAGTTACCGGTAGCATTCCACGAAAATACAAAGCAACTGTGGTCACCAGCAATGACCTCATTTGCCCCATCACTGTTCACATCAGCAATAGCTGCAGAAACATTAATAAACTCGAAATCTGTGTAAGTAGGCCAGCCAGCCATAGGTTTTCCAGTTGCCCCATCATAAGCACGTACCCGCTGCTCCCCTGTCGATGGCAGTACAACTTCCAATGACCCGGCTGGATCGTGGTCTAAGTTTCCACAAGCAAGCGTATTGCCTGTATCGTTCGTAACATATCCATTCTGAGACCACAATAAAGTTCCGTCATTTCTCCAAACATTGAGTGTCCCGCTATTCGTTACCAGTGCTACTTCTTTCTGACCATCGCACGAATTATCTAAATCCGCAACCAGCACAGATGAGTGCCTGCTGCCTTCTGCAATCCATGGTGCCGCCCCATAACTCACCAGAACCCATCCGCTTGTCTCATTTCCACAGGCATCAGCGTATCGAACCACCACCTGTGCTGTACCAGGTTGATCTAACATCAATGTTGCTGTGGCAGTACCTTCAGTATCCGTTATCAATGGACACACTTGAGAAGCTGTCTCTTCGAATACCCCACAATCTGTAGACATAAATAATAGAGCATTTGAAAGTGGCTGTTCTGCATCTGTGATTTTGACATTAATTATAGATGTGCCCGCACTTGATAAAAGACCAGGTGACGCAGTTACCTCTACTTTAGGGCCAATTATTTCCAGTGACATCTCAGCACCAGCGGATTGATGATCAACATCAACTACTTGTATACCAGCAACCCCAGGCCCATCTGGTGAAGCAGTGAATGTGACGGTTGCTAATCCGGATTCATTTGTTGTTACCTCTATATTGTCACTGCCGGATTCAACAAAGCTTCCACGTGTAGTAGTTGCACGCAGTGTGCGGCCAGGAAGCCGTTTTCCTTCAATATCCCTGCATATAAGAGATAATGTTAACGTCTCCGAACTGCAAGCTTTGATATGTGTTTTATCAGCAAGTATTCCCAAGTGTGTTGAAGATGGTTGAAGCTCAAAATCAACGCTCTCACCACCTGTTAACACTTTTGATTGAGAGAAATATCCAGGTGCAGATGCGGTGACTACAGTGCCTGTCACAGGAATTCGATCAAGCATAAACGACTTGAATTGGTCAGTAACTTCAGTAATGACCGTATCATCGTATGTGCTATAAACTCGCACATTGACTGGCCGGTCAGGAGTAGAAGCCAAACGCACTCGTCCGCTGACTACTCCTTTTTCTACTTGGACCTCAGGCTGTCCAATTTCCATGACATTTCCCGGGCTAAAGGCTAAAACTGCACGTATTGGAAATTCATCCTGATTGGTCACAATATCTGGAGTAGGATCAAACATCGGCATAGAGACTATGCCTTCTACCAGCCGGTACGAGTTTAATGGGGGCATTGTAAAAGAATATATACGAATACCTTTATAAGTGATTTCCGGGTTAAAGTAATTAAACGATCCATCATGTATCCATGAACCATCATCCAGATAAAAATAACTATACATACCATCGAATTGATCCGTGGCGGTTACTTTTCCATACGTACGGACTCTTAACCCGACGTTATGCAGGTATATCGAATCAGCGAATCCAGGGGTATATATATTAAACGGCTTTCCACATAGAGCTTCCTGTTTCATACATATAGGAGCAACGGGTGGAATATTTTCCAAATCTAGCTGGATAGGTTCTGTTAGACGTATCTGCCGCTCTCCACCGACAGTTTCCAGAATTCCGTATATTGTGACAATGCAGTTATCACCAAAAAAAGGGTAGAAATAGCCGCATACAACTCGAATACCGGCTGATCTATCTGCTTCTTGAACATAAAAGTATGTACTTAAGACAAGCGTCGCGATTTTCTGGCTGACGCACACTGGGGAACCATCAGGAAGGGATTTTATCGCGCCGATGCCAGTTGGCATACCAGTCATTGGCAGCGTAAACTGAGGCGTAGACGAGGGCTTAGACTGCCCCGATGTATCTGCAGACTTAATTTCGCCGGCCCCGCTTCCGGCCTTACTAAAACTCTCTGGTCCTGTGGGTTTTTTCGAGATGGCTGGGACTGCTAGGATTGCTATTAGCACCAACACAACCACAGGCGCACGAGTCCACACTGGGATCTCCTCTCTCACCCGCTGCTTGTCCCTCTTCGGTTACATCTTTGTACCAACAATATCCAGCTTCATGCTTGTTTGGAAGATGGGATCATCAGTCTTTATTTTGACCAGTGAACGGCAATTCCTTATAGTAACTACACTACTGAGTTTCAGAGATTGATTTGTACCCTAGACTCTCCTGGAAGAGTTTTGCCAACAAAAGTAGTGCATAAACGCACTATAAAAACTTCTGTACATTTACAAACATCAATTGGCAAGACTCTATAACAAACTCATTATAGCCGTCGGACTGTCATGTGCATCTTAGCCCACGCACTACGGATTGTCAATCACAGTTCTTATTAACTAGAGAACCCATCCTTCGGTGAGCCTACCTATTATTAGGCGAATCCAATTTACCAAGTGTTCCCATTAAGAGCCGCCACACGCGAAAACAGGTAATTTTCCCAGGGCAAGTCTGACATTAGACTTTGAATGGCATATTTCTTGCAATATGTAAGTTAGATAGAAGGTTGGCTGTTATAGGAGCTTGTTTAGTAATGGATATCCACAAGCTGCACCTAATGCCACGGATTCGGCAGGTGTGCTTACCATTACTAAAGCAATTGTAGTTTTATTGAGGGTGGAGGCTCCTGCCTAATGCTTAGTAAGGGCAGTGTTCTAGTTGTAGACGACGAGGTTAATCTCTGTCGAATTCTTGGGGCGAAGTTGGCAAGAAGCGGCTTTAGTGTCGCGGCTGTTCACGACGGTCAACAGGCCATAGACAAAATAAGAGAAGCTGACTTTGACGTTGTTCTTCTTGACCTTATATTGCCAAAATTAGACGGTCTCTCGGCACTTGCTGAGATCCGTAACCTCAACAACAACATCCCCGTGATCGTAATGACTGCCTGTGAAAGCTCAGAAGCACTGGAAACAGCCAAAAATCACGGCGTTTGTGCTTACATTAATAAACCTTTCGACCTGGATAACCTGGTCGAACTGGTTCAGCAGACTTCAGTCAACTCAACTAGACTTCATGGAAAAAGCATCCCTGACGATACAACTCTTTTCGCAAAATTCCAGCCAGTTGTCCTTGAGGTATTAAATGGCAGGATTGGAGGCTTCTATCCAACCCGGATAGAAAGCAGAGATGACCGCACCATCTCACTTCTGGCGCCTGTTCGTGATGGTTCTCTGGTCGATATCTCTCCTCGCACTCCCGTTCGAGTTGGGCTTGCAGCAAACGATGCATTCTACAGCTTCAATAGCTACGTTTTAGCTTTAAAAGATGCTCTCGATGACCCTGTCGTGGTCCTGGATAAACCAGGGGTTATTTACCGGACTCAACGCAGGCAATCTCCTCGATACAAGATAGAAACGGATATAAGATACGGACGTATCTCTGCAGAAGACGCAATACCAACCGGCTTTGCAACAGGGAAATCCTATGACATAAGCTCCAGTGGGATTAAAGTGCTGATTCCTGATTTCCTTGAGCCAGGCGAGCTTGTTTACCTGGAGACTGACCGATGCGGTTCAGTCGGCCCGTTTACTGCAGTAGGCGAAGTCCTGCGTGCCAAAGAATCCAACACGGACGATGACCAATATGTCGTTGCAATGCGGTTTAAGCAGTTAAAAGGTAATCTGGGCAGCATACTTACTGATTAGTGTCCTTTACTTGAGTTATCCTACTAGCAGCCGTAGTTCAAACAAGCAAACAAGCAAATCTCCTCTTGACGCAATTCCAAGTAAATGGTATATTAATTAGGCATTTGGGGCCATAGCTCAGCTGGGAGAGCGGTTGGCTGGCAGCCAATAGGTCAGGGGTTCGAATCCCCTTGGCTCCACCAGATTAGGGTTCGTCGGTTCATCGGCGGACCCTTTTAAATGTACCACACCTTTACCTTAAAACCTTTCTGTTTGCCACTAAAGCTACCAGGGTAAGCTTTTGCAGTACTAACACAGGTAAATCAGGAGATGATTGTTATGCCGACAAATGTACTCGTAGTATACTACTCTGCCTACGGACATACATATAAGATGGCTCAAGCTGTTGCAGAAGGAGCAAAGAGTGTAGCAGACATTGATGTAAGAATCCGTAAAGTGCCGGAAATACCGGCTGCACAGCAGGCAATGAGTTCTCAGCCAGCATATATTGAAGCACAAGAAGCTCAGAAAGATGTACCTGAAGCCACTTTAGATGACCTCCGATGGGCTGATGGCATCTGTTGGGGCTCTCCGACTCGATATGGAAACGTTACTTCCCAAATGAAACAGTTTATTGATACTACTGGCCCTCTCTGGAATGCTGGAGAGCTGGAAGACAAGGCTGCAGGTGTGTTTACATCGACTGCAACCATACATGGAGGTCAAGAGACGACTATTATCACCGCAATGATCCCTCTTCTGCATCTTGGGATGATCCTGGTTGGCACTCCTTATGGACAAAATCCTCAAATTCTAGTTACCGACGGAATTGGCGGCTCTCCATACGGACCTGCCACGCTTGCAGGGCCTGATGGAACGAGACAACCATCCGAACCTGAACTTACTACAGCTCGAAATCTTGGCAGCCGCGTTGCCAGAGTTGCTACTGTGCTAAAAGGTATGCAGCACATAGAAGAGCATCATGTACCCAAAGAAGAAGAATACGGACCTATGTAAGGATAGACTACATAGGCTGAAAAAACAAACACTTTCACTGCTGCATCAAGAACAACAGCCTGGGGTGCGGGAATAAATACATCCCAAACCCAGGGCCAAGTTGTCGCAATTATGTTCGATAAAGCCAGATGAACCACCTCCTGAGCATTTTCCACCAAATCATCCTCAACATTATCAAATTGGTCTTGATGTTTAAAACTAAGTAGCTAAGGTTATTATCATCAGGATAAACAGACTATAAATGCGAGGGCTGCAGCCAGGGCCTCTTACATAACTTGCCTCAGAACCGCATTTGCAGCCAGCGACACGTAACATTTCACCAGTAAATATACAAAGGGAACAAAATCATGGGAGTCAAAAAGCATATTCTAATCACTGGCGGAGCTGGTTTCATTGGTTCACACTTGGCAGATCATCTTCTTGCCCATGGCTACAGCGTCCGAGCACTTGATAATCTGTCGCCTCAAGTCCATGGTCCAGATGCCAAAAGGCCGGATTACCTGAATCCTGATGTCGAGCTGATAATCGGAGATGTCAGGAACCCAGAGGCAGTCCGTAAAGCCCTTGATGGTATAGATGCTGTTTATCACTTTGCTGCTGTGGTAGGTGTCGGGCAAAGCATGTACGATATTGCCCGCTATACCGATGTAAACAACCTGGGCACTGCCGTTTTACTCGAAGCCCTGACCGAACATCCTGTAGAACGGCTGGTTGTTGCATCCAGCATGAGTCTTTATGGTGAAGGTTTGTATTTAGCGCCGGACGGCAGTATATGTTCGGGAGTAACTAGAAGACTGGAACAGCTAAAAGCAGAAAAATGGGAAGTATACAATGCCCAGGGAGAAGTTCTTGTGCCTGTTCCAACACCTGAGACCAAAACACCTTGTATTGAGTCCGTCTATGCGCTCTCTAAATACGACCAGGAGCAGATGTGCCTGATGATAGGCCGTGCCTACGGTATCCCGACCGTTGCCCTTCGGTTCTTTAATGTGTTCGGAACAAGACAGGCGCTTTCTAACCCTTATACGGGAGTCCTGGCAATATTCGCATCACGTCTGTTGAACAACCATCCGCCGCTGATTTTCGAAGACGGCCTTCAGCGGCGGGATTTTGTCAGCGTCTTGGATATTGCACGGGCATGCAGATTGGCAATCGAATCTCCCGATGCCCCAGGACATGTAATCAATATCGGCAGTGGAAATCACTATACCATCCGGGAAGTAGCGGAACGAATGGCTACAGCATTGGGAAAAACAACGCTGGTGCCGGAAATTGCAGGTAAATATCGAGTAGGCGACATCAGACATTGCTTTGCAGACATCACACTTGCCAGAAATGTACTCCATTATGAACCTTCCGTGACTTTGGAGACAGGTATAACAGAGTTGGCTGGCTGGCTCCAGGAACAGGAGGCTGTCGATAAGGTAAACATCGCGCGAGATGAAATGGCATTACGAGGTTTAGTAGTATGACGTCTAATGAATCAGGGTCAGATAGCATTTACACGCCAGGAAGTTCCACAAGACGCATCAGAAACCACAAATCTATACCAACTATTGGAATATTGGAATGGTTCAGGCCAGGTGAGTATGAACAAGTCGAGCGAGTGCTTGCTGACCTTCAAACACTTGGGATAAAGCACTTGCGGACTCAGGTCTCATGGGCTGACTGGCTTGCTCCGGGAGGAGAAGAATGGTATTCCTGGCTGCTGCCCAGACTTGCCAGAAATGTTGAACTGCTCCCGTGTTTTGTCTATACACCTCCTTCCCTTGGTATTGCGCCTAAAACATCATCACCACCTCGTAATCCTAAAGCGTACGCTGATTTTCTGGATGTAATAATCACTAGATTCGGTGACTGCTTTGAGTGGATGGAGCTTTGGAATGAGCCAAACAACCTGCGTGAATGGGATATGACTCTCGACCCGGACTGGAATATCTTCAGTGAGATGGTCGGTGGAGCAGCTTATTGGGCAAAGCATAGAGGAAAAAAGACGGTTCTAGGCGGTCTCAGCCCAATAGACCCTAACTGGCTCAGGTTGATGTTTGAACGCGGAGTAATGGCCTACATCGATGCTGTAGGTCTTCACGGGTTCCCCAATACTTATGACTACACTTGGGATGGCTGGGAGCTAAACGTTGCCAAGATAAGGGAGCTTTTGGATCAACAGGATTATAAACCTGGCTTATGGATTTCTGAGGTTGGATTTTCGACATGGCAGCATGACCAACGCAGACAACTGCAGGAATTTGTAAAGGCAATCGAAGCTCAGGTGGATAGAGTCTACTGGTATTCCGCGTACGACCTTGATCCCAAACTTCCAACTGTGGACGGATTCCATCTAGATGAGCGAGATTACCACTTTGGCCTCAAACGAGCCGATGGGTCTCCTAAACTATTGTTCCGTCTATGGGCAGGCGGAGGTATAGAAGCTGTACAGGATACTGCCTGGTTAGGCAGATCTCCAAGGTTCTCAGGCATTGAAGAACAACCTGTACTAATCACCGGAGGGGCAGGTTTTATAGGAACAAACCTTGCTCATCGGCTTTTAGAATCAGGACATTCTGTGCTGCTACTCGATAACCTTTGGAGACCTGGAGTTGAAAGAAATATCCAGTGGCTGCGTGAAATTCATGGAGAACGAGTGCAAATAGAGGTCGCTGATGTAAGGGACCCATTTGCCGTAATGCGTGCTGTGGAAGGTGCTTCGCAAGTCTTTCATTTCGCAGCACAGGTTGCAGTAACAACCAGTCTTTCAGGGCCGATTCATGACTTTGAGGTCAACATCCGAGGCACACTAAATATCCTGGAAGCGCTGCGTTCACTCAAATCTCCACCTCCTTTGGTATTCACATCAACTAATAAAGTCTATGGCACATTGGAAAACATCCCTTTGACGTTAGATGGCACTCGTTATACGCCTGAAGACAGAATTCTGAGTTCCTCGGGAATATGTGAAGAACAGCATTTGGACTTCCACAGCCCTTACGGATGCTCTAAAGGTGCTGCTGACCAATATGTACTCGACTATGCCAGAGTTTTCGGATTACAAACTGTTGTCTTCAGGATGAGCTGCATTTATGGGCCTTATCAGTT
>JAKPFN010000047.1 GCA_029551395.1 Armatimonadota bacterium | reverse complement strand
CAGATGCACATGGCATTGCCACTCCTGCAGACTGGAAACCGGGAGAAGAAGTTATAGTCCAGCCGCCGGCTTCTATGTCCGATGCCAAAGAACGAGTTGAGAAGGATGGAGACGGCTACAGGTGCGTAGATTGGTTCATGTGCTTCAAAAAGCTGCCATCGGGTGTGTAAATACCTAACAAATGGCCCAGTGGTAGACTTGCTGGGCCATTTGTCTCATGAAACCAGCTCTACACCTAACGATAAAAGTACCTCTTTTTGCTCATTAAGGTTATTCTCAGGCTTTATATCAGTTAGAGGATATTCTATACCCAGCGCGTCATACTTGCTGCTTCCTATGTGATGATAAAGCATCAGATCGAGCTTCCGCTTGCCTGGTAGAGACAATATGAACTCTCCAAGATGCTTCAAATCTTCAAGTGTATCGTTCAATCCGGGGATCATCGGCGTGCGATAAATAACCTCATTACCGATTTCTGCAAGCCAGCGAGCGTTATCGAGAATCAACGTGTTATCTACACCGCAAAACTGCTTGTGCTTTACCGGATCTATCACCTTTATGTCGTAGTGGAACAGGTCCGTAACCTCTGCCGCCTTTTCGATCTTGTCCCAGGTACAAAATCCGCTGGTCTGGACCGTTGTGTGAAGGTCATTTGTTTTGAACACTTTGAGCAGGGAGTAAGAGAACTCCGACTGATACAGCGGTTCACCTCCTGATAGTGTAACGCCGCCGCCGGATGTCTCATAGAACGGCTTATCGCGCAATACTGCATCAAGTATCTCAGAAACGGTGGCAGTGCGGCCTATAATCTGCAGCGCTTCGGCAGGACACGCTCCAGCGCACTCTCCACAGACATTGCATTTTATTCTATCGATCCGCTCATCTCCTGGTGTGATCGATTCACTCGTGCAAACCTGCAAGCATCGTCCGCACCCTATGCATTTCGTCCTGTAGAACGCAATCTCAGGATTGTGGAGCCTTGATTCCGGGTTATGACACCACATACACTTGAGAGGGCAGCCTTTAAGAAAGATAGTTGTCCTGATACCAGGCCCGTCATGGAGCGAGAACCGCTGGATATCGAAGATCAGCCCTTTGGTGTTTTCCATTTATCTGGTGTGTTTCGTTCTGGCGATGATGTGGTCCTGCATCTCCCGGTCGAGCAGGCAGAACTGCTGGCTGAAACCAGAAACACGCACGCAAAGGTTCTGGTATGCTTCAGGATCATTCTGTGCAGCCTTGAGAGTTTCCGCATTTACGACATTGAACTGTAGCTGTCCTACGCCCAAATCAATAGCCGTAATCATCAAATCGACAAACGCTTCCCTGCTTGGTTCCTCAAGAAGCGTGGGATCAGCCTCCAGTATCGCCGAACTGCTAGCAGCCGCGAGATGATGCGGTATCTTAGCAAGCGATTTGATAGCTGCGGTAAGCCCTTTTCTGTCTCTTCCTTGAACCGGCGACACGCTATAAGCCAGTGGATCGCCTGCAAGCCTGCCTTCCGGGGAAGCTCCTACCAGTTTCCCACAACTCAACATCAATGTGAATGTAAATAGATGGCAGAAAAACGTCCCGCCACCCAGAGTCTTATGAGTTGCGAGAAGGTCGCAATACTGCCTTGCAATTTCTGCTGCAAAGCCATCAGGCAGAGGTTCATCGTTGCCATATTTCGGAATCCGGTTCTTGAGGAACAGCCTCAGGTCTTCTTTGTCTTTAAAATTATCCCTGAGTGTTGCAAGCATATCTTCAGGGCTGATGATCTTGTCGGTAAATACTGCTGAATGAAGCGCGGCAAGGCTGTCGGCTACGTTCGGTATTCCCATTGCAGCGCTGGAATGATAATCATACCGTGCGCCGCCTTCGATTATGTCCAAACCACGGGTAACACAGTCATCCGTAAGTAGAGACAAATAAGGCAGGCGAAACTGGCTTCTATGAGCCATACTGAAGGCATTAGAGCCGTAAACAGCCAGCTCCGTGAAATATTCCAGTTGTTTTGTATATGCTGCAAGAACATCATCTACTGAATTGAAATCTGCCAGCGTGCTGGTTTTAGGGCCAACCTGTGCTCCGTCAAGTATGTCACAACCATCATTGATAGCCAGTTCCAAGCACTTTGGAAGATTGATCCAATGGCTTACTGCGTGAGGATTTGCTTTACCGGGGATAGTTATCTCGATACATCCGATAGCAGCATAACCGCGAGCATCTTCCAGAGGAATCCCTCTGCTTACCAGCGCTGGGATTAATGCTTCATCATTGAAAAAGAACGGTATTCCTCCACCTTTTGCCACCAGGTCAACACAGCGTGAGATAAAATCCCGTGGAGTTTTCTTGTGCAATCTGGCGGACAGGCAGCGAATAAACCCCAGCCCTTCTGTAACATCCAGCACCAGGTAACTGAGAGGGTTGGTTGCATCACTGCCGTCTTGTTTTTGCCCTCCAATCATCATCTGCTGAACATCATACGGCCTGTAGAGCTTGATCCAGAGGGAAGCGAGGACTTCTGCAGCCTCATTCATAGAGATAATGCCTTCAGCCAGGTCTTTTTCCAGGTACGGCCACAGGAACTGGTCTATTCTGCCTATGCCGTTAGCATTTATCCCGTCTTCCCAGATTGTCAGGATGTGGGCAAACCAGAGAGACTGAACTGCTTCTCTGAAAGTCCGGGCCGGTTGTGCAGGTACCCTCTCGCAAATATCAGCAATCCTGTTCCATTCGTCCGCTTGTTCAGGATCATCACAAGAGGCAGCCATCTTACGGGCGGCTTCAGCATGCCGCTTGCCGATCATCTCTGCAGATTCGCAGAGCATTTTCATCCCAAGCAGGTTGGCTCTTCGTTGTGAAGCGTCAGGGTCAGTCAAATTCAGGTTGGAAAGTGCGGTTTCTACTTCAGCTTTAAGCCCGGAGAACCCAAGTCTGAGGACTTTTTCGTAGCCTCGAATGCTGTGGTTGAGAGCCGTTCCCCAGACTACGATTACGCCTCGTTCTTCAGCAGTCCTGAGTTCAGAAGGTGGCGGAGCAGCAGGTGCAAGTGTCTGATAGGCAAACGGATGCTCATCCAGCCAGCCCAGCATACATGTCTTTTGTTCATCCGTAAGCCTGCTGGCCTTTACTCTGTCATAATACGCTGGAGTAACCGATGGCATGAAATTAATCTGGGAATAACGCTGATTATCTCCGCTTTCCCCAACGATTACCTCATTCGGGAACAACAGAAGAGGCATGTTTTCGATTACATTGCACAGTCCGGCAGCATTTCTGATCGGCAGCGCGTCGTTCCTTGCAGACATCCAGCCTTCAAGATAGTAGTAGTCCCTGAATATCGGCAGGAACATTTCATCAGGCTGAGTCCGAGCATGTTCCCATAATTTTTGTATACGTTCTGAAGGCTGGTAGCGTACCGCCGTATTTTTCATTTAAAAATTACCTCAAGCACCAAACATTGCAGACTTCCATAAGAATCGTTTGCCGAGCCTCAAGATATTCCTCCTTAAATTTACCCCTCTCGAGAAGGATTTGTAATTCCTCACAGACAGGTTGATCTTCTCGGGAGGGATTTGCAATCCCTCCCGGACATATCGCTGAGGAACCTGTGATTCCTGATTATGGTCTGAGACATCAATGACCGGGATTGCAAATCCCAGCTATTCTTCCGGGCTAAATTACAAATTTAGCCCGAGTGTGGGGGAGGGATTTGCAATTCCTCTATTCATATCTGAGAGCATCTATCGGGTTGAGTCCTGATGCCTGGCGGGCCGGATAAAGTCCGAAGAATATGCCGACTATAGCTGCAAAGGAGAAGGAAAGCAGCATGGATTGTATGGAGACAGATACTCCCCATCCAGTGATTTTCCCAATAATCGCAGATCCGGCAACCCCAAAAATTATCCCTATTGTGCCGCCAAGCAGGGAAAGCACAAGGCTCTCGATAAGAAATTGCAGCAGAATATCCCTCCGAGTTGCCCCCAGAGCTTTCCTGATTCCTATTTCACGAGTGCGTTCGGTGACTGATACGAGCATGATGTTCATAATCCCGATTCCACCTACCAGAAGGGACACGCTTGCAATGCCAGCAAGCAGCAGGGTGAACACTCGGCTTGTTTCTGCGGCCATTTCCATGACTTCTGCCTGGTTGCGGACTATGAAATCGTCATCATCACCTTCTTTTATGCGGTGCCGCTTCCTCAGTAGTGTTTCCACTTCTATTTGAGCCTGCGCCAGCAGTGTCATCGACTTTGCCTGTACGCTTACAGACCGTAAATATTGGGTGCCGAACATCCGCCGCATAGCAGTAGTTACAGGAATCATTATCTGATCGTCCGGATCACCGAATCCGCCGGTTCCTTTTGGTGCTGTCAGCCCAACTACCTTGAACCGGCTTCCGCCTATATTGATATACTTATCTACGGGAGATTCTTTACCGAACAGGTTTTCTGCTGTTGTTGCCCCAATTACCGCAACCTTTTGAGAACTTCTAACTTCCCGCTCATTGAAAAACCTGCCTTCTTGTATGGTGTAGTTGCGGACGGATGGATAATCCTCCGATGTCCCGAAGATGGTGGTGTTGGTATTCATATTCTTATACTTGACCTGCTTGTTTTCGCGGACTTCAGGTGCTACAGCAATAACTGACGGACATTTTTTCTCAATTGCTTCAGCATCATCGAGTGTCAGCGACCGCACAGATCCAAAACCACCTACAACCGCACCTCGTCTTGTCTGTCCAGACATAACCATAAGCACATTGGTACCCATGCTTTGGATACGCTCCAGAGTCTGTTCCTGCGCGCCCTTTGCTATTGCAAGCATTGTAATGACTGCCCCTACACCGATGATGACACCGAGCATAGTCAGCGCTGCACGCATCTTGTTGGCCAGCAGCCCTTCGATTGCTACTTCTATGCTCTCTCTAAGGTTCATTAATCTTCCTCCACCGGCAGAGTTGCCAAAATACTGCTTGCCGCAACCGGATTCTCAACCGGCTGGTCTGATATTATATGACCATCTCTGAAGCGGATTATCCGCTCGGTATGCCGGGCAATATCCTCTTCATGCGTTACGATAATCACAGTCTTGCCTTCAGCATGCAGGTCTTGAAATAGCTCCATAATCTCTTCACTTGTCCGAGTGTCCAGATTACCTGTAGGTTCATCCCCTAAAATTACTGGCGGATTATTTACAAGTGCACGAGCTATTGCAACACGCTGCTGCTGGCCACCCGAGAGTTCATTAGGTTTATGCTCAGCCCTGTTGCCAAGTCCAACACGCTCAAGTGCTGATCTTGCCCGCTCTTCGGCATTGTTGTTGAAGTCAGGATTATACATAAGCGGGAGCATTACCTGGCGATATGCCGGACGGCGCGGTATAAGGTTGAATGTCTGGAATACAAACCCTATTTTACGGTTGCGAATGAAAGCCAGTTCATCATCATCCAGTTCAGCGACCGATACTCCATCAAGCGTAAACGATCCTTCGCTGGGCTTGTCCAGACAGCCTAATATGTTCATGAACGTGGACTTACCTGATCCTGAAGGCCCCATGATAGCCACGAATTCACCTGCTTTTATATCCAATGATATACCGCGCAGGGCATGCACCGATATATCGCCCATTTGATAGTGCTTATGTAAGTTTGAGACTGTTATCATTGCTCTTTCCTTACCTGCGCATACGCATTCCGCCAGGAGCGCCTGGCCCGCTAGGTCCTCTCATTCCACCAGATCTACCCTGATTTCCATTTGGCATCTGGCCTGGAATAATAGGTTGGATTGTTGCAGTTACAACCACTTCGCCCTGTCTCAAACCGCTGACAATCTCAGTAAGGTCACTTCCTACTAAACCGGTCTTTACAGGACGGATAATCTGCTTTTCACCTTCTATCACAGTGACGATGCTGCCTTTATCGGATTCTGTAATGGCTTCATTAGGCACTATCAATACATTTTCCGTTCGAGCTGTTATAAATTCGCAAGATGCATTCATTCCTGGTTTGAGCCGTGCATCAGAAACGTCTATCTCTACATTGACTGGAATTACAGTTACATTCTGCTCTGTTACTGATTGCGGGGCTATTTTTGTTACCTTACCTCTAAAGATTTCATCAGGATAAGCTTCAACTGTAATTTCTACCCGCTGACCCAGTTTAATCTGTGCAATATCTGTCTCATCTACATCCACAAGCGCAAACATCCGGCTGGTGTCGGCAATATCGACGATAGTAACTCCTGAACCGCTCCCTGAGAATGACGACCTCCCTGCAGTTACGATAGACCCTTCTTCTACATACTTTTTGGTCACTATACCTGCGCGTGGTGCAGTTATTGTGGTGTATCCAAGCTGTGTTTTCGTATTTTCGACTGCTGCTTTGGATCGTTCTACTTGAGCATTGGCCTGGATGATATCTCCCTGGCGGACTCTGGTCTCTTTAGTTGTTGCAAGTGCCGACTGCAGGGCTGCTTCAGCCTGTTTTACAGCCGCACGGGCGGAAGCCAGTTCCTGCTGCCTGATCTGGTTTTGCACGCTGTTTGCTTTGGCGTTTTCCAGTTCGGCTTTCGCCTGGTCTACTCTAGCTTGTGCAGTGCTTAGCTCGAGTTCTGTCTCATCTTTTACTGTATCGAGCTTCTTTTTAGTTGAATCCAGTTGTGCTTTTGCCACACTGAGTCTTTCTTCAGCGGAGTCAACTACACTCTTTGCCACAAAACCTTTTTCAAGAAGTCCTTTCTGCCGGGCAACATCTTTTTGAGCCAGGTCATAGCTTGCTTTTGCCTGGTCGTATGCTGCCTGTGCAGAGGACAGCTTCTGCGGTATCAAGGCATTCTTTGTCTGGTTATAAGCTGCTTCCGCGGCCCTAAGATTACTTTGAGCCTGAGAAATCGAAGCATTTGTCAGCTTGGGCTGCACTTCAGCCTGTGCCTGAACTTGTTGAAGTTTTGCTTTTGCAGCTTCAAGTGCTTGCCGGGCAGATATTACCTGCGAGGAACTTTGAACCTTATGTATAGATAGCTGTTCACGTGCCTGGTCTACTTTCGAGAGTGCTGCAGCCAGGTCTGCCTGGCTTTGTTCATAGGCTGTTTGGGTGTCCGTTGGATCGATTCTTGCAATTAACTGGCCTGGCTGGACAATATCGCCTTCATCTACTGCCAGTTCAACTACCTGACCACCCACATTGGATTTAACTTCAACTGTAGTAAGAGGTTGAAGCACTCCATTTGCGGACACAGAAGCTGTTACTGTTCCCATCTCTACTTTTACAGTGCGTATAATAGGTTTCTCTTCAGGTTTTAGTAATGGGCGGATTATAAATATCGCCGCCAGTACAACTATCGCGGCAATCCAGTAGTAGGTGCGTTTTTTCTTTTTAGTCTTGTTTCCCATTCTGTACTCCATTCCTGCCCACTGCAAAGTCTAGTTGGGCCATTGCTATATATAGGTCATACTGTGCCTGAACGAGATTTGTTTGAGCGGTTACGACCTGTACTTCTGCATTGAGCAGGTCCAGTGGTATTGCCAATCCCTGCTTGTATCTTTCCTGTTGGACTTCATAGTTCTTTTGTGCTGTTTCGAGTCCTATCTGGCTAGCAGAAAGCCTCTCTATGGAATCATTGACATTTATATGTGCCTGTCTGACCTGTGCTTCAATGTCTTTTATCAGTTGTTGGTGGCGCTTTTCCGCGCTCTCTTGGTTGGCTTTCGCTTCCCTGTATGCAGCGCGGTTAGCGCCGCCGTCAAACAAGTTGAAAGAAATCCCTCCGAATATCTGAGTGCTGTTACCGCTCAGTCCGCCTAGACCTCTTTGGTATTCTGCTGTTACCTGAGGAATCGGGTAAAGCGAGATTTTTGCAGCTTTAGCCGATGCTTTAGATGAGCCTATGGCAGCCTGTGCTTGAGATATATCTGGACGGTTGTTCATTGCTTCAGAAAGATAAGTCTCAAGCGCTTGCAACTCAGCTGATGGAGGTGTGCTGATTGGCTGAACATCGAATTCCGCCTGCGGAGACAACCCGATTGTGTTTTGGAGCCGAATTTTCGCTACGCGGACTGAGTTCTGGGCTGCAATCAGGTTCACTTTGGCAGCAGCCAACTGAGATTGCACTGGCAGAATATCCACAGAAGCAGCATCGCCCAGCTCAACCCTCGATTGCACCACTTCAATCAGCGCTTCATTATACTTTACGCTTGCCTGGGCTACTTCAGCGAGTTGCTTTGCCCTAAGCACTTCGTAGTAAGCGCTGGTTGTGTCGAATACCACGGCTTGAATAGTGCGGGCAAGCGCTGCTTCGTTTTCAGTTACGCCGTGTTTGGTTCGGGCGATGTTGGCTTCGCGCAGTCCGCCATCGTATATGTTGTGGGTAACCGCAATAGCAGTGCCGGTCCTTCTCTGAGTCAGGGCATCTCCCGAACTTGAGGTGAATGTGTTGTTCTGGACCGAGATTTGCGGGAAGTACCGGGACTTTGACTGTGTCACGCGGTTCTGTGCTGCATCAAGATTATTCTGTCCCACCAAAACATCCACCTGGTTCTCAAGTGCGATGTTGATAACCTCTTCTAAAGATAACGTGGCTGTTGGTGTTGGCAGTTCTTCGCCTGCCAGATAACCTGTCAATGACAAGATTAAAACGGCAGACAACAGGTACGGTAGCATTCCTTTCACGACTATGCTTTACCTTTCTGTTTATAGTTGATGTGTTATCTCACTCTGAGCGGTGACCATTTTTGACCGTAGAAGATCCATTACGAGGTACACCATCTCGCATTCGCATGGGGAGAGTCCTGTCAGTCTTTCAGCCAGGCGAGACAAAACTTGAGCATGGATTGCATCCATGGCCTGCTTCCCAGGGTCTGTTACTGCCAGAATCAGTTTCCTCCGGTCACTCTCAGATGTTCGTCTGTAGATATATCCCTGCTCAACCAGGCTATCTACTACTTTTGACATCGCCGAAGGAGTAGCCCCCATGTGCTCTGCAACAAACGATAAAGATGCACCTTCGTGACGTTCCAGTATTTTCATGGTGCGGAACTGCTGAAAAGATAAACTCAACGACGAGCGTTTTTGAGATTCCGGCCCGACTGTGCGCATGATTAAATGGAATGTGTCCATTATTGTCGTAGCACACTCCATTACCCGGTCTTTATCCATAGTTGTCTCCCCTTTATAGTTGCTTGCGTAGATTGTTTCCTTTAGCAACTATATTTCGCTATAATGAGCCAGTCAACGCTCAATAGTATTTGACGATGGAAAATATAGTAAGGTTCCAGAAGCAAGCAGCATCAGTTAAAAAGTAGAATTAAATGAATGTGGCAAATATTAAGTGAAGATTAAATCGGTGTTTATTTATTTGGTACTGATTGATTATACCAGGTATTGAAAGCCATACCCATGAACCCAAACCGACTGTAATAAGAATACACAATAGGCTGTTATCTAATAGGTCAGCCTCGCTTTAACCATTTTGCAGCATCTTTAGCGTGGTAGGTCAGGATAAGGTCAGCTCCGGCTCGTTTTATTGATGTCAGGATTTCTATAACAGCCCGTTCTTCGTCTATCCATCCATTATGCGCGGCTGCTTTGACCATGGAATACTCTCCGGATACGTTATAAGCAGCGATAGGTGCGTTGAACTCTATTCTGGCATCGGCTATCACGTCGAGATACGACAATGCAGGCTTGACCATGATTATATCCGCGCCTTCATCCAGGTCCATCACCATTTCTGTTATTGCTTCTCTTCGGTTGGCCGGGTCCATCTGGTAGCTTTTTCGGTCGCCAAACTGCGGAGCGCTATTTGCGGCATCTCTGAACGGCCCATAAAAGGCAGAAGCATATTTAGCCGAGTAGGACATAATCGCTGTATCCGTAAATCCGTTTTCATCCAAAGTGTCGCGGATAATCATCACACGTCCATCCATCATATCGGATGGCGCAACTATATCAGCTCCGGCTTCCGCATGTGAAAGAGCAATACGGGCAAGGTATTCAAGAGTCTCATCATTGGATACCTGCCCGTCTACGACTATTCCGCAGTGGCCATGAGAGGTATACTCGCACATGCAGACATCAGTAATCACAACCAGCCCAGGATTGCATTCCTTCAAAGTGCGGACTGCTCGTTGGACTATGCCGTCTGGAGAATACGCTTCACTTCCTTCTTCATCTTTTTCAGCAGGGATGCCGAATAGCAGAACGGCATGAATACCTAGCTGCCATATCTCCTCAGCCTCCTTGCACAGCGTATCGACCGAAAAATGATAGACGCCCGGCATAGACGGGATTTCCATCTTGACATCAAGCCCATGGGTAACGAACAACGGATAGATAAGGTCTTCAGAATCGATGCTTGTCTCCCGTACCATTCTCCGTATATTCTCAGTTCGTCTTAACCTTCTACCTCTTGTTATCGGAAATCCCATATACTGCCTCCGTTCTTTAGAAAGCTATCTCTTCATCCGTCAGGTAGCAAGCCGGATCCTCAGCCCATACATCGCCATGTACAGCAATGGCTCTTGACCGGAAGTTGCCGTTGCAGACATCTAACCATTTGCAGTTACCTTGAGCGCATCGGCCTTTCAGAAGAGGTTTGCGGGATTTCAGCCCTGCCATTATCGGGTCTGACGTATCCATCCATATCTCACTGAACTTACGGTCTCGGATATTACCAAATGTGTGCTCCTGCCAGAACTGGTCTGCGTGAACATTCCCGCAGTTATCTATGCACCCGATGCCTACTCCGGACTGATTTCCTCCATTCCATTTTAGAAGCTGCATTACCTCTTCAGCTCTTTCGGAATTCTCGCGCAGCATCCGCATATACAGGTATGGCCCATCACAGTGATTATCAACCGTCAGAATGTCCTTTTCCAAGCCCCGGCGGTGAAAATCCATCGTGCGGTCCATTATCAAGTCCATTGCTTTTCGAGATTCCTCGTGGGTCAGGTCATCCTTTGCGATATCGCTGCCACGGCCAGTGTAGACCAAGTGATAGAAACACGCGCGAGGGATTTTTTCTTCTTCTATGAAATCGAAGATAGCATTCAGGTCTTGATAGTTTCGGCGGGTCATCGTCAGCCTCAATCCAACCTTCTGACCTGCTTCTACGCAGACTTCAAAACCTCGCATGGCTGCATTGAACGCGCCTTTTACCCCGCGAAACTCGTCGTTGATGTCTCCGATGCCGTCGAGAGATATACCTACATATCCGAAACCGGTCTCTTTGATGCGTTTAGCCACAGATTTGGTGATCAGCGTGCCGTTCGTGGAGATAACAGGTCTTATGCCGCACTCGATGGCAAACGATGCCAGTTCAAACAGGTCTTCTCTCATCAAAGGCTCGCCGCCTGAAAAAAGAAGGACCGGTGCGCCGAACTGACCCAAATCGGCAATCATATCCCGCGCTTCCTGGGTAGAAAGCTCACCTTCGTAGTCTTTATTCTCGGAGTTAGAGTAGCAGTGAACGCATTTGAGGTTGCATCGCCTGCTCATATTCCACACAACCACCGGTTTCTTGTCTGATGAATACTGCAGGAGATGCGCGGGCATCCTGCCGCTTTCTCTACCATAGCGGAGCGCATCGCCGGTAGTGGCGGTACCGCAGTAGAGTTTGGTTACTCCTATCATTACGAGATGCTGCCTCCGAAATCGTAAGTTATTGATGGGCTAAAATCGCTTCAACAAGTCCGTCTATAGTATACTCATCAGCCACTACATCAGGTTTTAGCCCATGTTCAGTTGCTGTTTCGGCAGTAACCGGGCCGATGCAGGCAATTGTGACACTCTCAGCAAGCTTTGCATCACCTATCAGGCTGACGAAATTCTTCACAGTAGATGAACTGGTGAATGTTATGGTATCAATCTCACCTGATGCCAGCATGTCACGGATGGATGCCGCATCTGAATCTTCGATGACAGTCTCATAGACTGCCGCGACTTCAACATCAGCGCCTTTTTCTGCCAGTTTCTCAGGCAGGACTTCCCGAGCATCCTTGGCTCGTGCTATAAGTATTCTTCTGTGAGCGATTTTACCAGGGAAATCCCGCGCGACAGCTTCAGCGATGTATTCCGAAGGCATATAATCGACTTTCAGACCGTAACGTTCCAGCGCAGCCGCCGTAGCAGGACCAATAGCCGCAAGCCTTGCTCCACCCATCGCTCTGACATCCAATCCATGCCGCTTCAAGTGCCTGATGAACCACTCAACTCCGTTTGCGCTGGTGAAAACAATCCACTTATAAGCCCCAAGGATGCGGATAGCCATATCTATGCTGGAAGTATCCTCAGGAGGAACGATTTTGATCACCGGGAACTCGATGACTTCTGCGCCAAGTGCTTCCAGCTTCTCCGTAAGCACGCTGGCTTGCTCTCTGCTTCTGGTAACGATTATCTTTTTGCCAAAAAGCGGTTTATTATCAAACCACCGAAGATTATCCCTGAGTCCTACTATGTCACCGACGATTGTTATGGCTGGAGATTTGAATCCGGCTTTCTCGACCTGCTCAACTATGGTCTCAAGCGTCCCAACAATCGTTTTCTGCTGAACCCGCGTGCCCCATCTGATAAGCGCAACGGGTGTTTCTTTCGGCCTGCCGTTTTCTACAAGCTGAGAAACGATGTTCGGCAGGTTCTCGACACCCATCAGGAAGACCAACGTGTCTATGCCTGTCGATATCTTGTCCCACTTGATAGATGACTCACCTTTGGCAGGGTCTTCATGCCCTGTGAAAATGCCAAGAGTAGAACTGAGCTTCCGATGAGTTACCGGAATGCCTGCATAGGCTGGTACAGCGATGGCTGATGTTATCCCTGGGATTATTTCAAACGGAATACCTTCTTTTACGAGTTCTTCAACCTCTTCTCCGCCCCTGCCAAATACAAACGGGTCTCCGCCTTTCAGCCGTGCGACTGTCTTGCCTTCCTTTGCTTTCTCAACGAGCAGCCGGTTGATATCCTCTTGCTTCATCGTGTGGTTTGAAGCTTCCTTGCCGACGTAGATTATCTCCGCTCCGGCCTTTGCAAGTTTGAGAACAGCCGGATGGACAAGCCTGTCATAGACTACAACATCCGCACGAGCAAGTGCTTCGGCCCCTTTTATGGTCAGAAGCTTAGGTTCACCCGGCCCGGCTCCAATCAGATATACAATTTTATCGTTTGTCTTATTACTCATTTGCTTTTATCAAGTTTAGCGTATGCATTTTGAAACACGAAGGTCTCGAAAACTGCGAAATACACGAAATATAATATTACTCACTATTTTTGATTATCCGATTTCTTTTCACGAAACTTGGGTCCGACAAAACGCCTTGTCTCGACTTTTTCTCTGCCAAAGTTGATTAACAACCCAATTGGATAATCAGATGCCTTAAGGTAAGAAAGAGCTTGAATAAAATCTTCCTTCTGTAACTCGCTGCGTGCTTTTATTTCAACTATGTAGTCTTCTACAACAAAATCCACTCTTCGAGTATCGATTTGCTTGCCCTTATAATACACTGGGATTTTTTCTTCCCTCGTAAATAATAAGCCAGTTGTTTGTAATTCCATTCCAAGAGCGCGTTGATAAACGATTTCTTGAAATCCAGGCCCGAGATTCTTGTGGACTTCAATTGCAGCGCCAATGATTTTTCCAGTCACATCGTCGAAGTCGTAACCTTTTATCGAACCTTTTGTTTTACACGCCTCAACTTCCATCTCTAGTCTTTCGTGTCTTTCGTCACTTTCGCGCTCTTCGTGTTTCAAAAGGGCTTAACAATCACCGTATCCTTCTTGCACAACTTGTCATCAATATCAGGATGGTCAAGGTTGTAGTTCAAACCACGGCTTTCCTTGCGTTCCATAGCAGAAAGAACGATCAGTTCTGCTACCTGTGCCAGATTACGAAGCTCTATCAACTCGGGAGTAAGCTGCCCATGCTTATACATATCTTCAGCCGTATTCAGGATAGACTGAACATGCGTCAGTGCTTTGGCGAGCCTTTCATCTGTCCGCACGATGCCTACATACTTCCACATTACTGTTTGAAGCTTGACGGTAAGCTCTTTTACGAGTTCCAGGTCTATCGGTTCGGTATGGTTGCCGATAGCATATTCCGGGCATTCTTGGTCTGATGCCCATGACTTATACTCGCTCAATACTTTGCCTGCGTCCTCAGCAGCCCGATGCGCAAAAACGACAGCCTCGAGAAGCGAATTAGAAGCAAGCCTGTTGGCCCCATGTACTCCGGTACATGCTGCTTCACCGCAGGCATACAGCCGGTCCAGGCTGGTCCTGCCGTCTACATCGGTCAACACGCCGCCGCAGGAATAGTGTGCAGCAGGAACTATCGGAATCCAATCTTTGGTTATGTCTATCCCGACAGATTTGCACTTCTCGTATATGTTCGGGAACCGGGCTTTTATCTTCTCAGGAGACAGATGCGTTATGTCCAGATAAACGCATTCATCACCGTTTTTCTTCAGTTCAGCATCTATTGCCCGAGCCACAACATCCCTTGGCGCAAGGCAGCCCTGCTCATGGTAATTCTCCATAAAAGTGCTGCCGTCACTCAAACGCAGGATGCCGCCCTCGCCGCGCACAGCCTCGCTGATAAGAAACGACCTCGCGCCGGGATGATAAAGCGTTGTCGGATGGAACTGGATGAACTCCATGTTGGCAATTCTGGCTCCGGCCCGGTAGCTCATTGCCACACCGTCTCCTGTGGCTATCAGCGGGTTGGTGGTATACAGATAAACATGACCAACACCGCCGGTTGCAAGCATCGTTACCTTTGCATGGATGGTCATTACTTCGCCCGTATCAGGGTCCAAAACATAAGCGCCGTAGCAGGTCTTTTCGTCTGAGATTAGGTCGATGGCTATGTGGTGCTCAAATATGCGGATGTTTTCCTTTTGTTTGATGTTGGAAACCAGTGCGCGTTCTATTTCCCGGCCTGTAAGGTCGGCTGAGTAGAGTATCCGCCGCCTGGAATGTCCGCCTTCACGTCCCAGGGCAAGATGAACCTTTCCGTTCGGGTCTTTTTCTTTTGAAAACCGGACTCCCAGGTCAATCAGTTCGCGGATCCGCTTCGGGCCTTCCTTGACCAGGATTTCGACTGCATCTTTATGGCAGAGCCATCCTCCTGCGACGTTTGTGTCGTGGATATGCAGGTCGAACGAATCATCCTGGGCTGTTACACTGGCTATTCCCCCCTGGGCATAGTTCGTGTTCGATTCCGTATCGCTCTTCTTGGTGACGAGCGCAACCTTTCCATGCGCGCTTGCTTTAAGCGCAAACGACAGCCCGGCGATTCCGCTCCCTAATACAAGTACATCTACATCAATGCTCATTGAAACCTTTTTATTGTGGAAGTATGGAGTGGACAGAAATCAAACAACCTTCATGTCCTACCTTTACTTACCATTTCCTCTTTCTCAGGCCGCACCTATGTTATCAGGCTTAGGTTGTTCCGCAACTTTTTGCAGAATCTCCTTTGCACCTGAATCCAAAAGGACTTGAGCAGTGCGCCTACCTAATACCTCTGCGTTTGTCTGCCGATCCATTTCGGTCGCTCTTACAATAGTCTGACCATTTAAGTCTGCAACCATTGCGCTAAGGACCAGATTGCTGCCTTTGGGAATCGCCAAGGCAGCTACAGGTGTCTGACAGCCTCCGCCAAGTGCTGCTAATAGCGATCTTTCTGCGTCTACTGCGGCTCGTGTCAAGTAATCATCCAGTTTTGAGACAATATCAATTATCCGATGGTCGTTTTCTCTAATCTGCACTGCAAGTGCGCCCTGGCCAACGGCAGGCAGGCAGATATCGAACGGCAGTTTCTCCATTACAGGCTGCTCGCTGAGACCTTCTCCGGCTTTGTCCCTGTTCCATTTTAACCTGTGAAGCCCTGCATAAGCTACTACTATGGCATCATACTCTCCAGCCTGCAGCTTATTGATCCTGGTGTCGAGATTACCTCGCAGGTCTTCGAACTGGAGATCGGGACGAATGTGTAATAGCTGCGCTCTCCGGCGCAGGCTGGATGAACCGACCTTCGAACCTGCTGGCAACTCGGAAAGCTTGCCCTTATAGGACAGCAGCACGTCACTGGGGTCAACACGCGGTGGTATTGCGCCAATAATCAAACCTTCCGTCATTTCCGATGGAAGATCCTTCATGCTGTGGACTGCAAGATCGATCCGGCTGTCTATAAGCGCGGCCTCGATCTCTTTCACGAAAAGCCCCTTGTCGCCAATCTTGGCAAGCGGAGTATCGAGAATCTTGTCTCCCTTGGTCTTGATTATCTCGACTCGGGTTTCTATGCCCGGATTATGCAGTTTTATCCTGTCAGCTATCCATTGGGTCTGTGTAAGCGCAAGCTTACTGCCTCTGGAGCCGATTACCAACTCATTTAACATGTAAGGAGTAGGAGTTCAGACAGCAAATGTCTCCCGTTCCCTCTCTTCAACCATCAAAATATTCAGTTTAGGTGTTCTTTAATTGATTCGACCTAACATTATACCACGGAATCGATCAGGAGAACTTATGAAGCGCAGTAGTCAGCGCAGTCAATAATGCTCCGACAATCAATATCCAATTAGCCTTTTTCCCTCTCCATCCTGGGCTGCTGTGAGCTACCATGTAAGCTGCATAGGCAAACCAGGTAATTGCCGAAGTCACCAGCTTTATTTCAGCGCCCGTATCCCGCATCCGCGCCATTTCTACACCAACTATCCCTGTGATGATTCCTAGAGTAAGCAGCGGGAATCCGATTGAAGCCAGATGGTAGCCCAGGGAGTCTATCGTTTTGAGCGGCGGTAGCCTGCGGAACATCCCTGTCATCCGTTTTGATTTCAACAGCTTATTTTGGATCAGGTAGAATACCGCGCAGCAGAATGCCAGGGTGAACAAGGCAAAGCTTGTGATGATTGCAACAACGTGTATCCGCATCCAACCATCGCCTGCAAGCGGTCCTCCCGCGGGGGTAGGGAACCTGTAGACCAAAGCAAGCGCGACTACAGCAAGCGGCATAGCGAGCGAACCAACAGACGGCAGCCTGTACCATGCCAGAATTGCAAGATACAATCCTGCTATTGCCCATGAAAGGAAAAAAATAGCTTCCGATGCGTTGGCAAACGGTGTGGATTGGTTCAGTGTCTGAAGTATCAGCCGTAAGGTCTGCAGCGAAAATCCGGCAATTGCAGCAACTGTACCATATGCGGCAAGCTGTTTGTGCTTCAAATGCAGGTTGGCAAGGTAGAGCGCAGACGCAATGAAATAAGCCACCAGACTTGCCCCTAGAAGAAACTCGCTCATATAGCGGCCTCCGGGTCATTCTGTTCTGGCTTCTCCGCATCCTCGACCTCTTCAGCAATTATGCCAAACAACTCCCTGGCTGTATCCAGCTTGCTGTAACCATCAGGACTGGATGCATACTCCTTTATCTTTATCATCGGGTTATGCGAGATACGGTTGATGAGTGATTGCATCATAATCTGGACTGTCTGCTGGTCTTTCTCAGAAAGATGCCCGAGTTTGCCGGCATTGCGCTGCCATTCTGCTTCTCGAAGATCATCGAACTGCTGCCTGAGAGTCTTGATAAGCGGCACTACCTCAAGCGTTCTGAACCATGAATTGAACTTTCTCGTCTCTTCAGCAATTATTTCTCTGACCTTTTCGATTTCCTTATGCCGTTCTGCAACGGATTCCTGCACCAGCGCCTGCAGATCATCGATATCATAAAGAAATACGTTATCCAGATCGCCTGCGTCTGCTTCAATATCTCTTGGCACTGCTATATCTATCATAAAAATCGGTTTTTCCCTGCGGATACGCATAATCTTTGCCATCTGGTCTTTTGTGACGATTGGTTCGGGAGCGCCTGTTGAGCCGATTACTACGTCAGCCTGTGTCATAGCATCAGTAAACGACTCAAACGGCACTGCACAGCCGCCAAGTTTTACTGCAAGCTCTTCTGCGCGTGCTGGAGTCCTGTTGGCAACCGAGATTGACTTCGCGCCTGCGGAAATCAGGTGTTTTGCAGTGAGTTCGCCCATCTTTCCCGCGCCAAGGATAAGTATGGAGAGTTCCTGCAGACTGCCGAAGATAGATCTGGCAAGCTCAACTGCCGCATAACCGATGGAAAACGCTCCTTTGGAGATATCCGTCTCACTTCTAGCTCGTTTACCTACCGAAAGCGCCTGCTGGAACAGGTTGTTGAGGACGGTTTTTGTGGAATCGCACTCTCCGGCAATGCAGAAAGCGTCTTTGACCTGCCCTAGTATCTGATATTCCCCGATCATCATCGAGTCCAGCCCTGCAGTTACCGAAAAAAGGTGCTCCACTGCTTTATGGCCCCTGTGCCGATAGATATGGTCTTGAAAACTCATTTTAGGGATGCCGTGGTAGCTGCTTATAAAATCCAACAGGACTTCTTCATTCTCGCGGCTGTCAATTAAAGCATAAATCTCAGTCCGGTTACAGGTGGATAGAATGCAACACTCAGCGACGCACTGGCAGGCTTGGAGCGTCTCAATCGCTTTCGGCAGATCCGCTTCCGAAACCGCGAGCTTCTCCCTCACTTCTACCTGAGCCGTTTTGTGGTTCAATCCTACTACAACCAGATGCATATCTATCTAATCACGCAATACTTATTTTCTGTTCTTTGCTTCATCCAGCATTTTAAGCGCCAGATTACGGGCTTCGGCATATTGGCCGGATTGAATGAGCTTCAGAATGTCCGAATCCAACATTTGCTTGAACAATTTCTCCCGTTCAGCCTGGCTGTTCAATTGCTCTTTGGCAAGCTGGCGGATCTCTCCCATCAGCTCTGCCAACTCTTTATATTCCGGGCCGATTACTTCCTCAATCTTTTCCCGGATTCTTTTCACCAGCGCCGGACTCTTACCTGCTGAACTGATGCTTATCGTCAAATCCCCGCGCTTTATCACTGCCGGCACGATAAAACTGCACAATTCCGGACTATCTACCACATTAATCAGAATATTAGCAGCCTGGCAATCCCGCGAGATTCTCGCGTTTACTTCCTGGTCGTCGGTAGCAGCAATGGCAATGGCTGAACCTGTCAGGTCTCCGGTTTCATAGCCTCTAAGTATCAGCTCTATCTTACCTGAATTTGCAAACTCTAAAATATCCGGCACAACTTCAGGCGATACGACAGTCACCAGCGCACCTGCCTCAAGCAGTGTCTTGATTTTTCTGAGCGCTACTTGACCGCCGCCAACTACAAGTGCCTTTTTACCTGATAAATCTATGTTGATAGGATAATAAGCCATGATTGGTTATCAATAAACCTTGCCCACTTTTATGTATGCACAGGCTTCCTTGGGGAAACCTTCTTCGTTTTAGGCTTTTCATCGCTCTCGGAGCTTTCGGCCATCCTGCGCCACACTGCTATACATCCTCCAATAAGCGCCAGAACCGATCCAATCCAAAGCAGGCTTATAAACGGTTTCACGCTGACATCTATCACTGCAGAAGTCGGTGTAATTGAAAGGGCTGCCTGCTCATTTTCGATATCTACGCCAAGCAGCGCCACTTCTGTGCCGGTTCCTGGTATGATAACAGGCTTGCTTTCGGTTTCTATCTTGGGCGCATTTCCCGGCTCGAAAATCGGGCTTACAGTTGCAGTCTTCGTGTCTGACGTTACTTCTATCTTAGCCCCAACTCCGCTGCCATGACTGCCTGATGGAAAGAACCACTCTTTGAACGTAAGCGCATACTTACCGGCAGTCACCTCTTCATCCCTGGGCAGACTGAGCATCTGAGGCTCATCATCTGTAGGTGTGAACGTGACATATATAGTCTTTTCCTCGACACTTATCCGGTCGATGCTTATCTTTGCAGGCATGCCAGGTACATCAACGGCAGTTTTTGTATCAGCAGTCCTTCGGGTGACCAATTCCGGCGTAACGCTCTGCTTTTTGCCGTCCGACTCGATTAGAAGAGTCGCGCCAACGACGATATTGCTGCTGTTGAAGTCTTCCGGCAGTACGAAATCCGTAAAAGTCAGCTTAAAATCCGATATCGGCACTGGTTCTCCCTTATCAACGAGACCTTCAATGGTAGTAGGCAGGAACTTGGGTGCGATATACAGGTCTTTGGTAAATGAACTTATAATGTAAGGAACTCCCGGAACCTCTCTTTGATACTCAGGCTTCGAAGGCATCGACACCACAGCATGGTCCACCTTGCCGTCATGCTCCACCTTTATCTTGAGCGCGGTTTTTCGTTCATTTATCGGCTCCGTGCCTTCATACGTGAACTTGTACTCGCGCATTGCAATCGGTTTGCCGAATGAAGACAGTTCAACGGTCTGAGGCTCGCCTTCCGGCAGATTGACAGGGATAGTTTTACTCTGATTGGCAGAAAGCACTACCCCAAGAAAGAAAACAGCCATCCCAATATGGGTAATGAAGCCTCCCAGAGCGCGGATGCCGGATTTTCTCATCCGAACCAGGCTGTAAAGGTTCAGTAAAAGTGCAGGAATAGAGACTAAACCCAGTACGAGAGCAATGTAAGTGATGTGCAGCTTGAACGCAACAAATCCCACTGCCGCTATCCCGATGCCTACCAAAAGCGCAGGAATAATCTCAGCTTTTTCGGTTTTCTCTCTTCTCCAGGCTGCCACTGGAGCCAGCGCCATCAGAAGGACGGCAATTGCAGCAACAGGCGCATTGGTTTTATTGTAAAAAGACTGGTCTACCTGGATTGTCGGTTTCTTCTCTGTCTCACCGTCCGCAGTCTGAGCCATCTGTTCGATTTGTGGCGCAGGAGATATTCTCTCTACCACACTCGCAGGAAGAGCTTTTCCAATGATAGGGGCAGATGTTCCGATAAGCACGAACGCCGCCGAACCAACCAGCGCGATGACGCCAAGGAAGAACATAAAGTCCTTTGATTTCATCACGGTATAGCTTGGAATGCTTGCCATCTTCCGCCATCCAGCTATAAGCGAGATAGCAGAGAAAGCCAGGAACACGGACATAAAAACAAGCAGTGGAACGCCTGCTTTGCTGTCACCAAAGGTATGAACGGATGCATCGGCAAGCACACTGCTCCTGGTAAGGAATGTAGAGTAAAATACAAAAAGGAATGTAAGCAGTGCAAGCACAATATTCGCTCGGCTGAAACTTCCCCGGTACCGTTCTGCAATCAGCCCATGCAGTAGTGCTGTCCCTGTTAGCCACGGAACAAGAGAAGCGTTCTCCACCGGATCCCATGCCCAGTAGCCGCCCCATCCAAGCACTCCGTAAGACCAGTAAGCGCCAAGGATTATCCCAGCGCCAAGAGTCAGCCACCCAAATACTGCCCAGGGAAGAGTCGCTTTGGCCCATTTACTGAAGTCACCTTTTAACAGCGCAGCGATAGCAAATGCCGCAGGCACGCACATGGCTGTATAGCCAAGGAATGTTACCGGCGGATGCACGACCATCCAGGGGTTTTGCAGAAGCTCCCTCAACCCTATGCCGTCCATAACCTGCATCCTGGTTTCTTCAGGAAGCAGCATGAACGGGCTGTCTATCAGAAGCAGAACGATAAGCAGAGACTGAACAGTTCCCCAGAATGCCATCAGCCCAGGCTCGAACTCTCTAGCCCTTCGCATCACGAAAAGCCCGACAATCCCGCTTACAAACGCCCAGAAAAGAAACGACCCCTGCTGTCCTGCCCAGAAAACCGAGATTTTATAATACAGAGGCAGATCCGTAGAGCTGTTCATAGCTATGTATTGAACCTCAAAGTGGTTGTCAAGTATCAACCACATGAAAAAGGCTGAGATGCCAATAACAAGCGCGGTAGCAGCCAGATATGCAGAACGCCCAAGGTTCACGTAACGGTTTTTTACTATTGTTGAGTATATGTATGCTGCTATGGAAACTGCTGTGGTAAAAAGCGCAGCTATCAGCAGGAAATCACCTATATGCATAAATCGTCCTTACTTCTTCTGATACTTTGAAGGGCATTTTACAAGCAGTTTTTCTGCCTGGAACGCGCCATTATGATATTTGCCGACTGCCACGACTCTGTCTGCATGCTCAAAATTGCTCGGTTTGACTCCCTTGTAGATCACTTTCATCTCTTCACCCTTTGTATCCCGGATGAAAAAGACGAGCGCAGGCTGTTTCATATCGTAGGTTACTTTGTCCTTGACCAAATCACCCGGAACCTGGATTTTATCCAGTTCAGATACCCGCACCTTGTCGAAAGTCTCGACGTAAGGAGTCATGGAACTGATAAAAGACGAAGCTCCAAGCGCAACAAACGCTACAATGACTACACCAGCAATTATATAGTAACTTTTCATTTCTTCAGTTCTTTTATCTGTTTGTCTATGTACAGCAGGTATAGAAACAGCCCTATCCATACTAAAAGCGGAGTTATCATAAACGCAGCGAGTGCGGACATATCAGTTCCTCCTCATTTTGAGCTTTATCTCTGCCAGTGCGGTCCTGATTCTGAAAAGCCATACATAAAGACCGATAAAACCAAGTATGGCAGGATAAAGCACCAGACGGTAAGTTATATCGAGCTTGCCTTCGGATATTAGTGTGTCCTGTGGATGAAGTGAGAACATCACACGGGGCATTATGAACATCAAAAAGACCATCGCAGGCAGCGCCAGAATGGCGTAGACTGCGGAAAGCGAAGCGCGTTTATCCGGCGCGTCTACTGCAGTTCGCAAGGCAAAGTAGGCCAGATAGACAAGAAGTAGAATTATGATTGCGGTCTCTCTGGGGTCCCAGTTCCACCAACTGTTCCACTGAATGTGGGCAAAAATCGAGCCTGTGATGGTTGCCAGCGCTGTAAATACCAATCCAAGTTCTGCTGAAGCTGCTGACTTGGCATCATCCATCAGACTTCGGCTGTGCAGATGCATCACAGCATACACAGCAGCCACAATAAAAGCTATGGCAGCAACTATTGCATTTGGCACATGGAAGAAAATGATGCGTGCAGCATCTGGCTGTGCAAATCCCTCGGCAGCCGGAGCATACAAAAACGCCACGACGATAACAGCCGACATCCAGATTCCAAGTAATAGCTTAAAAACCATCAATCTTCCCAGATAAACCGAAATACCAGGAGTGAAACGACGAACATCACTCCAGTATAAGATACGAGCAGCTTAAGGTCATCTATTCCTGACATAAAAACAGAGCTTGATATTGCAGCCTGGGTGCCGTGAATCCCCGTTATTAACACAGGAAGAAGCAACGGGAATGAAAGCACAGCAAATAGCGCCCCTTTTGCATTGGCTTTGGAAACAATTGCAGCAACGATAGTCGCCGCAACTGCAAGTCCGATGCTCCCCGTTACCAAAACCATAACAAATAGCAGCCAGCCTTTGACCTGTAAGCTCATCATACCCACAAACAGCGGGACAATAACTACCTCAAGCATAAAAAGAAGTAGAATATTGAATAATAACTTGCCGCCGAAGACTGCTCCAGGAGATGCAGCCAGTTTTAACGCTGTAGCTGTGCGCGATTCTTCTTCTTTCACAAACGCTCTGGAAAGCCCTGATAACGCGGAAAAGTAGATGATTATCCAAAGCAGAGTGGCCTGTATCGGCTGGCTTATCCCTGCACCGCCAACAGAAAAACTTACCGCTATAAGTGTCGTCACAGCAAAAAGGACTATGGCATTTATTGCATAACGAGTGCGGAATTCGCAGACCAGGTCTTTTCTAAGCACTGCTATGGAACGGGCCAGCATCTCGATTATGCCTGGTTCGGAGGATGTTTTAGCTTTCATTGCCTATGATCCTCCTAACTCAAGCACATTATCGCCGTAACGCAGTTCGGACTGGTCATTTGTTGCCAGGACTACTATGCCTTGCCTGCGGTGCTCTGTGATAATCGAGTCCGCAGCCCTGATTCCCTCTTCATCGAGGTTTGTGCTTGGCTCATCAAAAAGCAAGACTGGCGGTTGGTGCATCAGTGCAAAGGCATATTTCACTCTTTGCTTCATTCCAGAGGAGTAGGAAGCGATCCTGTCATCCTCTCTGCCTTCCAGCCCAAGCTGTGCAAGAGAAGACCGAAGCTGGTCATCTGTTCTACAGATGCCCCGGACTCTTGCAAAGAACCTCAGATTTTCAAGTGCTGACAATTCATCGTAGAGCGCGAGGTCAGGCGATACCATCCCGATTACATCTCTCCTGCGTTCAGACGGCACTTGCTGTCCATCCAATGAGAGCACTACTTCACCTGTTGTTGGGGCAATCAGTCCGGCGATGATTCTAAGGAGAGTGGATTTACCAGAGCCGTTTCGGCCGGTGACGACAAGACATCCGGGGCCTGTTTTAGCATTAATCCCGGAGAAGATATCGCGCGCACCAAAGCTTTTTGATATGTCCCGAAGCTCAAGAGAGATCACGACACTCACTTTACAGCAGCAAGCACGGTAGCTGCAACCTTCTCCAAATTATATCTGCATTCCTCGACTGTGCTGACGAGAACCAGCAAGGTCGATTCCGCAGTTTCACTCAAGCCAGGCCTCATTTTATTACTTCAATTATCACACCGCCATCAGCGCCTGTCAAGAAAACGCAGGATGAGTGGAAAGAGTAAAGTGAAAAGTGAAAAGTGTAAAGTTAGCGTCGGCGCCAAAAAGCATGTACCGACGCATATAACAACCACCATTCTCAAGCTAATAGCATTACACAGAATCTTTACTCAGCAGTTTACCCATAGCCTTTCGTGTCCTTCGCCAGATTTCGTGCCCTTCGTGTTTCAAATACAAAAGGAAAAAGACAATCAAACCACCCAAACATCAGTTCACATAAATATCCTAAAAACATCCCCGTTTTTTCTGTACTTTTTGTTCAAGTTGTTGTCTTATAATTATGAACAGTAAATACCCGATTGCCCGGCCCGTCTCGCGCCGGGCAGAGTTTTGCCGCACGTCCCGTGCGGAAAGCGATGTAATTATGCAAATACCTTTATGCAGCAAAACCAGATGTTTTCACTGTTAGGCCAGTGCAGAAAAACGCCGGAACAAACTCAATCAGCCATTTTTAAGCTCAAAATCCTGAGTTCGTTCCAGAAAACAGCCAAAAAAACAAGCCGGAACGAACTCAAGAAAGCGTAAGCCGGATAACAGAATAGATTTCCGTAGAGATTCCGTCCGAGAACGGATTTCTCGGACAAGCGAGAATAATGTCTTTCCGTCATGCCGAACTTGATTCGGCATCTGTTTTCAGATTCTGAAACAAGTTCAGAATGACGGTTGTGCATCTCAGAATGACGAGATCCTCGTCACTCATCACTCGATACTCGCAACTTTACACTTTACACTTTCCCCTTCCCCCTTCGTCCGCTCGGTTGACGCAGGGGTCTTCCGGTGGTAAACTAATGTGTCGCGGTAGACACCTGTCTGCCGATAATACTCATAGCAACTGATAGTTCGTTTTGTCATCAGTTGATGGATTTACCCAGGGTTTTGGCACTACCCCTATATCCCGCCAAAGCCCTTTTCGGCGTTGTACGCCGTATGGCGGATGTTGTTTTAAAATGGAGCGCGGAGAATGTCGCTGGCACCTGTTCTGAAGCTGAATAACGATTTAAAAGAGTTCCGGGAGGTTCGGGATGCGCTTTCGTACGCCTCTGGCGTCAATCAGTTGGAAGGACTGACCGGAGCAGCCAAGGGGTTCTTCCTTGGAGGATTGTTCCGGGAACTGGGCCGGTCTGCGCTTGTCATCACCTACTCTAGCGAACAAGCAGAGAGGCTTGCCGACGACCTTACTCAGTTTGGCTACTCCAACGATGAGATCTACGTGCTTCCACCGTCTGATGCGCTGATCTACGAAGAAGGAGCGCCTGATTACAGGGTCATAGGCCAGCGGCTCTCAGCAATGGATGCGCTGTCAAACGGGAAATTTGCCGTTGTTATCGCTCCGATTAACGGCGCGCTCCGCCGGACGATGCCAAGACACGTGCTTCAGGATTCCAGAATAACAACCAGGGTCGGCGAAACGTTGATAATCGACGAATTCGTGCGAAGACTCGTCGATCTGGGCTACGAGCGGACTGAAATCTGTGAGACTCACGGTGAGTTCAGCCAGCGCGGCGGGATTATAGACATCTATCCTTCCAACGAAGATGAGCCGGTGCGGATAGAACTCTTTGGGGACGAGGTAGAAAGCATCCGCATGTTCGATCCGTCTTCTCAGAGGTCTCACGGCCATAGAAAGCATGTCACAGTGCTGCCTGCCAGAGAAATGGTCCTTACTCCAGAGAACACCGAGGCAGCAGCTCAAGTCATCCGAAGCGAGATGGAAGACCAAATCCGCAGGCTCCAGGAAGCCGGACAACATGACGAAGCTGCACGAATCTCTGAAAAGATAGAAGACGATATCACAAGAATCACCAACCTTGCCTTTTTCGACGGCATAGAGGAGTATCTTCCATACATCCATCCAGAGGAGTGCAGTATTCTGGACTACCTGCTGCCGTCAGCAGTGGTAGTGCTGGACGAACTAAACCAGATAGCTTCTCATTGGGACCAGCTCGAGCAGGAGATGCTGGAAGTCCTTATCAACCGTGCTGGAAGAGGTCTGCTTCTTGCTTCTACACGCGGACAGCATGTAACTCTTGAGTCAGCTATGCAAAAGGTATCCGGCTGGCCTGTTCTGCTCCTTTCGATGCTGGACAGGGCTGTGCCGTTTTTTGCACCTGACCGGAAATTCCATGTGGAGTCTTCTCCGATGGAGACCTTTGCAGGCCAATTCGATATGCTTGCTGACCAGATTCGCACCTGGACAAGCAACGGCCTTAGAGTAGTTATAGCAACAAGCCAACATGATAGGACAATAGAACTGCTGAATGAGCGTGATATCGGCACTGGTTCTGCTGAAGACCTTAATTCGTCTTCTGCGTCTGGTGTCTACATGAGCGCTGAACCGCTTCGTACCGGGTTCAAAATCCCTGACCTGAAGCTGACGGTGCTCTCAGATGCTGAGGTGTTCGGCATCACCAGAACAAGACGGCCCAGGCGGATATCTAAAGAAGGTATTCCCATCTCTACGATTCTGGACCTTAAAGAAGGGGATTACGTCGTTCACATCTCTCATGGCATAGGAATCTATCGTGGAATCGAACGGTTGGAGTCTGGTGGAGTATCTCGTGACTACCTTCTTCTTGAGTATGCAGGTGATGACAGGCTGTATGTCCCTACTGAGCAGATAGACAGGGTTCAGAAGTATATCGGCGGCGAGGGCAACGCTCCCATAGTCCACAGGCTTGGCGGAAGTGAGTGGGCAAGAGCCACAAAGCGCGTCAAACAGGCTGTCCGGGAGATGGCGAAGGAATTGATAGAGCTTTATGCCTGGAGGCAGGCGCTTGGAGGGTTCTCATTCAGCCCTGATAGCCCCTGGCAGCAGGAAATGGAGTCTGCCTTCCCGTTTGAGGAGACTCCTGACCAGTTAGAAGCCATAAACGACGTCAAGCGAGACTTGGAAGAGCCTAAACCGATGGATCGGCTCATCTGCGGTGACGTTGGCTTTGGTAAGACAGAGGTTGCAGTCCGTGCTGCGTTCAAAGTGGTAAACGACGGCAAGCAGGTTGCCGTGCTCGCACCGACTACAGTCCTTGCACAGCAGCATTGGAACACGTTCAAAGAACGGCTCGGAGCATTTCCCATTTCTATTGAGATGCTTTCACGCTTCCGCACCCGCAAGGAGATAAAGGAAGTCTTGGAAGGACTCAAGATTGGAACGGTTGATATCGTCATAGGAACGCACAGGATGTTGTCCAAGGATGTTCAGTTCAAGGACCTTGGCCTGTTGATCGTCGATGAGGAGCAGCGTTTTGGTGTCGGGCATAAAGAACGGTTGAAGCAGCTCAAGAAAACTGTCGATGCGCTGACTATGACGGCAACTCCTATCCCTAGAACACTGCATATGTCGCTTGCAGGTATCCGGGATATGAGCGTTATCAACGATCCGCCTCAGGGCCGGACGCCTATCAAGACGTTTGTCCGTGAATACGAAGATGAGATAGTCAGGGAAGCGATTATCCGAGAACTGGACCGAGGCGGGCAGGTGTACTTCGTGCATAACCGTGTCGAAAACATCGCTCATGTAGCTTCGCATATAGCCAAGCTCGTGCCGTATGCGCGCGTGGACATCGGTCACGGTCAGATGGATGAAGATGATCTCGAACGGGTCATGGTTGATTTTTACGACAGAAAATTCGATGTTCTGGTATGCACTACAATCATCGAAAGCGGTTTGGACATCCCGAATGTCAACACCATCATCATCAACGATGCCGATAAGATGGGTTTAGCACAGCTTTACCAGCTTCGAGGACGTGTTGGACGGTCGGACAAGCAGGCTTATGCTTACCTGATGTTCAAACGGGAAAAATCGCTCAGTGAAGTTGCCGAAAAGCGGCTGGATGCCATCAAGGAGTTTACTGATCTCGGCTCTGGGTTCAGAGTAGCGCTCCGTGACCTGGAAATCCGGGGAGCAGGTAACCTCTTGGGCGCTGAACAGCATGGTCAGATAGCGCAGGTCGGGTTCGATCTGTATTGTCAGCTTCTATCTCAGGCTATTTCTGAACTGAAGGGCGAAGAAGTGGAAGAAGTCACGCTTCCGCCGGTTGATCTGCCGTTTGACGCTTACATACCGAACGATTACATCACGTCTGAAGCCCAGCGGATATTCTTCTACAAGAAGATGGCCGCGGCAAAATCGATGAAAGATGTTCAGCAGGTCCAGGAAGAAATGGATGACCGGTTTGGCGATCCTCCAAGGGCAGTGTGGAACATGCTTGCTGTGCTGCGGCTGAGAATACGGGCAGCGGAGTTTGGAATAGGTTCGATAGCAACGGAAAAACGGCAGATTATTATCAAAATGTCCAATGGCTTCAGGATTCTGCCGGATATCGCAAAGGAACTCCAGCGGACTTACAAACGCCACTGGTTCCAGCCGGATAAAGTTGTTCTAAATCCTGAGAACCCGAGGATCATCGGCCTGGTAGAAGATATGGTAGAGGTAGTCGGAAAAGCGCTCAAGAAAAGCGCGAGGAAGATGCAGGTCGCGTAATCTGTCAGCCCGTTGGATTGCTTAGTCAGTCTGGCAAACCTTTCCTACTTTGCCTCATATATTGGGCAGCCGCTGATGACTGTTACCAACCGGTAGTGTCTGGCAACAACGTCCTGCACCGGCTCATATCCATCCAGCCTGAAAAACGGGCTGAACTGAGGAGCTTTCGGAGCCGTCGGGTCGAGCGGCGGAGCTGTAGTCGGCATAAGCGGGCTTGTATCAACTATATAGGCCGGTCGATGTTTCTCAATGCTGTCTGCAAGTTCTTGGATTCGTTTGTCGCGGTTGAATCCTGTTGCGCCAAGCGGATGTGTGTGCAGGTAGCGGGAAGGAAGCGCCCTCTGCGAGAGGAATGCGATCCTCGTATCCCATCCCCAAACGTAGATCATGTCAGATTCGCTGGTGTTTTGCTCGATCCAGTCAGCAATCATCTCTGCAGGCAGCATTGCTTCATGAGGTTTTGGTATCCGCCGGGTCATGATCCAGTACAGCGCGTAATACTGCCGCTCTGCTATCGAACACATAGGTGAACCAGCCAAAACAAGGTCTGAGGTGTTTTCCATCTTCCAGATAGGCCCGCAAAAAAGAATCAAACCTGCTGCAGCAACAATAAGTGCTGACTTGGTAGAGCGAACAGCGGCATCGATTAAAACTCCGGTCAACAGGAAGGCAGAAGGCAGAATTGCGATAAAGTAATGAGTATAGAACCGTCCGCCCATTGCCAGACCGAATAGATCCAATATAAACCACGGTATTAATAGCCAGGCTGCACCGGCTGCAGATGTTCTTCGGAGTCTGAGCGAGATAATCCCGCCTATCGCTCCAAACACAGGTAGTGCAACCATGTTCAACCCTCTAAGCACGTTCCAGGGCATACGTTTTATGCCGTAGGTATAGGAATCGTCGAAGTACAGCCGGTTGAAGACTAAATTGGCATCGATGGCATCTTTGAGTATCCCAGACAAGGCCATCCAAACAACTGTCAGCCCTGCTACAGCCGCCGCACCTGCGATAACAGCCAATGCAGGCGCATAGCCCCGCTTGCGGTGGTCGCCAAGAAGCAAAAACAGCACCATAGCTCCAGCAAGCGAAGCTGCAGGTTGTTTGATCAGCGCAGAAACTGCCACTAGCGCTCCTGCAGCAAATGGAGCCAACAGTCCCGTTCGATGGTCTGACCACTTTAAGAGCAGCAGAAGACCCAACAGTGCAGGCAGTGCTATGTAGGTTTCTGTGTAGTTGCCCCCGTCACTCAGTCCGTAGCTGCCGTGATAGAAAGCGAAGAGAAGCGAGATGACAAGGGATGCCCTGAAACTGCAAAGCCGTCTGGCTATTGCGAAGAAAACACACGCAGTGATTGCAACGTAGATCATTTGGAATATGACCAACCCTTGAATCGTCGGGCCAAACAATTGGATAGCCAGTGCATTGATGTAAAACACGCCAGGGAGCTTGTTATCGAAAAAATCCGTGTATGGAAGAGCGCCGTGAAGTATCCGCCAGCCTCCATAAGCAAACAGCCCGCTGTCCCTGTTCATTGGAAAGTAGAAGTCCGGTATCCTGCACACTGCAGCGGTTATCGCTACCACAAACCAGGACCAGTAATGCTGTTTTTCTGCTTTATGCGTGTATTCAGTTGCATCCTTATGCTTATCTTCGCGGGTTTTCATAAAAAGATAATACCATGCTTTGCTATCAGCAGGCTCAGTAATTGTAGAGCCAATTTAAAATATACTGTCACTACAACCGAAATAACTAAAGTCATATACTTAACCGAGCAGATATATATCTTTTGGCATAGATTTGACGAAGATTAAAGCTATATGCTAGTGTCTTAAGGCTTTTGATAGCTGATCAATAAGTGTTTCGCTGGTAACAGTTCAGTCTCCAAAGTTTTTGTAGATTTTTTGGAATAAGCCCTTGCCCCTAATGGGCACGACTGTGTTATAATCGCTGAGGAAAAGGTTTGATTGAGTATCGAAACCTCAATTAACGCTCAAAAAGCTGCCGGTAGGAGTGTTTGCACTGAGCTAATGTAGTGGTAAAACAACTGACGAGCTTTTTGAGATGAGGTCGGCGAGTTGGCCAACAGAGACTACAACTGGATGAGGAAAGCAGGTTTAGCATCCAGCATCGGCATTATGATGGTGGTGTCGGTAGTCATCGGCTGGCTGTTTGGGTCCTGGTTGGATTCTAAACTTGGAACTGCGCCGTGGATGATGCTCATCTTTACTCTTATGGGTATTGCTGCCGGGTTTATTGAGATGATCCGGATAGCGATTGTGTTGTCTAAGGAAGACTAGTTTGATAGACTCCGGATTTTTAAAGAGAGTATACCGGACTTCTGTGTTCGTCTGGCTGTTTGCACTTCTCTTGTGCTCTGTGTTCATGACGTTGTCCGGTGCTATTGGCATTTCGGTGGGTTTTATTATATCTTTTAGTTCGCTTGTCCTGCTTGAGCGGCTCGTGACCATGTTGATGGTCCCGGAATGGACAAGTGAGACAAAGCGCGTTCTCAGAAAGCTGGTTATACTGGCTGTAATTAAATATGGAGTGATTGCACTAACGCTGTGGTTGGTGCTCAAGACTGCCTGGGTTAATCCCATTGGACTAGCAATAGGCCTTGGCCTTCCAATGGCAGTTATCTCTCTTAAAGCTTTAGGGATAGCACTTACATTTGGTCCGGAATTGGATAGGAGATCCTAATTGGAGCATCATGAAGGTTCAGCCCTGGTAGAGGGCAGCCCGTTTGTACTGGTTTACATGTCCTGGGCTGTTATTATCGCCCTAACTCTTATTGCATATCTAGGCACCAGAAAGCTAAAAAAAGTTCCAGGCCCGCTACAGAACCTGCTGGAGATGGCTGTATCGAGCCTGTATAACTTTGTTGAAGGTGTTATTGGACCTGAGGGTAGGAAATACGCCCCGTTTCTTGCTACTCTCTTTTTCTACATTTCAATTATGAACATCATGGGGCTTATCCCTTTTCTTAGAGCTCCTACAAGCGGACTCAACATGACCATTGCCCTTGCTCTGACTGCATTTGGATACGTGCAACTGCAGGCCATAAGAGCAAACGGGTTCTGGGGCTACATAAAGCACTTCATGGGAGAGCCGTTATGGTTGGCTCCCTTGATGTTCCCAATACACGTTATTGGAGAGCTGGCTAAACCGCTTTCACTCTCGCTTCGTCTTTTCGGCAACGTTTTTGGAGAAGAGAAGATCATCGTGATACTAGCCGGGTTGTCTCCGTTTATCATCCAGCCCTGGTTGAAAGTGGTGCCTATTCATTTTCCAATGGTAGTGTTTGCAGTCTTTACAAGTGTAATTCAAGCATTGATCTTTACTATCCTCACTGCTGGCTACATAACAGTTCTGATAAGCCATGAACAAGAAGAGGAAGTCAGGGAAGCACCTGTTAGTGCGGGACCCCAATAGTCTGATAGGAGGTTATTTGGAATGATTTATCTTGTGATGCTGGCATTTGCGGTTGGACTTGGACTGCCTATAGCAGTTCTTTCTGCCGCAATTGCGCAGGGGAAGGTTGGCGCATCTGCAATGGAAGGCATCGCCCGGCAGCCAGAAGCAGCCGGAAGAATCCAGTTGGCCATGATCATTGCTCTTGCATTTATCGAGTCTTTGGTCATCTATGCGCTTTTGATCTTCTTCCTGCTCCAAGGAAAGCTGCCCGCAACCGCGGATGTATTGGAACGTTTGGCAGGTGGCTAGCTAGTGGCTGATTTCGAGGGATCTTCATAAGCAAGTATGAAGATCCTTCGTCAGGACGGCTGGAGGTTTTTGGTTGGAAACACTTTTTGAAGAACTGGGTATCGATCCCACTATTATAGTCGTAAATATAATCGGATTTATTCTTCTTGTATGGCTTCTGAAAAGGTTCCTTTACAGGCCAATTACTCAGATGATGGATCAGCGTGCGGAAGATATTCGTTCCACCTACGCGGCTGCTGAAACTGAAAAGGCGGCGATGGAAGAGCTTCGCAGGGACTACGAAAAACGGCTCGCTGATATCGAAGCTGAAGCCCATGAACGAATTCAGGCAGCCATAAAAGAAGCTCATAGCATAAGGGACGATATTATCGCGGATGCCAGAGAAAAATCTGATGCTATAATCCTGCGCGGCGAGGAAGAACTGGCCAGAGAACGTGAGAAGGCTATAGTTGAACTCCGCGAAGAGGTCGCTAACCTCATCATATCAGCGTCATCAAAGCTTCTTGAACGGTCTCTGGACGATCAGTCTCACCGCAGGCTTATTGACGAATTTATTTCCGGCGTGGGTGAGAAGAAGTGATCGAAACCAGTATAGTAAGACGGTATGCATCGGCACTTTTCAGACAGGCTCAGGATGCGGGAGTAGTGGATCTCGTCGAAAGCGATCTCGGACTTATAACTTATTCATTTGAGACCGTTCCTAACTTGGAAGATGCAATGGTATCGCCGCTTATTCCAGATTCTAAAAAGCGCGAAGTGATAACGCGCATCTTCCAGGGGAAGATTCACGAAATCACGCTCTTTTACCTGTACCTACTGATAGATAACCGCCGCGAAGAGATTATTAAAGAGACTGAACCGGAATATATTCGGCTTGCAAATGAAGCTCGCGGCATTGTCTCGGCAGAAGTAACATCAGCAGTAGAACTGACTGACAAAGAGATATCCCTGCTCAAGGCTAAACTATCCGAATATACAGGAAAACGTGTAGATATTCAAGTTAACATAGATAAATCGATTATTGGCGGACTTGTTGTAAAAATCGGTGACACTGTCATGGACGGTAGTATCGCCGGTCATCTAAGGAGACTCAAAGAAGACTTCCTGGAAAGATGAAGATAAGTGTAAAGTGAAAAGTGTAAAGTGTCAAAGCTTGCATTTCTTGCTTTGCGCTCTCTTCTGAGGAGTGAAAATGGCTGTTAATATAAGACCTGAAGAGGTAACTGATATACTCGAAAAGCAGTTGGCTTCCTATAAAAAGGAAGTCCGCGAGGTCGGTGTGGGCACGGTTCTCCAGGTAGGAGACGGTATTGCCCGCGTCTACGGCCTTGAGGACGTTATGGCCAGCGAGTTGATCGAGTTTCCCAATGGGGTTATGGGCATGGTCCTCAATCTGGAAGAGGACAATGTCGGTGTGGTCGTTATGGGGCCGGACGAGGAGATCAAGGAAGGCGACATCGTTAAGAGAACCGGACGTATTATCGACGTCCCGGTAGGTGATGCCCTTCTTGGCCGAGTCGTGAACGCGCTTGGCGAGCCTATAGACGGTAAAGGGCCGGTAGTTGCCAAGAGCAGGCGTCAGATAGAGTCCCGCGCTCCGGGTGTAGTTGAGCGCCAGCCGGTAAATCAGTCGCTTGCAACTGGATTGAAGGCCATAGACTCGATGATTCCTATTGGCCGAGGGCAAAGAGAGCTTATCATTGGCGACCGGCAGACAGGCAAGACGGCTATCGCAGTCGATACTATCCTCAACCAGAAGGACTCGGATGTCTACTGCATCTATGTTGCCATCGGTCAGAAACTTTCTACCGTAGCCGAAATTGTGGATATACTCACAAAGTCCGGTGCTATGGAATACACTACGGTCGTTTCTGCCACAGCGAGCGATCCTGCTCCGCTCCAGTACATAGCGCCTTATGCAGGCTGTGCAATGGGAGAGGAGTTCCGGGATAACGGCAAGCACGCGCTGGTCATCTATGATGACCTTTCCAAGCACGCTCAGGCTTACAGGCAGGTCTCGCTTCTGCTTAGAAGGCCGCCTGGTCGAGAAGCTTATCCGGGAGATATCTTCTATCTTCACGCAAGATTGCTGGAACGTGCTGCCAAGCTGTCTGATGACCTTGGTGCTGGCAGCCTTACGGCGCTTCCGGTAATCGAAACGCAGGCCGGAGACGTTTCTGCCTACATCCCGACCAATGTTATCTCTATTACAGACGGTCAGATCTACCTTGAAGGCGACTTGTTCTATTCCGGTATCCGGCCGGCTATTAATGTTGGTGTGTCGGTCTCCCGCGTTGGTTCCAAAGCGCAGACCAAGGCTATGAAAAAGGTTGCAGGCAGGCTCAAGCTCGACCTTGCGCGATATTGGGAGCTTCAGGCTTTTGCCCAGTTTGCTACTGACCTCGATAAATACACACAGGCACAGTTGAACCGGGGTTCCAAGATAGTCGAAATCCTGAAGCAGCCGCAGTATCAGCCAATGCCCGTCCAGGATCAGGTTATGATTATTTATATAGCAACTAATGGTTATCTGGACGATGTGCCGCTTAACAAGGTTAGAGAATTCGAGCTTGGTTTCTACAAGTTTATGCATGAAAAGTACGCAGTAGTCGGACATAAGATCGCAAAGACCGGTGAGTTTGACGAAGAGACCGAAAAGACGCTTAACAGGGCTGCTGCAGAATACAAAGCGGAGTTTCAGGCGAGACAATAGCTTATGGCCAGTATGAGAGATATACGGCGCAGGATTCGCGTCGTTAAAAACATTCAACAGATTACTAACGCGATGAAGATGGTTGCGGCAGCCAGACTCCGCAGGGCGCAGGAACGTGCTGAAACGGCTCGTCCGTATGCGGACAAGATGTTCTTCATGCTGGAAAAACTGTCTCGTGCTGCCACACAGGTCGAGCATCCGCTGCTTGAGGTTAGACCTGAGGAAAAAATCGCCGTAATCGTTATCGGTGCGGAGCGTGGATTAGCTGGCAGCTACAATGTAAACCTGATGCGCGCTGTTTTAGATATGCTCAAAGATAGAGACCCTGAGACAGTGAAGCTTCTCCTGCTTGGACGCAAGGCATGCACATTCTTCCGCCGAAGGCCATATCCAATAGTCTTTAGCAGCAGCCTTCCAGCTACAAACATCCAGTTTGCGGATGTTCGAGAAGCTGCTGTTACAGTTCGAGACCTCTTCTCGGCTAAAGAAGTCGATGCGGTCTACGTGGTCTATGCGAAGTTCATAAATGCGGCAATACAGCGTCCTACGGTGTTGAAACTGCTGCCTATTGAGCCTCCTACAGGTGGAAAAGAAGAAGAGAAATCGGTCGATTACATATTCGAGCCTGATCCTTCCCACCTGTTCGGCAGGCTCTTGCCCAGTTATGTAGATACACAGGTGTTTCGAGCCGCAGTAGAGGCTGTTGCAAGCGAGCATGGCGCCAGAATGACCGCTATGACTTCTGCTACTAAAAATGCAGGCGAGGTCATAGACGAATTGACACTCTCTTACAACAAAGCCCGACAGGCTGCGATTACGAAAGAACTTTTGGAGATAGTAGGAGGCGCTGAAGCGCTGAGATAAGGATTTGGAGCCGGTGGTCAGTCCAGTTTTTTAACCTCATGGCTCCTGTGGAGGATTTTCATGGCAAGTGGAAAAGTAGTCTCCGTTATCGGGCCGGTTGTGGATGTCCAATTCCCGCCGGATGAACTGCCGGAGATTCTTAATGCAATAATTGTCAAGAATGGGCAGGATGAAGGTCTTACAATCGAAGCTGCACAGATGCTTGGCAATGATATAGTCAGATGCGTAGCAATGGACTCGACCGATGGTCTGACAAGAGGCATGGAAGCTGTAGACACAGGCGGGCCTATCAAAGTTCCCGTAGGCAGAGAGACACTCGGAAGAGTGTTCAACCTGCTTGGTGATGCCATCGACAAAAAAGGGCCGGTCGAGACTGAAGAACAGTGGCCTATTCACCGCTCTGCGCCTCCGTTTGAAGAGCAGGTTCCTGCAACGGAGATGTTCGAGACAGGTATCAAGGTCATAGACCTTATCTGCCCGTATGCAAGAGGCGGTAAAGTCGGCTTGTTCGGCGGCGCAGGAATCGGCAAGACAGTTCTGATTACTGAGCTTATCCGCAATGTTGCCACCGAGCACGGAGGGTTCTCTGTCTTTGCCGGAGTAGGAGAACGAACCAGAGAAGGAAACGACCTTTGGCTCGAAATGCAGGAAAGCGGCGTCATCGAAAAGACTACAATGGTCTTCGGGCAGATGAATGAGCCGCCTGGAGCAAGATTGAGGGTCGCCCTTTCTGCTCTTACTATGGCTGAATACTTCAGAGATAAAGAAGGCCAGGATGTTCTGCTCTTTATCGATAACATCTTCCGGTTTGTTCAGGCTGGAAGTGAGGTATCGGCGCTTTTGGGACGAATGCCGTCTGCTGTAGGCTATCAGCCAACGCTTGCAACTGAAATGGGAGCGCTTCAGGAACGGATCACATCTACAGTCAGGGGATCGGTAACATCCATCCAGGCGATTTACGTTCCGGCTGACGACCCGACTGACCCAGCTCCGGCTACCACATTTGCTCACCTCGATGCAACTACCTACCTTGAGCGCCGGATTTTCGTCAGAGGTATATATCCGGCTGTAGACCCGTTGGTATCTACATCGAGGATTCTTGACCCGAGGATAGTCGGTGAGGAGCACTACAGCGTTGCCCGTGGAGTCCAGCAGATACTCCAGCGCTACCGGGAGCTTCAAGACATTATTGCTATTCTTGGTATAGACGAACTTTCTGATGAGGATAAACTGACAGTCGCCCGTGCGAGGAAGGTAGAAACATTCCTGTCTCAGCCATTCTTCGTTGCGGAAGTATTCACTGGGCTTGCCGGAAAGTATGTCTCGCGGGAAGAAACAGTGCGGGGTTTCAAGGAAATCCTAGAAGGCAAGCACGACGACCTTCCTGAGCAGGCGTTTTATATGGTTGGTACCATCGATGAGGCCGTTGAAAAAGCCCGAACGATGCAGGCAGAGTAAATATGCCGGATAGAACGTTCACTCTTGAAATTGTTACACCTGACAGGGTGGTTACATCTGACGACGAGGTAGTCTCGCTCATAGTACCGGGCGTTAGTGGCTACCTCGGCGTCATGGCCGACCACGCCCCGCTAATGACAGAGCTTCAGATTGGTGAAATTACCGTTAGGCGAGCTAATGGTGAGGAATTACATATAGCTGCGTCTCCAGGATTTATGGAAGTATCAGGTAATAAGGCTACTATTCTGGTCAGTTCGGCGGAAAAAGCAGAGGAAATCGATATAGAACGTGCCCGCGAAGCACAACAACGAGCTGCTGAGCGTCTGGCACAGATTGAAAAAGACACTGTCGATTTTGCTCGTGTCGAAGCTGCACTGAAACGTGCCATAAACAGGATTAGAGTAGCTGAACGACGTATGTAAACGTCCCCGCAACTGTTCTAACAGGAGGCTCAAATGAAGCATACAGTCCGCTTGCTGCTGATTTTAATTGCAGTGGCCGTAATTTTTGCATACCCCGCATGTGCTGAGGAATCTGCTCCAACCGCGTCCGATTTTTGGATGGGCGTATACATGATGGGCCAGAAAATGGGTTACATGCACATCACAACCGAACCTGTAACATACGAAGGCCAGAAATGCACCAAAGTAGACAGTTTCTTCAGGATGAAGACCGTCATCCTGGGTCAGTCCATGCAGCAGGATGTGCGGACTGTAGTTTATGCTGGCGAACGCTTTGCCCCTCTATTTCAAGTCTTCGACATGACATCTGGAGGCGGCAGGACGACTGTAGAGGCAAAATTTGCCGAGAAAGAAGTAAAGTGCAAGGTCACATCTGCCGGCAGTACAACGGAAAAAGTCATTCCCATACCTGAAGGTGTTAGCCTAATCGGTGACTCCATGTATGCTCTCGGCGCAGATAAAATCGAAGTCGGTCAGAAGGCTAAACTGCATTATTTCAACCCGATGACCATTTCCATAGACCCAATGGACCTGGAAGTTCTCCGGCAGGAGCAGCTTGAAGTAAATGGCAAGACATACGATACCTTCGTCATCAAGAATACAATGAAAACCGTTGGGAATGTGACCACTTGGCAGACGGCTGAAGGGTCTATCATCAAAACTACTACCGCTATGGGGCTGACTATGATCCTCGAGACAGCTGAACAGGCTGTTTCTGGTGTCGACTCGGATTATGTTCCACCAGAGGACTTCGCTCTTCTGACTTCTGTCAGAGCAAACATAGATATCAAGAACCCCAGACAGGTCAAAAAGCTGATTATCAGGCTCTCCGGCAACCTGGATGAAAAGATGGGCATCTCTGATAACCACCAGAAAGTAACGTGGCTTACTACTGAAGGTGAAGACCGGAAGGCCGAGTTTGTGATAGAATGTACGCAGTTTGATGAGAAGCAATCGGTTAATCTCCCGATAAAGGATGAAAAATTCGCTTCATACCTTGAGCCTTCTCCGTATCTCCAGAGCGATGCGCCAGCTATCAAAGCTAAGGCCGCTGAAATAGTTGGAGACGAAAAATCGGCCTATAAGGCTGCAAAGACAATACGGGCCTGGGTCACGAAGAATATGAAGCCTCAGGCAGATATGGGCATACCGCGTCCGGCTGTAGATGTGCTTAATAACCGGGTTGGCGTCTGCCGGGACTATTCTGTGTTGTTTGCTTCGCTCGCAAGAGCCGTGGGGATTCCTACCAAGGTCGTTGCAGGCATCGTATATATGAACGGACACTTCTACTATCATGCATGGGCGGAGTGTTATGTTGGCGAATGGGTAGCGTTTGATGCCACTTATCCGTCGGATTTTGTCGATGCTACTCACGTCAAGCTGGCTGAAGGCGATGCCACCAATATGTTCGAGATGGCGCCAGTATTTGGCACTTTGAAGGCAGAGATAGTAAAATATGAATAGCTAATGATGGCCTTTGGCTGTCGTATTTAATAAGAGGAAGCTGTTATGGCAAGTGATTATATATATGTAGCGCTGTTCGCTGTGATTGGTATTGGGTTTTCCGTTGTTGCACTTCTTTTGTCGTGGGCAATCAGGCCTTATAATCCGAGAGGTGAGAAACTTTCGACCTATGAGTGCGGTGAGAAACCAAAAGGCAGCGCGTGGGTGCAGCTTCGCCCAGGCTACTATATTTATATGCTGGTTTTTGTCATCTTCGATGTGGAAGTGCTGTTCGTTTTCCCGTGGGCGATGGCTCTCAAGCATCTTCGAGGCACGAGTCTAGCCGTATTTGCGATTGTGGATATGGTAATATTTGCCGGCATCCTGGCTTTAGGACTGATTTATGCATGGAGAAAAGGCGTCCTGAAGTGGGAGTAAAGGCAATTTACCGTTGATTTGAAATTCTTTGATTAAGGCTGTCTGCAGAGATGTAGTGCAGCCTTAGTATGCTTCTATTGCAGCATCGTGTGAACTACCATACACGATTGCAGGGAGACTTATATGGACATTAAGAAAGTTGAACCTATAAAGCGGCCAATCGATGCGATTTTTGAGCCGCTTCCAGACGGTGGCATTGCTATTGGCACGACCGAAACAATACTAAGCTGGGCGCGTGAAGGTTCACTTTGGTATATGCTGTTTGGTTTGGCCTGCTGCGCCATCGAGCTAATGGCTACAGGCGCTGCAAGATATGATTTTGACCGGTTTGGAATGATGTTCCGCTCCAGTCCTCGTCAGGCGGACTTGATGATAGTGGCTGGAACCGTTACTAAAAAAATGGCCCCTCGCGTCCGCAGACTCTATGAGCAGATGGCAGAGCCTCGTTATGTTTTGGCAATGGGAGGCTGCGCGAACGCAGGAGGACCGTTCCACGACTCATATTCTGTAGTTAGAGGCGTTGACCTTATCATTCCTGTAGATGTTTATGTCCCAGGCTGTCCGCCCAGACCGGAAGCATTGATTCATGGTTGTCTTCAGATCCGTGAGAAGATTAAGGCTGAGGCACGCGCCAAGAGGCAGAAGCGCCAGGAGGTGAGACAGCCGTGAGCAAAATAATAGAATCCATCGTTCGGCAGAACTTTTCGGATGCGGTAATCGAATCGAAAGAAGCTGACGGTGCACTTGTTCTTACCATAAAACCTGAGTCGCTTCTACCTATCTGCAAGTTTCTAAAAGAAACGCCGGATTTGGGCTTCGATTATCCTGCAAGCATCACTGGCATCGACCGTACTGACAGAATAGAGCTTCTTTACCATCTGACCGCGCTCTCAAGCAACAAAAAAGTCACTCTGAGGACTGATATTGACCGGGATGACCCTGAGATAGAGTCGGTTGTGTCCATTTGGAAAGGTGCAGACTGGCAGGAGAGGGAGATTTACGACCTGCTGGGTGTCCGTTTCGCAGGTCATCCAAACTTGAAAAGGATTTTACTGCCGGAAGGTTGGGAAGGTCATCCTCTGCGAAAAGACTACGAGATTCCTAAGGATGACCGGCATTGGCTGCCTGATGACTGGTCTGAGCTGGCAGAAGCATCTGACCCGTCTGCTCTAAACCAGGTGTGCTACACTACACCAGGCGGTCAACTGGTCTGCGAGGAGCCTGGTAGGCTTCGGACTGAAGAAATCCAGATCAGCATGGGGCCTCAGCACCCAAGCACGCACGGCGTCTTGCGGCTCGAGCTTGTTCTGGACGGCGAAATCGTCGTAGACTGCAAGCCGGATGTCGGCTACCTTCATCGTGGAATAGAAAAGCTGGCTGAGATGCGCTCCTACATCCAGTTTATCCCGCTGACTGACCGGTTTGATTATCTCTCCAGTATGCTGAACAACGCGGTCTATGTTCAGGCGATAGAGAAACTGGGTGGAATTGAAGTCCCTGAACGAGCCGAATACATCCGAATCATTATGATGGAACTGCAGAGGATAGCAAGCCATCTGGTGTTCTTCGGCACATTGGGACTAGATTTGGGCGCTACTACTCCGTTCATTTATGCCTTCCGGGAACGGGAAGATATCTTAAACTTGTTCGAGATGGTCTGCGGCGCGAGGCTGACTTATAACTACTTCCGTCCAGGTGGAGTCAGCAAAGACCTTCCTGAAGGTTTCGAAGCCAAATGCCGCGAGTATATCAAAAAACAGCGTGATATGCTGGTAGAGTATGATGACCTGCTGTCCGGCAACCAGATTTTTCTCATCAGAATGCGCGATGTTGGTAAATTGAGCACTAAAGAGGCAATCGATTTCGGTGTTAGCGGCCCAACCCTCAGAGGTTCAGGTGTTGCTTATGATGTCCGAAAATCCGACCCATACTCTATCTACGACCGTTTTGATTTTGATGTAGCCGTTCGCACTGAGGGTGACAACCTTGCCCGTTATGAAGTAAGATTGCAGGAGATTAGAGAGAGTTTGAAGATTATCGAACAGGCTTTGGATGGGCTTCCAGAAGGCAAATTGAACTACAAACTGCCTCCGACATTCAAAGTGCCTGCTGGCGAGGTATATCATCACATCGAGTCTTCTCGAGGCGATCTTGGCGTGTATATTGTAAGCGATGGTTCGCCAAAACCTTACCGGCTAAAATGGCGGGCGCCGTCATACATCACCCTTCAAGCGTTTGCTAATATGGTTCGTGGATGGAAAGTTGCAGATGTGGTTGCCATACTCGGCACTCTTGATGTGGTACTTGGTGAAATAGATCGGTAGACGATTAGGATTATATAAAAAACAAAGGGGCAGACTAAACACCTGCCCCTTTTGTATGTATGCACACTCGGGCTAAATTTGCAATTTAGCCCGGAAAATAGCCAAGGGATTTATAATCCCGATTGCTGGTATTTAGATAATTATCTGGGATTTCAAATCCCTCTTTTGCACTTCCGGGCTGGATTATAAATCCGCCCGAACGTAGAACGAGCGGCCTCTAGTTTCGAGGGGATTAGGAATTAAAAAGCCCGGCTGTTTGTTAACCGGGCTTTTTGCTCTATATTCATCCAATCAGCCGATTTTTTACGTTCGGCTGGCAGTCAATAAATCTGATTCTATCGATTTAGGAAGCTTCTTGACTCTCAAATCTGCCTCGGGATACCGCTTCCATACCTCCATTGTGAGCTTCAATGACCTCAGAATCAAATCAGCAGGGGAAGGTCTGGTGACAACAATGCTGTATTTTTCCAACTTTGTTTCTATCTCCCTGGCAAGGTCTGAGTGCGCGCAGATATTGAGTATAAGAGGCAGGTCCTTCTCTTCTATCTTAGCAGCCAGCCTTTCAACTGCTTCGGTTACATCCAACCGGTTCAGATTGCCGTTGTCTCTTAGCAAGGTTGTTCCAGGAACCTGATAAACTACATGGAATATCCCTGGACTGTTCAGAACCTTTGCGTGTTCCAGGATTGCCAGCATACCATCGAGCGTTACAGAACCTGTAAAGTCGAACGGGTTCTGAGTTGGGTCTGCAAACGACGGCATAGAAGGCCGTACGGCTTCGCTGAACTCCGGCGGCATCTTTTCACGGAGTTCAAGGCCGACTCGTTCAGCTAAATCTGTAGCTAAGACTCCTTTTCCGCCTCCTGTAGTCAGAATAACGGCCTTTCCGGTTGCTCTTGGCATCGTGCAAATCATCCACAGTGCCAGCCTTGTCTGTTCTTCGCTGTCTGCCACTATAGCGCCGCCCTGTTTAAGCGCCGCCATAAGTGCGTCGGCACCTCCGGTCATCCTGCCGGTATGAGAAGCTGCTGTTTTCCTTCCTTTCTCGCTGAGTCCCGCTGGAAGAACGATAACAGGCTTTACTTTTGTTGCTTTTTTCATCGCTTTTATGAACTCAAGCCCTTCTCCTTCCTTGAGTCCGCCTTCCAGGTGAATTACAGTCAGCTTGACATCTTCGTTATCTGCAACGCTGTTGAGGATTTCAGTAAAGCTCATTCCAGAGCCATTTCCGAGCGATAATACCTCATTTACCGGGACTCGGTGAGCAAAAAGAAACTCACAGAATGATTCAAGACAAAGCCCACCACTTTGTGAGAACAGCCCAACAGAGCCTCCGGTGTCTGGATAGGCTGCAATGGTATCTGCAATAAAGAACGTGTTGAGCGACCCGGAGTATATACCAAGTCCATTCGGGCCGGTGTAGGGCATATCGCCAGCGGCCTCTCTCAGTCTTTCTTCCAGTTCCACATTTCCGGTCTCGGAAAAATCTGAGGATATTATCGCAGCCCCTTTACCACCCTTTTCCCGGAACTTGCTCACTATCTCTGGTGCATCTGCTGGAATTCCGGCATAAACTAACAGGTCGCATCCATCCGGCACTTCATCGAAAATTGGTACACCCATTTCTTCGAGATTATCTCGGCCTTTGCCTGTCGGAAGCATAACGCAGATGTCCTTGACTTTTCTTGCCATGTTCTTGAGTAAAATATCTCCTACGGCCCCGCTCTTAGCGGATGCAAGGACGGCTAACACACGCTTCGGATGCCTGAACACAGACAGATTCCGGTTTGTATGGAATTTTTTAGGAACAGGACTTACCGGTCCGGTCTCGATTCTTGCATCAACCAGGTTGATTCCCTGAGGATGTGCAAATACTGGGTTCAAGTCTATGGCCCAGACTTCGGTGTTTTCTTCCATCAATCGAGAGATTTTAACCAGAAGGTCTGCAAGCACCGCAAGGTCTACTGACGCTTCTCCTCTTGCTCCTGTTATCTTTGGAGACAGCGGGTGCTCTGTAATCATTGCGAGCGCTTCTTCAGCATCGAGCCTGCCAACTCGGACCGACGGGTGGGCTACTTTGGCAAAAATCTCAGCATATTTGCCGCCTTCAGGAGTGAAGATAATCTGGAAGCCGAAGATAGGGTCTCTTTTGGCTCCAATCATCACTTCATGCCCTGAGCGTGCTTCCTGAAGAACAAATCTGATGTTGGTGTGGCCGTGGGAGTTGGCTGTAGAAGTCATCTTCTCCCAGGCTTCTTCTAGGTCTGATGTGTTTGTTATTTTGGCTACATAGCCGAACTCTGTCTTGTGTGTGGCTTCTTCACTGTCAGAAACCAGCTTCAGGAAATATGTTCCACCTTCTCTGATGGCTTTGGCTGCCTCATCGAGGCTTGCATACTCTTTTCCTTCGAGCTGGATTCCGTATTTTGAAAAAAGCTCCGTTGCCTGTAAGTGATTCAACATCGAATTCACCCTCTATGATTCTAGAATAAGTATGGGCTGGTTTTGCCCAGCCCGTATTCAATTGTATTATGTCTTACAACGTTAAAGTATCACGCATTGACAGGAGTAGGAGGATCAGGTAACAGGCAGTTAAGGCTGGTATCTGGCACCCTGTTCCATTCAGCTCTCAGATCGATATCGGGATAGCGTTTCCACACTTCCATTGTCAGTTTCAACGCGCTAAGGACCAGATCTGCGCTGGATGTCCTGGTGACGACAATCCCGTGTTCCTCAGCTTTACTTTCTACAGCTTTGGACAGACCTGTAGCCCCAATAATATGCAGCACGAACGGCAGCTCATACTCCTTAATTGTAGAAGCAATCCTGTCTATAGCCTGCAGTGCATCTACGCCTACTGGCTTGCCGTCCCTGAATGTTACAGTTGCTCCAGGAACATGATACCCGTAGTAAAACACGCCGGGACTGCCCAGCATTTTCGAGTGCTTGAGCGTTTCCACAAATCCATCCAATGTAACCGAGCCAGTGAAGTCAAACGGGTTCTTGGTTGGGTCTGCAAAAGTTGGGATAAGCGGTCTTACCGTATCGCTGAACTCAGCCGGCAGGTTTTCCCTTAACTCTAAGCCTACGCGTTCTGCTGCATCAGTGGCAAGAACGCCTTTACCACCGCCGCCTGTAAAGATAACGGCTTTCTCGACGGCTCTTGGCATGACATGAAGCATCCAGACTGCCAACCGAAGCTGCTCCTCACTTTCAGCCACTATAGCTCCGCCCTGTTTGAGCGCTGCCTTCAGTGCATCAGCCCCTCCAGTCATTCTACCGGTATGAGAAGCTGCGCTCTTTCTGCCTTTCTCGCTGAGTCCTGCGGGAAGAATCAACACTGGTTTAATGCTGGTTGCCTTCTTTAGTGCTTCGACAAAATGCGGGCCTTCGCCTTCTTTCAGACCTCCTTCCAGGTGGATGACCATAGCGTTGACGGTAGGCTCGTCAGCAACACGGTTAAGAATCTCAGCAAATGTAATCCCTGAGCCATTTCCAAGAGAGATTATGGCATTTACCGGAATTCCATGCGTGCTTGTGTATTCACAGAAAGACTCAGCCGCTAAAGATCCGCTTTGAGTGAAGAAAGCGAACCCTCCATTGGTTGCCGGATATGTAGTCCGCTTCTCATCGATGAAAAACGTATTATGTCTGGCACTGTAGACGCCTAAGCAGTTCGGCCCAAAATAAGGTATCCGTCCTGCAGCTTTATGAAGCTCGATTTCAAGCTCATTATTGCCTGTTTCTGAGAAGTCGCTTGAGATGATGACTGCGCCCTGGCCGCCTTTTTCCCGGAATTTTGACATAATTGCAGGCGCATCGGCAGGCATTCCTGCATAGACCAGCAAATCACAACCGCTTGGGACATCATCTACTACACGTATTCCCAGTTCCTCTAAATGCTCCCGACCTTTTCCTGTTGGAAGCATCACGTAAGCCTTACCTACGCTCTTGATGACATTCTGCAGAAGCTTCATCCCGACGGAGTTCGGTTTGGCTGAAGCCAGAACCACTAATGCGCACTGCGGCCTGATGAATACCCACAGGCTTCTGTTGGTCTCGATTTCCGGCAGAACCTGGGGACTGTCTGTAACCTCTACCCGAGCATCCACCAGATTGATTCCATCAGGATGAACGAAAACCGGGTTTAAGTCGAACGCCAGCACTTGAGGGTTTTCTTCCATCAAAATAGAAAGTTTGGAGATTAATCTGGCAAGTGCATCGATATCCGAAGGTGCTTCCCCACGGACTCCCATAATCTTAGGTGAAAGCACGTGCTCGGTAATCATTTGCTTTGATTCTTCGATATCAATCCGTCCGACCCTTACAGACGGCGGGGTACCTTTAGCATAAACCTCAGCATATTTACCGCCTTCAGGAGTGAAGATAATCTGGAAGCCGAAGATTGGGTCTCTTTTGGCTCCAATCATCACTTCGTGCCCTGAGCGTGCTTCCTGAAGAACAAATCTGATGTTGGTGTGGCCGTGGGAGTTGGCTGTAGAAGTCATCTTCTCCCAGGCTTCTTCTAGGTCTGATGTGTTTGTTATTTTGGCTACATAGCCGAACTCTGTCTTATGTGTGGCTTCTTCACTGTCAGAAACCAGCTTAAGGAAATATGTTCCACCTTCTCTGATGGCTTTGGCTGCATCATCAAGGCTGGTGTATTCCGTTCCTTCGAGTGTAATGCCATATTTGGCGAATAGGTCTTTTGCTTCCAAGTGATTCAGCATCGAATTCACTGCCTCCAAGTGATTCATCTTTGAAGTCACTATTTTAAGGACTCAACCTTGAGCTGTCGAGTTCCTAACGGGTATACCCCATATTAGCAACAAACCATTCTATCATATTGTAGAAACTAGTTCGAGAGGATCTAAATGTTTGACTATGAGATTTTAAGAATACTGGTGCGGTTTGATGATCATTGACATCTCTTGCTGCTTTTGGTAAACACATATAAACGGAGTATCTGATGCCAACATTTGGATATGTCAATCCCTATCGGAACAAAGGTGTTGAGTGTGAGAACCTTGCTCTCGTCTGCATGGACTTTCGGTTCAGAAAGAAGATAAATGAGCTGCTTTCTCAGGCTGGATACCGAGATTTTGACATCCTGGCGGTTCCAGGTGCATCAAAAGCTATAATTGACGATTCCCACCGGCAAATTGTTCTTAATGCCCTCAAAATAGCCGTCAGTTTGCATGGTATTAGACGTTTGATTATGGTGGACCACATAGATTGCGGGACTTACGGAGGAAGCAGCCGGTTTCCCGGTCAGGTTGAGGAGATGGCTTTCCATACGGAGCGGCTGCATGAAGCGTATCAGATTATAAAGTCCCAGTATCCGATGCTGGAGATAGTCCTGATGTATATCGACTGGGACAAACTCCAAGAAATTGCTGCATTTTGACCTCGAATGAGAACAAAGTTGATTCAAACCAGCAGCCCAGCATAAAATAAACTGCCCAATGCGAAATAATGCGCTGGTTGGCACGATTATTGTATTGGACTAACCGACACGGTAGCGGGAGAGATTTGGGATGTCCGATTCGCTTTGAGAGCGGAAAGGAGAATTGTATGTTTGATTCAAAACTGCTGCTGGCTGCAGTACTCGTGGTACTTTTGTTGATGGTTGGCCAATCAGCCATAGCTGTAGACGATGTTGCGTTTATCATCGACAAGAAGTACGCTTCATGCATGGATAAAGTCCTCCAATACAAAGCTGATGTGGAGGCCAGGTTCGATGTCAGGCTCCATATCTGTAACAGCGCCAGCTTCGAGTCGTTTACTCCAGAGCAAATGCGAAACTACATCAAAATACTTCACAACAACAATGGTGTTGATGGCGTTATATTGGCCGGACAAATCCAATATGCTCTTTGGGAGCAGACATGGCCCTGGTACAACTCAGGTATCAACAGTAACTTCTATGAAGACCTCGACTGTACATTCACGGACACGGATGGCAACGGGATGTATGATTATCATGATTGGGGAACGAATATAGGCCCAGAGGTCTGGTGTTCATGGATGCGCCCTCCGGCAAGTACATCAGAGGCATCTCTTGCCAGTTTTCTGGATAAGACCCATGCTTACTATACCGGACAAGTCCAGTTCAACCACAGCGCCCTAATCGCAGATCACCAGGACTACGACGACTGTATTCACAACAGTTTCGACCAGTACGGCAATTTGTCGAAACTATACGGTAATAATATAGATGTCCTTGGTGAGGGAGATGCTTATCTTGACCGAGAGGATTACCTTAATCTGCTTCAACAGAACCGGTATGAGATATGCGATCCGATGAGTCATGCCTGGTGCGAAGGTCAGCAATTTGATGTTGGTGGCGTGACTTCAAATGATATCGACCGTATGACCGGCGGAGCGATTATGACATTCATCTATGGCTGTCACAGTGCGGCGTTCAATGAATCTCCAAACTATAACATCGCCCAGATGTACTGCTTTGGCAATAGCATCGGCCAGGTCTCAGCAGGCACTTCGTGGTCTTATGGAATGGGTGAGAAGTATGCCATCTACGATGTACTTGCAAACGGAGGCTACGTAGGCCAGGGGTGGTTTGCACTCCAGAAGCTTGTGAACAGCCCGGAATATCTGCATCTGTCATATCAGGATCAGGTAGATATATACAGGCAGATGTGGGGCCACAACCTGATAGGCAATCCGTTTATTTATGCCAACTATACCCCTGCAGTACCAGAGCCTTCATCGCTCTTTGCGCTGCTGGTGCCGTGTGCCGGAGTTCTTTTCGCTTACCGGCGGAGAAAATAGATAAAAGGTGGCGGTTGTTAATCAATGACCGCCACCATAAACTTGCTGTTGGATTATCTTATTATCCCCAGGATAATTACCAGGATATTTATTACTAATCCAATTGTAGCTATTCTTTTAGTGAATCCAGCAAGCCCAATCAATCCCAATATTGCGCCAATCACTGCAATTGCAATAGCTACTACATTGATAAAACCAATAAGTGGAAGTAGGCTTATCAGATAAAGTATTATCGCTGCGATTCCTATAATTAACGATGCAATTCCCATCGTACTCTCTCCATTCAACTGTTTACGCTTATTGCTTATAAAGTTCTTACCCAGCTTGCAATATTCTTTTATATATTTCATCATAGATGATAGGGCTATCAGGGTATGTTGGTATAAAACATAAATATTGCTTCATACTTATCATGAGATAGGGGGGAATCATGCCAACACGTAAAGCTAACGCCGAGTGGAGAGGCAATCTGAGAGAAGGTAATGGAAAAATCAGCTTCAGCGGATTTGAAGGACCTTACTCGGTTGCTTCTCGTTTTGAAGAAGGTCCAGGTACAAATCCCGAGGAGTTGATTGCTGCAGCTCATGCGGGATGTTTCAGTATGGCGCTTGCTGCGGTTCTTGCCGGAGCTGGTTACAATCCAAAACGCATCAGCACTACAGCCAAAGTCACGGTCGAAAAAACAGGTGACGAGTTTACAATTACGAAAAGTCACCTTCAGACAGAAGCTGAGGTTGATGGCATTGACGAAGATACTTTCAAAGTTCATGCTACCTCGGCCAAAGAAGGCTGCCCTGTTTCAAAAGCATTGGCTGGAGTGGACATCACTATGGATGTAAAGTTGATTTAACGGAGTTGAATCCTCTATCTGAGTTTGGGGGCTGCTTTTTAGCCCCCGGATGTTCTTCCGTAACTGCATGTTGAGACTGAACCGCACATCTCCTTCATGTAACAGCTTTGTCACAAATAATTTGCTCTATAAAATGTTCACGCAAGCCTGCCAGGTAAGCTATACTGAAAGCAGGAAGTGCGGGTATTACGGTCTACCTGAGTCAACTCTACCTGGAGGAGAAGGATGGGAGTAAGATTATTTGTTGCAGCCCTCTTTTTTGTCACTTTATCTTTTGTGGCAGTAAGAGCAGATGTTCCTAAAGAGGATTTGGAGTTTTTACTTGATGGCGTAAACGAAATCGCCGCGCCTGGTGTGCCAGGGCCGCTTTGTGTGTCTGGCGATAACGCTTTTGCTGTTGTAACCGGTAAGGTTGGGAAGATTGATGAACCGGTCGTCGCTGCAGGCCGTGTAGCAAGCGGCAGGATTGTCGTATTTGGGCACGATGGCTACTTCGATAAAGAAACGTTGAACACAATGGATACAGGCAGATTGATGCTGAATGCAGTCTCCTGGTCTGCCGGAAAAGACGAGCTAGCCAAGCAGCGTGTTGCCGTTGTGAACTCACCGGGAATGCTCGAATTTCTGAGAAAACATTCGGTGCAGGCGGATGATATATCGCTTCCCCTGCAGGCTACCGAGCTGGCGAATTATGATGTACTGTGTGCCGTCCCTGCGGCGTTCTCTGATGCGGATATGGATGCAGTCATGGCGTTCATCAAGGCTGGAGGAGGGTTCATCACAGCCGGACTAGGTTGGGGATGGCTTCAACTCAATCCAGGAAAAAGCCTTATTGAACTTCCCGGTAACAAGTTGCTTGCTCCACTGGGCATCATGTGGGCTGATGGTATGCTCGACCGGACTACCAAAAATGGTTTTTCTGTAAAGGATACGCCTGGAGAACTTACCAATGCCAAACATGCGCTCAATGTAATAAAGACTTATTCACAAGACAAAGACGTATTTACCGAAGATGAAGTAGCTCAGGCTGGCTGGATTGTGACTCGTGCAGCAATGTCTCTACCGAGCACTGATAAAGAAATCCTGCCTGAACTGCGTGCTCTTCAGGCAGAACACCAGTCTGAATTGATTCCAACCAGCGAAAAACCGCTTACTGCCAAAGACCCGCTTGCCAGACTGCTCCTCACACTGCAGGTAAACGAGATTAACAGAAGTCCAATCACAGAAGTGCGCGCCCATCCTGCAGCAGATGATTTCCCCGGAGCGTCTCCGAACCGAGGTGAAGCTGCCGGACTTGGAGAGCGAGTTAAAATCAACACCAGCATCCCAGGATGGCACAGCACGGGTATCTACGCAGCACCCGGAGAACGCATAACAGTTTATGCATCACCCTTGGTAATGGATAAGAACTTCCGAGTCAGAATCGGCTGCCACAGCGATACAATCTGGCACCTGGATACTTGGAAACGTGTGCCTGAAATCACCAGAACATTTGTGATGGAAAGTCTCTTACAGGAAGCCGCAAATGCTTTTGGAGGACTGGTCTACATAGAAGTGCCGGAAAACTGTGATTTAGGAGAGCTTACGTTCGGAATCCACAACGGAGTCAAAGCGCCATACTTCAAACTGGGCGAGACCACTCAATCCCAATGGCAGCAGAACCGTAAAAATCCTGCACCCTGGGCTGAACTGGCAACCGACAAGGTCATAATTACTGTTCCATCGTCTGCAATCAGGGAACTGGAAGACCCGGAACCGGTTATGAGGCTTTGGGACCAGATTTCTGATGCAATTGCCGACCTTGCAGGCTGGCCGCGTGATCGGCAGCGGCCTGAACGCTACGTTGCAGATGTCCAAATCAGCGCAGGTTACATGCATTCAGGCTACCCAATGATGACTCATCTGGACATTGTTGATACGATGGTAAACAAAGACGCAATCCTCTCAAACAGCCACGGAGGAGTCTGGGGGCTTTTCCATGAGATGGGGCACAACCACCAGTTACCGGATTGGACATTCGAAGGCACTGGAGAGGTGACCGTCAACCTGTTTACCCTGTATGTCTATGACACAGTGCTCGGCAAAAAGCCTGTTGAGCTGCGGGATTTTTCTCCTGAAGGCCGAATCAAGATGATGAAACCTTACCTGTCCAACCCGGACTTCGAAAAATGGAAAAGCGATCCGTTCCTTGCGCTTCTCATGTATATCCAAATACAAGAAGCATTTGGTTGGGATGCTTACAAGAAGGTGTTTGTTGAATATCGGGACTTACCTGCCGGAGAGCGGCCAAAAACTGATGATGAGAAGCGGGATCAATGGCTTATCAGGTTATCGAAGACCGTCGGGAGAAATCTTGGGCCATTTTTCCAGGCATGGGGTGTGCCTACATCCGAGAAAGCTCGGGAGCAGGTAGCTGATTTGCCGGTATGGATGCCTGAAAACTTCCCGCCTCAGTAGCCTGGCTGCCATATATCAAGCTGCCTCCGGGTAAGACAAGGTCAGGTAATCGACCATACAGGAGGTAGTTGAAGTTATGGACTTTTTAGGCTCGATAGGTGATGTCAAGAAGTATTTGGAAGGGCTGAGTTTCCCTGCAAGCAAGTCTGAGATCATCAATCATTTAGAGGAGAAAAACGCACCGGACAACATATTATCCATTGCGGAAAAGATTCCGGATAAAGCATATAACAGTATTGATGATATAGTCAGCAATGTGAGTAGTAGATTTTGATGACTTCAAAGGCCCGGCTGAGTCAATTATAGCCGGGCCTTCAATGTAATCTGCACCTTCGCTTCCGATTTTCACCTAACAATGGCATGAAGGCAGTCCTTTTTTCTCCAGGTATTGCTGATGATACTCCTCAGCCAGGTAGTAGTCCGTTGCAGACACGATTTCTGTTGCAATCGGAGCTTTGAACTTACCGCTGGACTGGAGTTGTTCTTTGGAAGCTTCGGCTGCAGCTTTTTGTTCTGGAGTGTGGTAAAAAATAGCCGACCGGTACTGTGAGCCGACATCTACGCCCTGGCGATTGACCTGTGTAGGGTCGTGGATATTCCAGAATACTTCCAGCAGTTGTTCGTAAGACACTTCAGCCGAATCGTACTCTACCATAACTACTTCAGCATGTCCGGTTTTGTCCGTGCAGACCTCTTTATAAGAGGGATTTTTCGTAGTTCCGCCCATAAACCCAACAGAGGTCGATTTCACACCAGATACATTTCGAAACGCTGCTTCAACGCCCCAAAAGCACCCCGCAGCAAACGTTGCTTTTTCCATTTTTCGATACTCCTGTTTTACGTTACTATATATTATACCTATCAGTTAGATAATAAATGGCAGGCTTACGCTTGACCTTCTACTTTTAGAATATAGCATGGAAAATGCTTTAGCTTGGAAACAGAAAAGGCCCGAGATAATCGACAATCCCGGACCTTTTAAGCTAATCGATCAGCCGGCTATACTAACCGCACTTGCTGAATCCGCACAGCCTGCAGACTATACAGCCGCTTTCGTGTTCTATAGCGCCGCCGCATTCAGGGCAGGCTCCCATCAGGTTGTCGAGTTTATCGCTCATCTTGCTGATCCCTTCGCTGATTTCACCTGTATCCTTTGCGTTCAGATACCGTTCCAGTGCGATTCCTATCGCGTCAGCGCAGGACAGCACAGATCCTCCAGGTCCCCATGCAGGAGATGGGCAGCGGATTCCTCTCAAGTGCTTGACCAGCGACCTTGGGTTGACTCCAGTGCGAAGTGAAAGCGAGACCAGCCTTCCGATAGCCTCCAACTGACTTGCAGCGCAGCCTCCGGCCTTGCCCATCGCTGCAAAAAGCTCGCACAAGCCGGATTCGTCCTCGTTGATAGTGACGTACATATTCCCGCAGCCAGTGTTGATCCGCTCTGTAGCTCCGAATGTTCTGGCAGGTCTTGGCCTTGGTGCCCTGCTGATTTCTGCTGTAGCGGCGGCGTCAGCGGCCTTAGTGCCAGAGCCTGAACCTGAGAAGGAGAGCACCTGGGACTCGCGGCTTCCGTAACGATAGATTGTACATCCTTTGCATCCTTCACGATAAGCGAGCGTATACACTTCGCGAACATCGTCAGGAGTCGCGTCCTCGGGGAAGTTGACGGTCTTCGAAACTGCATTGTCCGTAAACCGCTGAAACGCCGCTTGCATCCTGATATGCCATACCGGAGCAATATCCAGCGCTGTGGCAAATACCCGCTGGACATCGGACGGAACACCATCCAACCCGCGAACACTGCCCCGTTCGGCTATCTCTCTCATAAGCTTTTCGCTGTAAAACTCGCGCTCACGGGCGATTTTTTCGAAGTAAGGATTGACTTCAAGAAGCTCCGCGCCGTCGAGCACTCTCCTGACGTAGCTTATGGCAAAGAGCGGTTCGATTCCGCTGGAACATCCTGCGATTATCGAAAGCGTTCCGGTTGGCGCAATAGTCGTCACGGTAGCATTTCGCACTTTCAGTGCATCGCGGGTATCGAATACGCTGCCTGCAAAGTTCGGGAACACTCCGCGCTCCTCGGCCAGCTCGCATGACATCTTTCGGGCTTCTTCAGAGATAAAGCTCATCACGTTTTCTGCCGTCTGGATGCCTTCCTCGCTGTCGTAGGGAATACCAAGCTGGATCAGCATATCAGCAAACCCCATAACCCCAAGCCCGATTTTTCTGTTTCCGCGCGTCATCTCTGCTATCTGCTCTATGGGATAGCGGTTGACATCTATCACGTTATCCAGGAACCTGACCGACTGCCGGACCACCTGCTGCAGCCTGTCATAATCTACCACAGGCCGCCCGTCGTCTATAGTTATCATCTTCGCCAGGTTGATTGAACCAAGGTTGCAGCTTTCGTACGGCAGCAATGGCTGCTCCCCGCAGTTGTGGACTACTAATCCGTTGGCAGCAAATGAATGGCTGATGGGTTCCGTGATGTCGTAGACCATCTCTTCTCCATCAGGTTCGAGTGACATAAACCGTGCTGTGAATGATTCGCTGTAAGGGCCTCTATCGTAGCCTTCGATTGCTGCAAGAAGCTTGGCCTGTTTTGCCTGTGATAAGAAACCTATCTCCACAGCAAACGCTACAAGCGAGCGTTTTGAAATCACCAGCTCATCGTACCCCTTACAAATGTAAAGCGCGGATCCGCCGGAAGCATCAGGCATTTCTCGCAGTCCTTCCGGCCGCCGGTTGCGATACAACTTGGAGTAGATACCAAAGTTCAACAGCACTCTTTGTATATCAAGCAGCAGACCACGATTGATTGAAGTAAGCCTGACGCTGACTCCCTTGCTTCGCGTGCCGGATACATGTCCGTCCGCTGTAAATATGGCCCGGAGGAAGCCTTTTTGCATAGATTCACTGCCGCAAATCACGCTTTCAGGCACCCGGTGCTTGTCTCCATGCAGGATTCCATGCTCTTTGGCAATTCTCCAGAACCTTTGGGACTTTATCCGATACTCATCACGGTCTGTAACATTATAGCCGGTCAAAGTATAAGCCCGGTCCAAGCTCTGGGTTCCTTCAACCTCCTCAGACATCATCCTGGCAAACATCGGAGCCAGTTCCTGCTTCTCCTCGCCAAAGAATGATAGCACCGCCTCAGTTGCCTTCATTGTGCCATCGCCAACCAGCCAACCGAGCAGCATTCCCAGGCGTTCCGAGCCTTCCGTTCCGAAGCCGCCTTTGCGGTCCAGTATATGGATATGGTCTCCCTTTTTGAGTTCGCAAGCGGGGATCCATCCACGGGTTGTCTTCAACTTATGATCAGCCGTAAGGCGAACCTCGTACCCTTCGATGGTTTTCAGCTTATAAACCTGCTTCACACCGGTTGCAACTACTTGCGATGCTTTGCTGATGCACTCACCGCACTCCCTGCTATCCAGCACCAGTTCAGGCAGTAGCTGTTCTTTGTAAATATCTTCCATCCGGCGCAGGCCACTCATTGTAGAGATAAGAGTGTCTCCCGTAATGCACGGATTTGTGGATTCTATCTCGCCGATGTGAGGTGTAGGGTTATCTCTGTTTATCCGGTCGATGAATATGATCCCCGGTTCGCCGTTGGACCATGCCATGTTGACAATCAGGTCGAATACTTTGCGTGCGGACAGAGTCTTGACCACTGCTCCTGTGCGGGGATTCACCAGGTCGTAGTCTTTGTTGTGTTCAACGGCTTCCATGAACTTCTCGGTCAGAAGAACGGAGATGTTGAAGTTGGTCAGCCGGTCGTTGTCTTTTTTGCAGGTGATAAAGTCCAGAATATCAGGATGATCCACACGCAGACATCCCATATTCGCGCCGCGCCTGGTTCCGCCCTGCTTTATAGCTTCCGTAGCCGAGTTGAATACATCCATAAAGGTAATGGGGCCGCTTGAGACACCATTTGTTGATTGGACTACATCGTTTGCCGGGCGCAGACGAGAGAACGCAAACCCCGTGCCGCCGCCGCTTTTATGAATGAGTGCAGTGTGTTTAATAGTCTCGAATATGCTGTCCATCGAGTCACCGATAGGCAGGACAAAGCAGGCAGAAAGCTGTCCCAGTTCACGTCCGGCATTCATAAGAGTCGGGCTGTTCGGAAGGAACTCAAGATTGGATATCATCTCGTAGAACCGATCTTTAATAGCCTTTACTTCTGAGTTTTTCTTGCCGTAGACCCGTTCCGCTTCTGCTATGGCAGATGCGACCCGCTGAAACATCCCATCGGGAGTTTCTACGGTTTTGCCCTCTTCATCTCTTCTGAGGTATCTCTTTTCCAGCACTGTTAGTGCGTTCTGTGTCAACATTGCAACCTTCCCTCCATGGCGATACTACTTCTTCGTAAGCGCAGATTAATAAAATAATTATTTCGATTTGCGGACCGGTGGTTTTCTTCTTCTGCCGCCGAGTATATCCACGATCTCCTTAAACTGCGTCACGTCCTGGAACTGACGATAAACGGACGCAAAACGGACATAGGCAACCTGGTCTATCTGCCTGAGCTTGTCAATGACCATCTCTCCTATTTCATCAGAGTTGATTTCCCTGCGGCCGCTGTCATAGATAGTCCGTTCGATGTCATCTACGGCAGATTCAAGCCTGTCTATGCTCACAGGCCGTTTTTCGCAGGCGGTTATCATACCTTTCAGTACTTTGGAGCGGTCGAACGGCTCGCGCCGCTGGTCTTTTTTTATGACCATGACCTGCATTTCCTCTATATGCTCGTAGGTTGTGAACCTGCGGCCGCACTCGAGGCACTCTCGTCGGCGTTTTACAGCCTCGCCTTCTCGTATGCTCCTGGAATCAAGGACTTTATCTTCCTGGTGTCCGCAGTATGGGCATTTCATTTCCAGTTCAGCTTTCTAAGACTACTACATATTGTGGAGGCCATCAATATAACACACTAGATATACCGCGTCAAGCATTTCAGATAAACTAACATGAGGAAATTCTCACCGGATGAATTTATGTGGTAAATTGGATATAAAACCAGCGGGCTGTCAGTAAGAAAATAATGAAATCATAGGAGGAAAAGAGTAAAAGGCTGGTAAATTATAAATAGTCGGTATATCAACGTTTGTTCCTGCATCCCAAAAAGGAGGATGACCTAAATGAGATCTCTTTGCAGGATCCTTCTGGCTGTAGTGTTTCTAACTACTGCAGCCGTACCGTTGTGTGCAGTCACTTTCCATCCAGGAACCTACAAGCTGGAGTGGAAAATCCCACAGACAAAAACTGGTTATGAAGCCACTTCGGAAATATCTGCATTACTGGATGTGATGGAAGCCAGAGAGAAGCAAGGCTATGTGGGGCTGGTTTCTAGTAAGTGCCTATCAGGCAAGGTAGGCAACCTGCGGATTATCCTTGATGAGTCCAAAGGTGACGGAAAAGGTTACGATGTTGCCTACCTCTTCTCCAGTGATATTGATGGTGGTGATGAGCCTCTTGACCTGAGCACTGTCGTCAACATACCTCTGATGCTTGATCCGCGTATGAAGGAAGAGGGTGCTGAGATGTGGGAAGGCTTCCAGATGCTGGTCTCAGACCCGAAGCAAACCTATGCCATCGACCTGACATTCGGTGAAGAAGGCTCGCAGATCACTAAGAAGGCCGAGGTTGACGTCTCAATCAATATTATGGAATCTGATGAGCCTGATATACCTGATATCAACTTCGCAAGCATCAACATCAAAGGTGCGTGGACTGGGAAGATAAAGACCAGCGAAGGTGATATGGATGTTATCCTCGTCGATATGAACGAGAATGGCACCTTTAACGACAAGTTTAGTGTAGTAGAGGATGAGGAATACGGAGGCTATCCTCAGCCTGGCGATGCACTTTATCTTGGCACAGCAGTACCAGACATGCCGAAGCCGGATGAATACACCCATCTGATCTATCTGGGAAAGGCTGCATCATATGATGGCAAGCTTTACGAGATCGAAACAAGCAAAACGGGGGATTCTCTGACCATAAAACCATATTCAGGCGATACAGGCAAACTTAAAATCGAAACGGTGGATGGAAACAACAAGCCGGTCGATTGTCCGTTTATCGTAGTATACAGCGACAACACTGCCGTCTTTACAGAAGGCGGAGGAGAGATTGTCCTGCTTCCAGGCAAGTATAAGTGTGAATTCGCAACACTAAGACCCAAACAGGAAGGCCCTGTTGAGAGGCAATTCAGTCTGGATGTTACTATTGATAATCCAGTCGTAATCGAGAAAGATAAAACGGTTGTTCTGAAAATCGGCGGCCCGATGACTGTTGGGATAGACTCCGAATCTGACGTTATCGAAGCCAGGCGTGGAGAAGATCTTTATATTAGTCTAGTCTTCACAGTGGGTGAAAACACTGTCAGCAATATCGGCATTGACCGCAACGCTCAGGTGGTCATCTTAGATGCTAAAGGCAATGAGCTTGTAAGCGGCGAATCGAGCTTTGGCTGAGGCGGTTCCTGTGGGTATGCCGTGAGTATACCAGAAGATTGGGAGCCAGGAACATACGAAATAGTTGTTAGCTTCGATCCAACCCCTTACCAGGGCAAGATCACAACAAAGAAATCGCTTAAAGTAGTCGAGTAGGGGGATGACAATGAGAATCGTTGTAACATACCTCCTCATAGCAATAATCGCAGCCGCAGGCATAACACCTGCGGCTGCTGCCATCCTTCAGCCTGGCACATACCAGATGCAGTGGCAACCCGGCGTCTTATCCTGGTCGCGCTACGGTACAACGAACGTTATGCTCAGACTTGAGAACATGACGGCTGAGGAGATTAAAAGCTGCGAAGGTCTTAAATCCTCCAAGTGCATCAAAGCTAGAGGCGTTCAGTTTACTATCATCCTCGATGAATCCAAAGGCAGCGGTAAAGGCTACGACACCGCTTACATGATTCCATCAGTCAGTAACCTTGACCTAAAAAACGCTACTGCAATAGAGTTAGCACGAGTAAACAGCCTGATAGTTACAGACAGGTCTAAGCTCTATGAAGTCAACCTTCACACAGGCACAGAAAGCTCAAGTCCAGTTAAAAAGTACGCAGTGAACCTGAGTGTGTATCTGGCCAAGCCAGAGAGTGAAGTTTCCAGAGTTTTAGTGGAGATGGCCGGAGCCTGGAGTGGAGCGATTAAAACTGATGAAGGCGAAGTGCCTGTCATTCTTGTAGACCGGAATGGTAACGGTGTTTTTGGTGAGCCTTTTGAGTTTCCCGACAGGCCCATAGCTGACATGATCGAGTTCAAAGAACAGACCTCAGACAGCAGGGAAGACATAAGCACAGCGAAATTCTTCGGTAAAGCAGTACAGTATGAAGACAAGCTGTATTCCATCACTGCCAGCCCGAGTGGAGAAACAATCACCGTATCTCCATATACGGGAGACACCGGCAGAATAAAGGTTTTAGCAAAGGATGGAACTGGTGAAAGCATCAGCGCATTTACCTCAATGATCTATGGTACCGGAGGCGGTTTTAATGTCACTCCAGGTCAGGAAATAGTAGTGCCTGATGACAGTTACAAGATTGGCGCTACCCTTTCCATAACAAAAGATGAGTCACAGAGGTCTACTTTTATGCTTTCGATGAACAGTATAGAGACTATTTCGGTAGGCAAGGATGAAGTAGTCGAGCTGACCATCGGCGGGCCGCTTTCAATGTCCATCAAAGTCGAACCAGATGGGATTGTGGCAAAACAGGATGAAGAACTGCGTATCGATCTGGAGTTCACTATTCCGGGCGCACAAGTAATGAGCATCAGCGGAGCTTCTGCTGTTGAAGTAGAGATCAAAGCTCCGGATGGCAGCATTGTGGATAGCGGTAAAGCCCCGTTTGGGTGAGGTGGCTCCTGTGGGTATTCCGTGAGAATACCGAAAGATTGGAAACCTGGCGATTACACGATAGTCGCCACCTTCGATGCTTCACCTTATCAGGATACGCTGACGGCTGAGAAGAAGTTGAAGATTGTTGAATAGCACCATCAAAAGCCCGGGAGCCGGCTCCCGGGCTTTTCCTATATTTCCGGCAATTAAGTTTTCTTCCCCACAGTGTCAACTTTTTACTTCCAGCTTCGTTTACATAGTTAGTAACAGCCATTCAGGAAACAAATATGCGCCAAGCGTTAATATTACTTCCAATTCTATGCCTGTGTCTTATACCTGGATGCAGGCAATCTGTTGAGAATCCTGCGATCAAAGCAACTACCAGCGAACAGGTCATAGAGTCGCATCAGGCTGATCTCGACAGCGACGGCGTTGTTGAAACGGTCTCTATCACAGCTAAGACCTGGAAAAATGGGCATCCGATGGGTGGAGCTATCCTGGTGTTTCAACCTGGGGAAAATGGTCAGCAGGAAGTGTGGCGGCAGGAGAATTTGAACCCCTGGAAGTTGTGTATTGCTGATGTTGACGGTGATGGCAAGCGTGAAATCGTCGCAGGTGTCTGGAAAAAAAGCCCTAAAGACCCCGTTATGGCAAAAAGGCCGTTTGTTTATTCCTGGAATGGTGAGCGGATGATGCCCAAGTGGCTCGGATCAAGGCTCAGCCGTAGATTTGATGACTTTACCCTTGCCGATATCAACCGTGATGGCTGGGATGAGATCGTTGCACTTGAAGCAGCCTCAAAAGGAAGTCATCGCGTGGCTGTATACCGGTGGAGATCCTTTGGATTCGACTGGCTTGGCTGCAGCTCGGACACTGCAGGTCTGAAAGCGCTGAGAACAGAGAAAAACGATGTTTTCGCGGTAAAAAGAACTGGCCATATTCTGAAAGTTCATTACAAGAAGGATGGCATCGAGCTAATATCTCGGGAGGATGTAGGAGATGAGTTTTAAGAAAAAAGCTGTAACAGCCGCTCCGTTTCTAGCTGTCGCTGTTTTGGCGGTAGTTGTAACGTTTATGCTTACGCGCGGCCCTGGCAGAGAAGTTGATAAGCGTGGCCCTGTGCCGGAGGTAACTGCAACTCCTGCTTCAGTTCTGTCTCTTGAGCCAGCGAACAGATTTGCGTCTCTTGAGGACTATGACAAGCTTCTGGCGGAAGATGCCAAGGTCAAGCCGGTTATTCAGCCATACACAATCAAGCCGGACCTTTCCAATGTGGTCAATCTGAAGGTATTCGAGCCTATCCTTGAGCCGCAGATGATAGATAAAATCGCCAAAAACGGATTCGTGGTGACTCCTACCGACTACATCCAGATGTTCTACTTGTATGAGAACAACGAGTATCAAAGGCCGGATAAATTTCCATCGTTTATCACGACTGATTCCATGCTCCATGCGTACCATGTGTTCTATAACTTCAGCTTGAGGATAGTCGAGTCTGAAAAGCTATACGATGCTGCTGTCGAGTTGACTGACCTGATGCTGAAAGCATCTGAAAAAGACCTTGCTGAAGCAAAGGACGAACTGGTAAAGGATGCAGCGCGGCGGAATGTGGCTTATTTTGCTGTAGCCAGGGCGCTTCTGGTAGGTACGCCTCCTCCTGCAAGTGTTGCAGATATTGCTGAAGCGGATCTAAAGAAGATTAAGAACCATCTAAAGCGAGACCAATCCAGTGTTTTAGGTTATGGAGTTGATTTTACTCAATTTGTCCCCAGAGGCCACTACACAAGAACAGAGAAGCTCA
>JAKPFN010000045.1 GCA_029551395.1 Armatimonadota bacterium | reverse complement strand
ATGCAGGCGTCAGTCTTGATCACGTTCTTGATTTGCACGAGCTTGTTAGGTTTCATTGATCCTCCTTAATCTATGATGCCGACTGTTTTCAGCATTGAGTAGAAACTATCGTCATCATCGTCTTCCATGTCTTCCGGCTGTAGTTTGGGTTCCTCAGCCGGGTTATCATCCTGGACCGGGTTTTCCTCATCCGATCCATAGTTCTGCTGTTCGGGGGGTACGAATTCCAATTCAGGAAGGTCTTTGACCAGTTCCTGCTCCAGGTTCTCCATGAACTGCTCGGCTCCCGGTTCCGGAGGCGCTATGATGGAGCTTTGTTTGAAGGTGGGGTTATCGGATGCGATTGCTGCCTGCAGGTAGGGTTCGAGCAGCCTATCCACAGCTTCCTGATTACTGATCACGAAGTTTCTGGCATGTTGCTCGGTCAGGCGTTGCAGCTTCTTGATGTGGGTGTATTCTTTATTGAGTTCCCGATGGGCTACAGGGTTGCTTTTATCGATATGAATAAAGGGATGCTGGCTTCTGCGCAATTCAGCCTGGCAGATATAGTTGTCTTTGGTATCATAGACCAGTATCCACCTGGCATCAGCAAAATTGTAGCGGATGATCGCGGGCTTGCCGATGTGGTCGATCAGGGCTTCATGCCAGTAGAGTAGCTTGTTGAACACAATGCCCTCGCTGCGGATCGCCTTGCGCTCGGTTGCCAGCATCATGAAGTTGAGCCTGTCTGGCTGTACTAACCTATCCTGCGGCAGAGGTGCCGAGCTGAATACCTGCCAGGGTGTTTGTCCGTTCAGGCTGCTGTGCACGTTTTCGCCATATACATGCCTGATATAGAAGCCAATCATCTGGATCGCTTCATCTATAGTAGGTGGCTGTGATTTGAACAAGGCCTTTGCCCACTTCTCGTTACGCATCAAGGTCGAGGGTTTATTGGCGATATTGGAGCCTCTAAATGATGAGATGAAGCGTTCGAACTGCTCCTGGAAGGTCCTGAAGAAGCGTTCGATCACCTTGGCCTTGGCATTGTAACTCTCAGCAAAGTGGGCTTCGATGCCTAACTTGGGGAAGATGCCACTCAACTCTACTTCCAGATCGTGACCATCCCATTGCTCATGGAACAGCTTAGATCTGAATGCCTTGCCATTATCGAGATACACCGCCTCCGGCAAGGCACCCCAGTTCAGGAAGCCGTTACGGAAGGCTACTTGGATGTGATGGCTGTCCTCAGAGAAGGCAAGCGTGGCACCCACAGGATAGCGGCTTGCCCAGTCAAAGACCATGATCATGGTCATGCGTTGGGCTTTCCCGGTCTGAGGATTGAGGATGTCGAATGCCAGAGTGTGTCCATCAGCTACCCAAACCTGTCCCACATGGAGTAGGCGGTTATCCCGGTGGATGGTCTTGACTATATGCTCTGCCACGTACTTGCTGCCCTTTCTCGTTAGTTCCCAGGTCGCCAGATTGTCTTGCATCCACTCAGTGCACCAGCGTCTCAGTGTTGGCTTACTGGTGGGAGACTCGAAGTAACCCAGCCGGGCTTGGGTCTTGAGCATGTTGATGGCAGATCCTATAGTGATTTGATTGGGATGCAGCAGAATGCTGAGTAGCACCTTGGTCTCGGTCTCGGATACCCTGCGGCAGTGAGTGAGGTTCTTGCTCTTGTGCAGCAAGGCGAACATATCCCGATCGGACTTGGCATACTGGTCGATCCAGACCTTCAAAGCTCGTTCCTTGCGTTCTCCTCTGATCTGATACAATTCCGGCACTAACTGACCGCTGTTGTATTCCTGAACGATCCGTTGCCACTCATCCACCTTAGATCCGCATACAGCTAACCTGCGGATGACGAGGTTGCAGAAGTGTCCAATTAATCTGGCCTCCCGGTCGTACTTGAGTGGTAACTTCTCCCGAGGTGTAAAGTCGATGAATGCGGAGCGATCGGATTCAACAGGGGTCTCTAGTTTGTGAGGCGATTTTATAAGCTCCTCGACTTTGAGCTTACTCATCCTAAGCCTCCTCGGGACATAAGCTAGTTTTTGCACCACTGCGCTATTAAATCTGCTATTCTGTGTGTCACAGTGCTTGAATCCATTACTGATCTCCATTTGAGGCATATTTCCCTGATTTCGGACTGCCTTTACATCTGTCACAGTGCTCGTTGAAAAAGGGACCACTGTGACAGTTATTCTGCCCTTTTTGGTGTCACAGTGCTCAAGCCCAGTATTGGTCGTCATCTCCGTGATTTTTCGTCGTTCAGGGACCACTGTGACACCTGTCACAGTGGTCTCCCTGTCACAGTGGTCTGACCAGAACGCCCTCTGTTTTAACTCGTAACTGGTCGCTTTCATAAGCGCCTCCATAATGTTATTGCTGAGCGCTACTCTACTGCATGGCAATAACTTGGGAAGTCCTTTCTGCCAACAAATGGAGATTTCGGGAGATTTTTAGCATTAATCTGCTTCCCCCATATTTCACAGAATAATACCAGGAACACAACGACCCATAAGTAGAAAATGCACTGAGGCAAAACGCCGTAAAACGCAGCTCATATGTTTGCTGCTGAGTGAGATAAGCATGTTCTTACTGGATAAGACTAGTGAACCAGTCATATGGACTCTATTCAGACCGGGAGTTATTTACAGATACGGGAAAACGCACCACCGGCGCAGCGGAAACAATGAGCTAATAGTTTTTACAAATTCGATGGTCTGAAAATACCCTGAAAACAGTCCAAATTTGCAGAATCCCTGATACAAGAACGTCCAACTTCGTCCAAAGACCACTGTGACACAGTCTAAAGCCAGTCCTAACTATCTTCCCACCCCATAAACCTTTACGACCACTGTGACAGGTGATACCCATTTGCAGGTTTGGGTGATACTTTATAAAATGGCAGATGCTTTTTATCTTGACATAAAACAATATTATTTAGCATAAGAGAATATAAAAAACAGTAGGAGGAAAGATGAAGAAGATAATATTTTTGTTAGTTTTTATAAGTCTGGTAGGCTATCTTATTGGTCAATATGTGCCAGTAGAGATTGTTAATAATGCAGAAGATTATCTTGGTAGGCAGCTGGTCACAAGGTTCCGGGATGAGATACGTAAATCACCTTCATATACCGTAACTTATTCTTCTGATGAACCTCATTTCAAAGTTAAGATTGATACCATGGATAGGTATAAAGGTGATAGCCTCTATGAGGGTATCTCTACTATCTACAATTATACTATTTTAATAGCTGTAAATGGGATAGATATTTATTGTTACTCTCAATTAGGTTATGCAGGAAAAGATGTGCTTAATGAAGTAGCATTCCAGATATATTCAGATTTGGATGAATTTATAGAAACCTTCAAGTCCTATCTGATTAAGCTGTTGGAAGAATATGAGTAGAGGTTTTACCTATAATCCTTATCTGATAAAAACATAGTGGACAGATAAAAATATTTATTCAAAGTGTAGTCGTAATAAGCAGTTAAGAAAAAACGAGTTGCATAACTATTATTAAATAAATTACCTGTCTGAGAAAGAGATTTACAATAAATCTGGTTATAATAATATAATTGTTCCCAAAACCTTAAATAGAAGCTAAAAGTAAAAACTGTAACATATTCCTAAATAAATTACAAAATAATGAGTTGAATTGTATACCACTCCATAAGTGAGAGTTAAAACAAGAATTTATATCAGTCTTCATATTAAAAC